>NZ_JBFAHJ010000006.1:0-367352 GCF_040654115.1 Nonomuraea sp. NPDC050786
CTGTGGCGCACCACCGCCGCACGCCGCACCCTGGCCACGGCCGCGATCGCCGCCGCCGTCGAGTTCTACCAAATAGTCGGCATGACCCCGCCGGGGATCGGCGGTGTCCTGGTCGGTGCGTTCCCCGACCCATGGGACCTGGCCGCCTATGCCATCGGTGTGGTCGTGGCCCTGGCCTGGGAACGCCGAACGGTCCGATCCGGTGATCAGACCGGCTGCCTCTCGGACATCACCCCACCGGCACGCTGACGGTACGGATGCCCCACCGCGGCGAGATCACGGCCGAACTCGGCGTAGGTATCGGGTGACAGCCGATCCTGATAAGCGGTGAGCGCCGAAAGGACATCGACCAGCTTCTGCTGATCGTTGTTCGGCTGTGCCGGGTTGTGGCGACCGGCGTACTGGCCGCAGCCGTGCTCGACGCTGACCGATTCGCCGTAAGCCCCTTGTCGCCTGCGACTTTCCTGGGTCATCTCGTGGTTCGTCGGGAACCCGCAGAAACTGTCAGTGGACTGAATTTGGATGGGGCCATGTCAGTTGATGAAGTGATCCGTCGGTTGCCAGAGATCTCGATCGTTCAGGACCGCTCCCGGGCGATGGCCATGCTGGACGCCATCATGAGCCCGGAGTGGGAGTCCCGCTTCTTCTCCTTCGATTCCCAATGGGCGCCCAAGGAAGAGATGGCCTCGATGCGCGACGGGTGCGGCAACGAGTACTCGATCGTCTTCTCTCTCGCAGGTGCGTTCGCCCGTGGCTTCGATCATGAGTGCTATCAGTGGGACCCTCCGGCTATCCGGCCCGACCTGATCCATCGGGTGCCGGAAGCATTCCGTGCGCAGTTGGAGGAACCCGCGTTCTGCGATGACGGGGCGCTGCGGGCGACAGTGTGCTTCTGGCGTGAGCATGAGGATGCCGCGTGGAGCTCTGTGGTCGTGCAGATCCTCCCGGACGGAGAGGAGTGCGCCAGTGCGGAATGGCTGTTCGAGGTTCTGCTCGACGGGAGTCCAGAGGGCTACCAGCGGTTCGCGCAGGAGTATTTCGAGGTCGAGATGGACCTCGAAGCCGTCCGTCATATCTATGCGCTGCGGCCGCTCACTCAGAGCGTCGTCTCCTCGCTGAACCCGGATGTGTCCTTGGCCAGCCTGGCGGGGGACATCGCTGAGATCGGATATCCCGTCACGGGCTGATCCACTGCGTCAGGTGCGCGGTCTGGCCGGTCGATGTGGGCGATGAACTCGGCGTGGTGGGTGAGGGTACGGCCCGCGCCCCCGCTGCGGAGAGGACGCGGGCCGTAGGAGGTGATGGTCAGACCCGGCTGATGCGGACCGCGTCGGCGATCACGAGGCCCGTGCCCGAGGTCCAGCGGCTCACGCCGACGGCGTTGTAGGTGCCGGCGTTGAGCGAGAAGGTGCCCAGGCTCTTCCAGGCGCCTCCGCCGGAGCGCTGGTCGACGTAGACGGTCTGGTTGCCGCCCGACGCCGCCACGATGTACGGCGCCGAGCTGTTGTATCCGGGGTCGTCCGGATACCAGACCTCGACCCGGTACGTGCCCGCGCTGGGGATGGTGGCCGAGTACCACGCCGGGTCGCTGGTGGCGAGGGGGTCGGCGAAGCGGTAGTCGGCGCCGTAGCGCTGGGTGGAGTAGGTGGAGGTGCCCCAGTTGGCGCTGGCGGTGAACTGGCCGGAGGTGCTGTTGTCGATGGTCGTGGACCACGACGGGGTGCTGCCACCGGTCACGTAGTTCATGTACGTGGTCCAGTTCCAGTACTGGCCAGGGTCGGTGTGGTCGGAACCGGGCACCTCGACGTGCCCGATGATGTGGGTGCGGTCCTTCGGGATGCCGTACTTGTCGCAGATGGCCCTGGTCAGGGCCGCAGAGGCCCGGTACATCGCGTCGGTGAACCACGAGGCCTGGCTGACGTAGCCCTCGTGCTCGATGCCGATGGACCTGGTGTTGTAGGTCCAGTTGCCGGCGTGCCAGGCGATGTCCTTCTCCCGCACCATCTGGGTGACGGCGCCGTCGGAGGACCTGACCACGTAGTGGGCGGAGACCTTCGCGCTGGAGTTCTGGAACCAGGAGATGGTGCCCGCGTACGAGCCCTGGGTGACGTGGATGATCACCCGGTCGATGGCGTAGCTCGACGGCCGGCTGGAGGCGGTGTAGTTGCTGGAGCTGGCGGCCACCCAGGACGCCGGCGGGTAGTCGGCGCTGGCCACTGCTGCCTGCGCGTTCAGCTGGGGGGCCTTGGCGAGGTCGCCGCGGTCGGCGGTGACCTCCTGCGGCTTGACCCGCACGCCGCGGGTGTCGATGCCGAGGCCGAGCTGCTCGTACACGGCGTCGGCGTAGAGCCGGGCGGTCTCGGGGGAGGAGGCGTTGCCGTACTTGGCCACGGCCTGGTACCAGCGGCCGACGTCCTTCCTGGCCGTCTCGTCGAGGCCCAGCGCGTCGGCCTGGGCGCGCAGCACGGCCGCGCCGCCGAGGATGTTCGCCTCGTCGTCGGCCTTCAGCTTGTCGACCGGGAGCTTGGTGAGTTCGGCGGCCTTCTCGAGCGAGTGGTTGGTCGGGTTGCTGGCCAGGTGCATGACGCCGTAGCCGTTGCTGGCACTGGGCCGGCCCTGGTGCCCGTCGAGGTGGGTCTCGGCGTAGGCGAGCGAGACGAGCAGGTCGCGGGGCACGTCCTGGGCGGCCGCCGCCTTGGCGAACGCGGCTTGGAGCGGGGTGTCCTTGGCCACCGCCAGGGCGGGCTGGCCTGCGGCGATGAGGAGGCCGGCGAGGGTCGAGGTGGCTAGTGCGGCTAATCCCGTGCGGGCGAGGGTCATGGGGGCTCCTCGTAAAGGGGGGACGGCTGCACCGTAAGACATCTCCTGACATATGTCGATAATTGACATTACTGGGGAGTTAGGTGAAACTTTTCGCCCTCGTCCGGGACGCCGGTGGATCTCGGGGGAGAAAACTATTGCGCTTTTCGTTGATCGCGCTGAAACTTCTCTTCGTGACCGCGCTTGTGCGTACCGTCCTGGCGGCCCTCACCGCCGCACTCGTCAGCATCGTCGCCCCCACCTACTCCCCGGCCGCCGCCATGGCCTGCGCCACCGATCCCGCCACCCCGAAGCGGCAGCTCAGGGCCATGTGGATCTCATCGGTCGCGAACATCGACTGGCCCAGCCGCACGGGGCTGAGCGCGTCGGCGCAGCAGGCGGAGTTCCGCGCCTGGCTGGACCTGGCCGTGCAGAAACGCATGAACGCGGTCGTGGTGCAGGTCAGGCCCACGGCCGACGCGTTCTGGCCCTCACCGTACGAGCCGTGGTCGCAGTGGCTGACCGGCACCCAGGGCGGGAACCCGGGGTACGACCCGCTGGCCTTCATGGTCAACGAGGCCCACGCCCGCAACCTGGAGTTCCACGCCTGGTTCAACCCGTACCGGATCGCCAACAACGACGACCCGAGCAAGCTCGTGTCCACGCATCCGGCCCGGCAGCACCCCGACTGGCGCTTCGCGTACGGCGGGAAGCTCTACTACAACCCCGGCATCCCCGAGGTGCGGGACTTCATCGAGGACGCGATCATGGACGCCGTCTCCAAGTACGACGTGGACGGCGTGCACCTCGACGACTACTTCTACCCCTATCCGGTGAGCGGCCAGACCATCCCCGACTCTGCCGCGTACGCCCAGTACGGCGGCTCGTTCGGCAACGTCGGCGACTGGCGGCGCAACAACGTCAACCTGCTCGTGCGCGAGCTCGACCAGCGCATCCACGCGGCCAAGCCGCACGTGTCGTTCGGCATCAGCCCGTTCGGCATCTGGCGCAACGCCGCGACGGACCCGCTCGGCTCGCGCACCTCGGGGCTGCAGTCGTACGACGCGATCTACGCCGACAGCAGGCAGTGGGTGAAGCAGGGCTGGGTGGACTACCTGTCGCCGCAGATCTACTGGAACATCGGGTACTCCGCGGCCGCGTACGAGGTGCTCACCGCCTGGTGGTCCGACGTGGTCCGGGGGACCGGCGTGCAGCTCGTGGTCGGCCAGGCCGCCTACCGCGCCGGGGCCTCCGGACAGGACGCGGCCTGGCAGGACCCGGCGGAGCTGAGCGACCACCTGACCGACAACCGGCGGCATCCCGAGGTGGTCGGTGACATCTTCTTCAGCGCCAAGGACGTCAAGGCCGACCGGATCGGGGCGATCACCAAGCTGGTGAACACCCACTACACGCGGCCCGCGCTGTTACCGGCCCGCGGTTCGTCGGCCGCGCCGTCCGCGCCCGCGCTCACCTCGGCCGTCCAGGGCTCGAACGGCGTCCAGCTCGCGTGGACGGGCTCGGGCACGTCGTACGCGGTCTACCGGGTGAGCGGCGCGCAGTCCACGGCGGACCCGTGCTTCTTCGCCGACGCCCGGAACCTGATCGCCACGACCCGGCAGACCTCCTTCACGGACACGACCGCCGCGTCCGGGTCCTACACGTACTACGTGACAGCGCTCGCCCGGACCCACCAGGAGAGCTCGCCCAGCGCCGGCAAGGCGGTGGGAGGAGGAGGCTCCGCCTTCAGCGTGGTGATCGACAACTCCGACGCGGGCTTCACCGCCAGTGCCAACTGGGGCACCTCCACCTACTCGTCGCAGCTGCACGGCACCGACTACCGCTTCGCCAATCCGGTCTCGGCCAGCGATCCCGCCTGGTACCAGGCGACCATTCCGAGCGCCGGGAGCTATCGGGTGGAGGTGTGGTATCCGGCCAACTCCGGGTACAACAGCGCGACCCCGTACATCGTCGCGGCCTCCGGCGGCAACCAGACAGTCACCGTGGACCAGCGGAGCGGCGGCGGGCAGTGGCGGGTGCTGGGGACGTACACGCTGGCGGCGGGGACGTACAACGTGGTCGGGGTGAGCCGCTGGACCTCCACGGCGGGCTACGTGATCGCCGACGCCGTACGCATCACCAAGACATAGCCGTCCGGGAACGAAGATCGTACGATGAGCCGGTGGACGGTGTCCGTCCGCGGCCCATCGACGCGGTCGCGGTCCTCGTCGCAGGAGGCTTGACGCTGGCGACCGGCTACACCGGTCCGGTCCTCGTGGTCCTGCTGGCGGCGGCGGTGCCGGTGCTGTGGACGCGCAGGGCGCCGCTCACCGTCGCCTGGATCAGTGTGGGCACGGCGATCGCCCTCCTCGTGCCGGCGGTGGTCGCGGGCGTGCTGCCGCCTGCCGGTGCGCCGATCTGGCCGCCCACGTGCGTGTTCGCCGCGTACGGCGCGATGGCGTACGCGGCGGGGCGCCGGCGCGCCGTCCAGCGGTGGCTGCCGGTGATCGTCCTGGCCCTCGCCGTCCTGGCCCTCCCCGACCGGCTCCCCCTGATCTTCCGCACCGAGACGGCGATCGCGCTGGCCGCCCTCTACGGCATGTACGTGGCCGCCAGCGAACGCCTGCGCCGCGAACTGGCCGAGCGGGCCGAGCGGGTGGAGCGAGAGCGGCTGGCGGGCGAGATGCACGACGTGGTCACCCACCGGGTCAACCGGATGGTGATGCAGGCCGGAGTCCTGGCCATGACGGCGGGCGACGAGCGTGCCAGGGCGGTCGCCGAGGAGTTACGCGCAACCGGGGGCGAGGCGCTGGAGGAGCTGCGTCACATGGTGGTGCTGCTCCGGCGCGGCACCGGGGAGGGGTTCGACCTGGGGCTGCCCCTGCCGGACCTGCGGCCGCTGGTCACGGAAGCGGCGCGGGCGGGCGTGCCGGTGGAGCTGGCGGTGGACGGGACGCCGGTGCCCGTGGCCGGCTGTGTGGGGCGTACCGCGTACCTGCTGGTCCAGGAGGCCCTGGCCAACGTCCGCAAGCACGCGCCCGGTGCGGAGGTGCGGGTGCTGGTCCGTTACCTGCCGGGATCGGTACGGATCACCGTCCGCAACACCCCCGGCCGGCCGGCCGCCTGGATCGCGGCCGGCGGCCCCGGCCTGGGGCTGCTGGACGTGCGGCAGCGGGTGGAGCTGGCCGGCGGCACCCTGGAGGCCGGCGAGGACGACGACGGCGGCTTCCGCGTCGAGGCCGTCCTGCCCACCTCCTGACTCAGACCGCGACGGGCCCGTCCTGCCCACCTCCTGACTCAGACCGCGACGGGCCCGCCGCTCTCCCACCGGATGAGCACCGTCCTGTGCCCGATCTGCGCGCCGGTGCGCGGGTCGATCGCGAAATCGCCGAACAAGGTGACCGTCCGCAGGCCCGCGGCGGCCGGCCACAGCTCCGCGCGCCGGACGCCGCCCGCCAGTTCGGCGCAGCGGGTCGCGATGATCGCAGCGGCGACCGCCTGGACGGCGGGATAGTCCGGCGGCCTCCCGGCCCTTTCCTGATACGCGTCGAGGAAGTCCCGCTCGGAGATCCCCACGACCGGCTCGCTCCCGAGACCGGGGAACCACTGCGCCACCCCGTAAACCCCCCGAGGATCGCCCACGGCCGCCCCGAACTCCCGAACCCCCGCGGCCACGGCGCAGATCACCCGCGAGCGGCCGGCCCGCTCGACGGCCGCCACGTCCTCGTCGAAGGAGCCGGCGCACAGGAGATTCCAGGAGTCCTCCACCGGGCCGCCGCGCACCACCGGGATGCCCTGCTCGTTCGCGGCCCGCGCGGCGCCGTCGGCCACCTGCCGGGCGAAGCCGCCCTTGCCGTAGACGATCCGGAGCGGACTGCGATCGCCGGTCTCCACGAGGTGGCGGATGAACGGCTCGGCGTACCGGCTCGCCGGGGTCAGCACCGAGACGACATGTCCTGGGTGCGCCGCCTGGACGTCGTCCCCGGCGCCGCCGTGGTTCCAGACCAGGTGGTCCAGCGCGGCGCCGAGGCGGGCCGCCCGCCGCATGAGCTGCGTCGAGTACGGCCCCAGCAGGAGGTCGCACTGCCTCGCCAGCCGGGGGAGCACGACGTCCAGGGTCCCGGGTTCGCTGCCGTCGTCCTCGACGACCAGCTCCACGGACGCGTCGAGCGCGCGCCAGGTCGCGAGCCCGAGCGCGACCTGCTCGCCGAAACGGGCGTGCCTGCCGGACAGCGACACGGGCGCCCCGATCCGTAGTGCCACGTCTCCCTCCTGCCCGAGACACCGAGGGCCACTCAGCTGAACCGATCCCGTCTCGCGATGCGATAGAGGGGACATGCACCTCTTCCCGGCACGGCGCCGAGAGCCGCCTCCCATCGGCCCGGACAGCGACGACGCCGAGCTGCTGGCAGGGGTGGCCGCCGGGCGCGTGGAGGCGCTGCGGCTGCTGCACCAGCGGCACGCCCCCTGGTTGCGGGCCCGGCTGGCGCGCCGCTGCGCCGACCCCGACCTGGTGGACGACGCCCTCCAGGACACGTTCGTGTCCGTCTGGCGGGACGCCCGCCGCTTCCGCGCCTCCGAGGGCGAGGCGGCCGCCTGGATCTGGACCATCGCGATCCGCCGCCTGATCTCCGCACTGCGCCGCCCGGCGGCCCCGGCCGTTCCGCAGCCCGATGCCCGTCTGATCACCGAGTCGGCCGAGGACACGGTCCTGGTCGGGGTGGAGCACGGCCGCCTGGGCGAGGCGCTGGCCAGGCTGTCGCCCGAGCTGCGCGCCGCGATCCAGGCCACCGTACTCGACGGGCTCACCACCAGAGAGGCCGCCGAGCTGCTCGGCGTGCCCGTGGGGACCGTCAAGACCCGCGTCATGCGGGCCAAGGCACAGCTCAGGGGGTTTCTCGCATGAACGGTCAATGGCACCTCCCGGCCGAGCTCATGGAGCACTACGTCACCGGCCATCTCGAACCCGCCCAGGTCATGTCCGTCGAGAGCCATCTCGCCGGATGCGCGCGCTGCCGGGCGGCGGTGCCGTACAGCGTGGAGTGGCTCGACACGAGCTGGGCCGGGATCGAGGACGTGGTCGACCGGCCGCGGCCGCGGCCGCTCGCGCGGCTGCTGCGGAGAGCCGGGGTGCCCGAGCACGTGGCGGTGTTCCTCGCGGCCACACCCGCGCTGGCCAGGGGATGGCTGGTGGCCATCGCATCGACGCTGGCGTTCGCGGTGGGCGCCGGGCAGCTGGCCGCGCGCCACCCGGGCCTGGAGCCGTACGCGATGCTGCCCTTCCTGGCGGTCGCGCCCGTGCTGCCGCTGGCCGGCGTGGCGCTGGCCTACGGGCGGCACGTCGATCCCGTCTACGAGCTGCAGGCCGCCACGCCCATGGCGGGTGTCCGGTCGCTGCTGCTGCGCGCGGTCGCGGTGCTGACCACGGCCGTCGTGCTGACGGGGCTGGCCGCGCCGCTGCTGCCGGGGCCGCCCGGGCTCGCCGCCGCGTGGCTGCTGCCCGCGCTGGCCCTGACCGTCGCCATGCTCGCGCTCTCGACGTGGGTGTCGCCGCCGATCTCCGCGTCGGTGTTCGGGGCCGGGTGGGTCTGCGCGGTGGTGGGCGGCGAGCAGCTGGCGTTCTCGCTCGAGGCCCAGATCGGGTACGCCCTCGCCGCGCTGATCCTGATTCCCCTCGTCTACCTGCGGCGCGCCCGCTTCGACCCCGGAGAACCCGTATGGAACTGATCGTTCGCGGCCTGACCAAGAGTTTCGGCCGCAGACTCGTGCTCGACTCGCTCGACCTGGACTTCGGCACAGGCGTGACAGGGCTGCTCGGCCGTAACGGCGCGGGCAAGACCACGCTGCTCCGTACGCTGGCGACCACCCTGGCGCCGGACGGCGGGCAGGTGCGCGCGCTCGGGCTGGATCCCGCCGACCGCGCGCAGCGCACGGAGCTGCGCCGCCGCCTCGGCTACCTGCCGCAGAACCCCGGCTTCTACCCGCATTTCACGGTGTTCGAGCTGGTGGAGTACGTGGCGATCCTGAAAGAGCTGACCGACAGGCGCGACCGGCACCGCGAGGTACGCAGGGTGCTGGCGGAGGTGGACCTGGCCGACCGGGCGCGGACGAAGGTACGCAAGCTGTCGGGGGGCATGCGCCAGCGGCTGGCCCTGGCGCAGTCGCTGCTCGGCGACCCTGACCTGCTCATACTCGACGAGCCGACGGTCGGCCTCGACCCGGAGCAGCGGATGCGGTTCAGGGCGCTCATCTCCAGGCTCGGCGAGAACCGTACCGTCCTGCTCTCCACCCATCAGACCGAGGACGTCGCGGCCCTGTGCGAGCGGGTCGTGGTGATGAAGGGCGGCAGGAGCGTGTTCGAGGGCACGCCGGGAGAGCTGGCCGGGGCCGCGCGCGGGCAGGTCTGGCTGTCGGACCGGGCGCCGGACGCGGCGCGGCTGTTCTGGCGGACGGCCGACGGCCGCTACCGCGCGCTCGGCGACCGGCCGCCGGGCGGCGTGCCCGCCGAGCCGGGCGTCGAGGACGGCTACCTGCTGCTGCTCGACGAGCCCGTGGAGGTGACCGCGTGACCGGCTCGCTGGTGCTCTTCGAGGCGCGGCGGCTGCTGCGCAGCCCCGTCCTGTGGGGCGCGGCGGCGCTGGCGCTGGCCATGGCGGTCGCCGGGAGCAGCGCCTGGCTGCCCGACATGACGATGGTGACGATCGGCTCCGTCACGGCCTCGACGATCGTGGGGGCCGCCGTCCTGATCTCCGCCAACCTGGCCGCCGGGCGCGACCGCCGCCACGGCCTGCCGGAGACGCTGGGCGCGCTGCCCGGGCGGGCGGTGACCCGGACGAGGGCCGTGGTGCTGGCGGCCCCCGTCGTGGGCGCGCTCATCGCGGCCGTGATGATCGCCGCGCACCTGGGGTACGTGTGGGTGACGGGTCCGGTGGCCGGGCGGATCGACGTCTACGAGGCGCTGGGCGGGGTGGCCCTGGCGGCGCTCGCCGCCGGCCTCGGCGCGGCGCTGGCCCGCTGGACGCCGTGGCTGGTGGTACCGCCGCTGCTGATCTGCTTGCTGGCCTTCGCCGTGGCCGTGAACCCGCGGGGCGAGTACGCGGGCGGGTTCCTGCCGCTGGTGCTGGAGCACAGCCTGGGGTGGGGACCCAGACCGTCCAGGGAGCACCTGGCCTATCTCGTGGCGCTCGGGGTCGTCCTGGCCGCAGGGGCGCTGCTCAGGCACGGACTGCGCCCGGTCCGGGCCGTGGTGCTGCTGACCGCACTGGCCGTGGCGGTGCCTGCGGGGATGGCGGCCACCGCCTCGGCCAGGAGCGGAACCAAGCTGCCCGCACAGGTGTGCCGCGCCTATGAGGGCGTCTCCTACTGCGTGTATCCGGAGTACGTGGCATGGATCCCGGTCTGGGGCAGGGCGCTGCACCCTGTCCTGTCCGCCGTGCCGGAACGCGCCCGCGCCCGGATCCCGGTCGTCCGCCAGCGGGTGGCCAGCCCTGGCGCCATGCTGGAAACGGATGAGCCGGTCACCTGGACCGTCTGGTCCACCGATCCCACCCTGCACCAGGCATTGCTGGTCGGTCAGGTGGCCGGCGCGGTCACGGGCCTCACCGGGTGCGGCACCGGCCGGGCCCAGGCGATGGTGGCGCTCTGGCTGGTCGGGCGGGCCGGTCCGCTGCTCGACGCCCCGCCGCCGCAGGCCTGGAGACCTCATGGTCCGGATCTCCCCGTGAGCATGAAGGAGGTGCCGATGGGGGCCGACGGCTCGCTCGTCGTGCCCGGCCAGCTCCACGGCGCACAGTACGGGGACGCCGAGGTCGGGTACGCCCGCCGCCTGCTGGAGCGACCGGACGCGGTCGAGCGCGTACGAGCCCATTGGGACACCCTCACCGCCCCCGGCACCACGATCAAGCAGGCCCTGCCGCTGCTGGGCCTGCGCGAGGAGTTCCCCGTGAAGGAGGAGCCGTGCCCGTGATCGCCCTGCTGCGCCCGCTCGCCCGCGCGATCGACTGGCTCCCCGTCGTGGTCGCCGCCGCGCTCGCCCTGCTGCTGGCCGTCGTGGTGAGCCCGGGTGCGGACCTCGAGCCCGGCCACGGGCTGCTGCTGCTCAGGATGGCCGGGGTGCTGCTCGGGGCGGCCGCCGCGTTCGCCCTGGTGGACGGGATGGAGGCGAGCACCGGGGCCGTGCCGGTGCCCCGCTGGGTCCGGCAGTGGGCCCGGACCCTCATGGCGGGCGCGGCTGTCGCCGTCGCCTGGGCGGCCACGTACACGGTCGTCGCCCTGCGGGTGCCGCCCGGCAGCCCGTCCCTGTCCGGCGCGGCGGTGGAGGCGGCGCTCTGCGTGCTCGCCGGCCTGGCCGGGGCGGCGCCCGCCGTGCGGCGGAACCACGCCAGGCCGGCCGGGCTGGCCGGAGCCGCCGTCCTGTTCGTCCTTTACGGGGCGACGCAGATGGCCGATGCCTGGCCGGTGCCCGATACAGCCGAGTGGGACGCGGTCCACGCATGGTGGCTGGCGGCGCTGCCGCTCCCGCTCCTGGTGCTCGCCGCTGCCCACCGTGATGTGCGCTGAGGAGTGTCGCGCTTGAGCCGTCCGGCCCTCTTGTACGTCAATGGAGATGTGAAGATATGGCGAATCCTGCTCCTGCCGGTGCTCCTGCTGGCGCTGACCGCGTCCATGACGCCCGCGCAGGCGGCCGCGCGGAAGAAGGTGCTGGTCGACTTCAGCAAGGAAGGGGGGTTCGCCGGGTTCCACGACCGCGTGATCGTGTACGACACCTTCTGCGTCCGGCTGAGCCGCCGTACCGGGCCGACCGTCGACAAGTGCCTCACCGGCAAGGAGAAGCGCACGCTCCAGACGTACCTGAAGAGCCTGAAGATCGGCAGCTCCGAGCCCCAGCCGCAGGGGGCGGACTTCCTCAAGTACACGCTTGGGTATAAGAAGCAGCGCGCCACCCGCTACACGCTGCCGCCCAGCTGGCAGCCGGTCGTGCGGGAGCTGGAGAAGATCATGCAGAAGTACTGGGCGCCGGACTGAGCGGCCCTACCTGAGCGCGTCCACGGGCTCCATCCGGGCCGCCCGCAGCGCCGGGTAGAGGCCGGCCAGCAGGCCGACGACGGCGCCCGCGACCGGGGCCGCGACCGCCAGTCGCAGGTCCAGGAGGGGCGTCCACTGCTTGGCGGCCGAGACCCCGACGACCGTGACGATGCCCAGGGCGGCGCCGATCACGCCGCCCGTGAGGCCGATCAGCGTCGACTCCAGCAGGAACTGCGCCGCGATGTGCCGCCGGGCGGCGCCGAGCGAGCGGCGCAGGCCGATCTCCGGGACGCGCTCCATCACCGTGACGAGCGTGACGTTCGCGATGCCGACCGCCCCGACCACGAGCGAGACCAGTCCGAGGATCAGGAAGAGCGCGTTGACGTCGTCCTGCGCCTGGTCCCGTGCCCTGGTCGGGCTGGGCGGGGCGACCACCTGCAGCATGTCGCCGTTCCCCGGGCTGAGGGCGGTCGGCGCCTGCCGGGCGATCAGCCCGGCGGCGCCCAGGCTCGTGTTGACCAGCACCCGGGTGACGTCCCGCAGCCCGAACTGCCGGCCCACGGTGGGCGGCACGAGCACGGCGGTGCTCAGGTTGCGCTCGCGGCGCAGGTCGCCCAGGATCCCGATGACCGTGTACGCGTGCTTGCCGATGAAGATCGCCGGTGCCCGGTCGAGCCGGGTGACGCCGAGCATCCTGGCCGCCTGGTCGCCGATCACCGCCACCCGGTCGCGCCGCCGGATGTGGCCGACGTCGTAGAACCTGCCCTGCACCATCCTGCCGCGCGCCGCCTCAGGAAGCCCCGTCGTCGCCGCGAGCACGCTCAACGTCTGCGTGGTGACCCGCGTCGGGTCCACGATGTCGTTGGCGCGCACGGACACGTTCTCGCCGTCCTTGGAGTCGGCCACCGCGGCGGCGGACTCGACGCCGCGCAGCCTGGTCAGCCGGTCGATCGCGTCCCACTCGACGAGCGGCGCGGCCGGCGACTCCGGCACCTCGACCGTGATGGCCGTGGCCACCAGTTCGTCGAAGCGGCCGACGATCTGGTTGCCCGCGGTGGCGGCCACGCCGAGCGTGATGACCAGCGTGGTGATGCCGAGCACGGTCCCGAGCGTGGTGAGCGCCGAGCGCACCGGCCTGGCGAGCATGCCGGCGACGGATTCGCCGATCAGGTCGCGAATGTGCATCACATCTCCACCAGCAGGCCGTCGGTGATCCGCACGCGCCGGCCGGCCCGCTCGCTGACCTCCTGCTCGTGGGTGATGACCACGATCGTCAGCCCCTGCCCCCGCAGCTCGTCGAACAGGTCCAGCACCGCCTCCGTGTTGCGGCTGTCGAGATTGCCGGTGGGCTCGTCGCAGAGCAGCAGCGACGGCTCGCCCATGAGGGCCCTGGCGATGGCCGTACGCTGGCGCTCGCCGCCGGACAGCCGGTCGGGGAGGAAGCCCGTCCGGTGGCCGAGGCCGACTCGCTCCAGCGCCGCCAGGGCCCGCTCCCGCCTGCCCCCACGCCGCTGCTTCCGGTAGATCTCGGCGAGCATGACGTTCTCCACCACGCTGCGGTGGGAGAGCAGGTGGAAGGCCTGGAAGACGAAGCCGATCCGGTCGCCGCGCAGCCGGGTCCTGGCCCCGTCGCGCAGGGTCGTGGTCTCCGTCCCGTCGAGCCGGTAGCTGCCCGAGGTGGGCCGGTCGAGCAGGCCGAGCACGTTGAGGAGGGTGGACTTGCCGGAGCCCGACGGGCCCACGATGGCCAGGTAGTCGCCCTTGTCCACCCGGAGCGTGACGCCGTCGAGCGCTCGGACCGGCGGTTGCGTGGGGAACTCCCTGCCCACGTCCACCAGCGAGATCACCGGTTCAGGCACCGCTGACCACCACCCTGTCGCCCTCCTTGAGCGCGCCGTTGACCTCGACGTTCCCGTCGGCGGTCAGGCCCGTACGCACCTCGACCTCCCTGGTCTTGTCGGTGGCGTACTCGACCTGCACCCGCGCCTTCCCGTCCGCGGCCGTGATCACGGCGGCCACGGGCACGACCAGCACCGGCCTCTCGGTCGCCCCCACGGTCACGCGCGCTGTCACCGCGGTGCCCGCCTTGAGCCCCTTCGTCGTGGTGGGCGTGAGCAGGACCGGCTGCGCCCCGTTCGCCGGCTCCTCGGCGCCGGGCACCTTGGCCTGGTCGCCGACGGCGGTGAGCGTCGCCTTGTACGTCTTGCCGCTGTCGAGCTCGATGCTCGCCTCCATGCCCGTGCGCAGCAGGTCGGCCTCCGTCGCCTCGACCGACCCGGTCACCGAGAACGTCGAGCCGGTCACCGTGGCGACCTCGTTCTGGACCTGCTGCCCCGGCTTCACGGAGACCTTCTCCACCCGTGCCGGCAGCTTCGGCAGGAACACCACCTCGCCGGGCGGGATGGAGGTCCCGTACGTACGCGCGAACTCGGCCAGCATCGACCTGGCCGCGGCCACGTCCTTCCTGGCGCCGGCCACCTTGAGCCTGGTGGGGGAGAGCTGCCTGGCCTGGCGCAGCGCCTGCTCGGCCGTGGCTTCGGCCTCCTTCGCCGTGCGCACGGCCTTGCGCAGCTCCTCGAGCCGCTTCTCCCTGGCCTGCCGCGCCTCCTCCAGGGCCCGGTCGCGCGCCTCGTGCGCCGCCGCCAGGTCAGCTCTCGCGTTCTCGACCCGCATCTCCAGCAGGCTCGTGTCAGTGGAGGCGGTGGGCTGCGGCGCGGCAGTGGCTCCGGGAGTGGCCCCCGAGGCCGGCGGGGTCGGCGGGTTCCTGGCCGCGGCGAGCTCCTGCTCCGCCTGCGCGAGCTTCTCCTCCGCCGCGCGCACGGCCGCGTCCGCCGCCGCCAGCCTGGTCTCGTCCTCGGGCGTCGTCTCCTGCGACTGCGCCTCCTTCAGCGCCCGCTCGGCCGACTTCAGGTCCACCTTGGCGTTGGTCAGCTTGATCTTGAGCGGCAGGACGTCACGTCCCTGGTCGAGGGCCTGCTGCTCGCTCGCCAGGGTCTCCTGGGCGGTCTGTACGGCCTTGCGCAACGTGTCGTACTGCTGCCGGTCGAGCAGCGTGGGCTGCTGGGCCTCGTACCCCTTCTTCGCGTACATCCGGGTGACCGCCGAGATCGTGGCCCGGTCGAACACGCCCGTGGCGGGGGCGCCGTACCCCAGCCGGCGCAGTGCCCGCTGGAGCTGCCGGACGTCGTCCCCCTTGGTGCCGGGGGCGATCGTCCGGTGCATCGGCACGGACCCGCGCAGCGCGAACACCGGGCGGCCGTTGACCTCCATCAGCACCGCGCCCTCCTTGAGCCTGCCCCGGCGCGGCGCCCGGGTGGCGCGCTGCAGCTCGGAGGTGCCGCCGACCACCCCGGCCAGGCTGATCGGCAGCGGCGAGCCGTACTCCAGCGTGCCGCTGACCACGACGGTGCTGACCAGCTTGCGGCGCTCGACGGCGGCGGTGATCAGCGACGCTCTCGGCGCGGCCCGGCGGGCCGCCTCGTCGGCGGGGGAGCGTAACCGGGTGCTGACCGCCCATCCCGCCCCGGCGACGAGCACGACACCGGCGACGACGCCGGCGAGGAGATTGCGTGGTTTCATTCACATGCCGTACTGATCGTTGACCCGCGCCCTGATCTCCGACTCCTTCGGGAGGTAGGCGGGGTAGAAGTCCTTGCCGCAGTCCACGTCGTCGAGTGCCGCCTTGATCTCTTTCGCCAGGTACGGCTTGGCGTCCTCGGGGGTGAGCGTCGGTGCGTAGATCATCGGGATCTCGTCCTCCTTCCGCGGAGGCGCGACGTCGGGCACATCCTTCATCTGCGCCCTGCCCAGCTTGTCCTCCTGGGCGCGGAACTCTGCCTCACCGCGCTCCGCCATGGCCATCGGCGTGGTGTCCGCGATCGCGTAGCCCTTGCCCTTGAGGCAGGTGGCCATGGCGGCGGCCAGCTCCACGAGCTTGGGGTCGCTGTTGACCGTGGTCCTGACGGCCCGGTTCGAGGCCACGCCCGCCTGGCGGTAGTAGTCGGTGCCCTGCTTCAGATTCAGGCCGAAGAGCTGGTTGGCCGTCGCGATCTCGCAGGCCTCCATCGCTTTCCGGTACGCCTGGTTCTGTGCCTTGGAGAGCGAGGACTGGATCTTCCAGTTGGGGTCGACTGCTTCGGGTTTGTCGGGCTTGACCTGCGGGTTGCCCAGCTCTTTGGGGTAGACGTACAGGGCGAAGACCCCGAAGCCGTATTTTTCGCGATATTTCCGCATCGCCTGGTGATCGCCCGCTGCCCGGAGGCGTCCCTCGTCGGTGCCCTTCGGCTCCGGATACACGTACGGGACGTACTTGAAGCCCTTCTGCTTCATGCAGTCGGCCTTGGCCGCCTGGAACTGGTACTTCTTGTCCTTGGCCGCCGTCGCGCTCGCCGAGGGCGAGGCGGCGCTCTCGGTGGCGCCACCGCAGCCGGAGAGCACGGCCAGAGCCAGCAGGGCGGCGGCGGTCACGGGGAATCTGGTGAGCATGGTGAAGATCGTCCTTAGTCCATAGGGGCAGGCCGGCGATGTCAGTAGGCGAACTGCGCCCGGATCTGCGCGTCGATCGCCGACTTCCGCGGGGTGTAGGCCGGGTAGAAGTCCTTGCCGCATTCCAGGTCGTCGAGCGCGGCCTTGATCTCCTTGGCGAGGTACGGCTTGGCCTGCTCAGCGGTGAGCCTCGGCATGTGGATCTCCTGGCGCTGGCCCTTCTTCCCCGGGGACGGGACGTCGGGCACGGTGTCGTCCTGCTCCCGGCCCAACTTGTCCTGCTGCTCGGAGAAAGCGGTCTCGCCGCGCTTGGCCATGGCCGTCGGTGTGGTGTCACCGACGGTGTAGCCCTTGCCCTTCAGGCAGGTGGCCATGGCGGTGGAGAGCTCCATCAGCTTGGGGTCGGTGTCGAGCGTGCTGGAGGTCGCCCGCTTCCTGGCCATCGCTATCTGGTTGTAGTAGTCGATATTCGATTTCAGGGTCACGCCGAGGACCTGCTTGCCCGCCGTGGCCATGCAGGCGTCCTTGGCTTTGTAATAGGCGCCCAGCTGAGTGTCGGAGAGCGCCTCCTGGATCTTCGCGTTCGGGTCCGCGGCGCCGCGTTCGGCCTGGGCCTGCGGGGTGTCCATCTCCTGGGGGTAGACGTACTCGGCGAAGATCCCGAAGCCGTATTTTTCGCGATATTTCCGCATGGCTTGGTAGTCGCCCGCATCCCGGAGGCGGTCCTCTTCGCCCGTCGGGATCTCCGGCTTCACCCACGCGACGTACTTGAAGCCCTTCTGCTTCATGCAGTCGGCCTTGGCGGCTTCGAGTTGGTGCTTCTTGTCCTTGGCCGCCGCCGCCGGGCTGGGAGAGGGCGGGGCGGTGGTCTCTGCGGCGCCCCCGCAGCCGCAGAGGACGGCGAGGGCGAGCAGCGCAGTAGGCAGCGTCTTTCTCGTCATGGCGGGAGACCATACTCCGTTTAACGAAGCATGGTCAATCCAGACAGTGCCGCCGCCTCCTGAAGGGCGCGGAGGCGGCCCCGAGGGTCAGGACGGCCAGCACGCCCCAGTAGGCCAGGTGCTGCCTGGTCAGCGCCTCGGCGTGCGTGGTCAGCTCGATGGACGTGACCAGCAGGTAGATGCCCGACGCGAGCGCCCAGCGGTGGTCGCGCGTCAGGTAGCAGCACGCAATGGCCAGCCCGAGCACCGCCGCCTCCACCGCCAGCCTGCTCAGGCTGAGCGGGAACGTCGTGTCCTCCTCCATCCACCGGGGACCCGCCCACGAGATGGCCACGGCGGCCGGCAGCCACCACCACGACCTGGTTCGCAGCGCCTCCCGCCGTCTCGACGCGAGCACCAGCAGCCCGATCAGCGTCACCGCGTAGGTTGCGGTGACGGCGAAGGGGCTGCTGTCCGCGAACAGACCTCGGTCGGTGAGGAAGGAGGGCTCGACCGGCACCAGCGTCAGGTCGAACGCCTGCCGTCCGGCCGCGACGGCGACCGCCTTCACGCCTGTGACGAGGGAGAGCGGGAACGCCGCCAGCACCCATCGGCGCAGGACGGCCAGCAGCGAGAGCGCCGACAGCAGCGTCCACAGGGGCATGGCGCCGGTGTAGGGGAGCAGCGCCGCGAGGTTCGCCGCCGCCACGGCCGTGACGCCCAGGTGCAGGCCGTCCACCCACGCGCTGCCGGTCGCCTGGTGGGCGACGCGGCTGCGCACGCCGCCCGTCAGCAGGCCCCACGCCTCCCTGAGCGCGGGGAGGGTCCTGCCGGAGTCGGCCGACTCCAGCAGGACGTCTAGCAGTTCGTCACCGTGCGCCGCGCGGTACTTCCGCGGATACGCGAGCAGCAGCCTGCGGTAGCGACGTTCGAGGGCGGTCGGGGGCTGGGGCGCGGTGGCGGTCATGTGATGGGGCGCAGCACGAGCTGGGCCGCCTCGTGCATGCGCCTGGCCTCGGCCTCGACCAGCGTCTGGCCCTCGTCGGTGATCCGGAAGTAGCGACGGTTGCGGCCGTTGACCGTCTCCTCTCTGTCCACGGTGATCACGCCCCGCTCGTTCAGGCGCTCCAGGATGCCGTAGAGGGTGCCGACCGAGGGCGTGACCCGGCCCCCGGACAGCTCCTTGACCGACTTGCTGATCGCATGACCGTGCAGCGGGCCCGCGCGTAGGGCGGTGAGCACGAAGTACATCGGCTCGCTGACTTCAGAGGTTCCCCTGGGCATGCGCCGACAGTATTCCGTTGAACGAAGCGTCCGCAACGCGGTTCACGAGGATCGCCCGCCCTTGCCGGCCAGGAAGGCGGAGATCCAGGCCAGCGGGGAGTTCCAGTTGATGGTCAGCTCGTTCGTCGCCCACGACTCGATGTCGTCGATGTAGCAGAACTGCGGCTTGCAGCCCTTGAGCAGCCGCTGCGCGAGCGGGTCCTGGATGCCGGAGTTGGCTCCGCCGGCCAGGGTGCCGCGCGGCGGGTTGGGCAGCGCGGGGTCGAGCTGGTGCGCGTACCAGCGGCTGTGCTGGTTGTGCGAGGCCACCTCGCCGTAGCCGGTCACGTACGACTGGTTGAGCGCGTTGCGGCCGAGGAGGTAGTCCATGCCCTCGCGTACGGCCGCCCGGTACTTCTCGTGCCCGGTCAGGTCGTAGGCCGTGGCCAGGACGACCATGTTGTTCAGCACCAGGTTGTTCGAGCCCCAGTCGAAGTCCGGCGGGTTGTACGGCAGCCCGTACGGGTGTGCCCGCTGGACCGCCAGGTACTTCTCCGCGCCCTCGACCACGGAGCGCCGCACCCGCGCCCGGTCGGGCAGGGCGTTGGGCACGGTGGCCAGATCGAGGCGGCCGAGCTGGGCGGTGTTGCCCCAGTCGAAGCCCCTGTCGCGCCAGATGTCACCGGTGTGGTGCGGGGAGGCCAGCAGGAAGTCCTTGTACTCCTTCCCGCCGGTCGTGATGTACAGCTCCGCCGCCGCCCAGTAGAACTCGTCACTCACGTCGTTGTCGTTGTAGGCGCCGCCGCCGGTGCCGTCGTTCGGGTCGGCGTACCTGGCCGGGTTGGCCCTGGCGGCCGCCCACGCCCTGCGGGCCGCCTTGAGGTTCCTGGCGGCGAACGCCGGGTCGTACCGGGCGAACAGCCTGGCCGCCTGCGCCGCCGTCGCGGCCAGGTTGAGCGTGGCGGCCGTGGAGGTGGGGTGGAGCTCGCGGAGCTGCGGGTCGAGGTGCGGCAGCAGCGGCAGCCCCGTCCAGTTCTGGTCGTGGATCTTGTGGTGCGCCATCCCCGCGTACGGCTTGCCCTCCGGCACCTGCATGCTCAGCAGGAACTCCTGCTCCCAGCGGGCCTCGTCCAGGATGTCGGGCGTGCCGTTGCCGCTCTCCGGGATGTTCAGCTGGCCGTCCTTGAAGGCGGACCTGTCCCGTTCGTACGCGGCCATGAGCTGGTAGACCGAGATGCCGCCGTTGACGACGTACTTGCCGTGGTCGCCGGCGTCGTACCAGCCGCCCTTGACGTTCAGTGAGTAGTCGCAGACGCCGGGCTGGCACGGGACGTTCACGTCACCCTGGTTCGGCGCCACGCCGACGTGCCCGGCGGGCCTGGCGTAGCCCGGCCTGAGCCGGTCGAGGATCTCGATGCCGCTGCGCTGGGTGTAGTAGAACTTCAGCGCGTCCGCGGGGAGCTGGTCGTAGATGTCGGCGGCGATGTCGAACGGCCGGCTCGTCTCGCCGTCCGCCGTGAGCGTGTAGCCCCTGCCCGGCCTGTGGTAGGAGCCGAAGTCGAGGGTGTGCACGTTCTGGCCGGAGCTGGCGTCCACGCCTCTGGGGGTGGTCCTGCCCCTGGCGACCGTCTGACCTGCGGCGTTCTTGAGCTCCCAGCCGAGTGCCGTGGTGGCGGTGGTGACCACGGTGGCCTTCTTGGGGCCCTGCGGGAGGTAGCCGACCATGTTCACGCGGACGCGCGGTCCGGTGTCCGGCTCGTACGTCTCGGGCTCCGCGCCGCCCTTGAGCGAGACGTCGTCCAGGCAGAACCGCCACGGCTCGGCGCTGCCGCCCAGCTGGAAGGCGACCTGGGCGTTGGGCAGCGACACGGGCGCGGTGAAGGTGTAGGAGTAGGCGTTGCCGGAGACGCTGAGCTCCGGATTGGCCGACAGATACTGCGTCCACGGGTCCACGGGGAGCTGGATCAGCGCCTTGCCGACCTTGGCCGGGCTCGCCGACGCGCTGAACCGGTACGCGTACGTGTCGCCCGCCACCAGCGGCACGTCGTTCTGGCCGATGATCACGTCCCAGGGGTTGGCGGTGCCGCCGGGGATGTCGGCGCAGAGGCGGCCGGCGTCGACCGCGATGGTGACGTTGCCGGTGCTCCACCAGGGGGCGGTGCCGGTGTCGAAGGTGCCGTTGACGATCTGTTCGGGTCCCTCGTCCGCCTGCGCTGCCGGGGCGGGGGACAGGGCGACCATGGTGAGGAGGGCCAGTACGGCGGCCCGGCTTCGGGTCATGGAGGTCCTTCGGAAGGGGTGGGAGCGCTCCCAAGAGGTGGAGCGATCTGATCCTCCTGTCCCGCCGCCGTCCCGTCAACGGCTCCGGTTCCATCATGGTGAAATTTCCGGCCAGCTCTCAGTTGGCACGGTGCAATGTGGATAAAAGGCTGTTTTTGCCGTAATAGCGTCATTTTCCGAACTCGTCGGAAATGGGCCTACCCGGGCGATGCCGTTCTTGGTAGAAATTGCGGCTGGTGGCCACGCCCGGGTCGCCTGACGGTTGTCCTTTAAAGGCGATAGTGAGCGGACCGATTCAAGGTGCTTGCCGATGATTTCTTTCTCGTCTCCTGGGACACGACCGGTTCGGGCAAGCCCCGCCTGCACGTCCAGGGCATCGCGCTCGGCCTGGCCGGAGCCCTGATCGGCGAGCTGGTGCTGCACCAGAGGGTCACCGTGCAGGGCACGCGGCTCGCCGTGGCCGACCCCCGGCAGATCATGGAGAACGTGGCCGACAAGGCGCTGGCCGATATCGGCAATTCGCCGCACCATACCGACGTGCGTACGTGGCTGGCGTACCTCGCGCGGCGTTCGGTGGACGACGTGAGCGGGCGGCTGGTGGCGACCGGGCTGCTGGAGCGCGAAACCCCGAAACTGCTCAAACGCAAACAATGCCGCTTTTTCTCCACCGACTTCAGCAAGGCCATGTGGCCCGCCACCCGGCTACGGCTGGCGCTGGTCCGCTGGGAGCCGCTGTCGCCGCAGGACATGGCGCTGGCCGCGCTGGTGGACGCCTGCGACATGACCGACACCGTGCTCGACGACCCCGCCGACCGGCGGCTGGCCCGCCAGTACCTCACGCGGCTGCAGGACGCGATCCCCCGGCCGCTGGGCGACCTGAGCCGCCAGGTGAGCGCCGCGGTCGGCGACGCCGTACTGACCTATCGCACCTGACCCCCTCCGGAAGGAACCCGATGCGTCTCGTGAAGACCGGGCCCGACCTGATCACCGGCGCGCTCGCCGCCGACCGGCTCGGCGCGCCCTCGGTCGTCTACTTCGTGCTCTCCGCCGCCGCACCGCTCACCGTCGTCGCCGGGGTGGTCACCACCGCGTACGCCGTCACCGGGATCACCGGGCTGCCCATCGCGTTCCTGGTGGTCGGGGTGGTGCTGGCGGTCTTCGCGGTCGGGTACGTGGCGATGGCCCGGCACATGGCCAACGCCGGCGCCTTCTACACCTACATCAGCCGCGGACTGGGCCGGCCCGCGGGCATCGCGGCCGCCTGGGTGGCGCTGATCGCGTACAACGCCCTGCAGGTCGGCCTGTACGGCGCGTTCGGGACGGCGGCCACGCCGCTGATCGAGCGGTGGCTGGGCGTCACGCCGCCCTGGTGGATCATCTCGCTGGTCGCCTGGGCCCTGGTCGCGGCCCTGGGCATGACGCGGGTGGACGTCAACGGGCGGCTCCTCGCCGTGCTGCTGACCGCCGAGGTGGCGGTCATCCTGCTGTTCGACGTCGCGGACCTGGCCCACCCGGCGGCCTCCGGGTTCTCGGCGGAGACGCTGTCGCCGAGCGCGCTGTTCGTGCCCGGCGTGGGGGCGCTGCTGGTGATCGCCACGCTGGGGTTCGTCGGGTTCGAGTCGTCCGTGGTGTTCTCGGAGGAGAGCCGGGAGCCGCGCCGTACCGTGCCGCTGGCCACGTACTCGGCGGTGGCGATCATCGCGGTCGTGTACGCGCTGTCGTCGTGGGCGATGACGGTCGCCACCGGACCCGCGGACATCGTGGCCACGGCCAGGCGGGACCAGGCCGACACCATCTTCCAGCTCGCCGGCGCGCACCTGGGCGAGACCGTGGTGGACGTCGCCAGGGTGCTCTTCGTGACCAGCCTCTTCGCGGCGATGATCTCCTTCCACAACACCACCGCCCGCTACTTCTTCGCGCTCGGGCGGGAGCGGGTGCTGCCGTCGGTCTTCGGCCGGACCAGGGCGCGCAGCGGGGCCCCCAAGGCGGGCTCGATCGCCCAGAGCGGGTTCGGGCTGGTCGTCATTCTGGCCTACGCGCTGCTGGGGCTCGATCCGCTGGTGCAGCTCTTCTTCTACGGGGGCTCGTTCGGCGGGTTCGGCGTGCTGCTGCTCGTCTTCGTGACGAGCATCGCGATCATCGTCTTCTTCGCCAGGGAGCCGAGCGGCGAGACGTTCTCGCGGCGGGTCGTCGCGCCCGTGCCCGCCGCGCTGGCGCTGGCCGTGATGGTGTGGCTGGCCGTGGAGAACTTCGGGGCGCTGCTGGGCGTGCCCGAGGGGGATCCGCTGGCGTGGATCCTGCCCACGGTGTACGGCGTGGCGGCGGTGATCGGGGTGGTGTGGGCTCTGGTACTTCGCGCCGGACAGCCCGCCGTTTACTCTCTGGTGGGAATGGGCGCCAAGGCGGCGATCCGGGATGGGGCGTGACACGATGGCAGAATCCTGGACGATGCGACCGGTCATCCGGCGGGCGACGGCCGACGACGCGGCGAAGGTGGCGGAGCTCATCGCGACCGCGTTCTCGGGGTTGAGGGTGACGCACTACCTCGTTCCCGTCCGCAGGGAACGTCACCAGGTGATGACCGCGAACTTCCGGATCCTCGTCGATCACGCCGTGGAGCACGGCGAGATCCATCTCGTCGACGACGGCTCCGCGGTCGCGGTCTGGTTCCCCCACACCGCGCCGTTGCCCGAGCCGCCCGACTACGACCGGCGGCTGGTCGAGGCCACGGGCCATTGGGCCGAGCGCTTCCGCGTGCTCGACGCGCTGTTCGCGGCGAACCATCCCGCGCAGCCGTACCACTACCTGGCCTTCCTGGCGGTGCACCCGAGCTACCAGAACCAGGGGCTCGGCTCGGCGCTGCTGCGGCACCACCACGCCCGGCTGGGCGGGGTGCCCGCGTACCTGGAGGCCAGCGACCCGCGCAACCGCGACCTGTACGCGCGCCACGGCTACCAGGCGCGGGAGCCGTTCGCGCTGCCGGACGGGACCCTGTTCTGGCCGATGTGGCGGCCCGCGGACGGGTAGCCCCGCCGCGGGCCCTTCCACGGTGGCGGTTACTCGCGGGTCTGCCGGAGCGTGACCGTGTAGGTGTACTGCGTCTCGTCAGTGCCCGAGATGATGGTCACGTCGTCGGCGTGCTGGCCGGTGGAGAGACCCTGGCAGGTGGACTCGTGCGCCGTCGCCGAGCCGAGGCTGTCGCCCTCCCCCACGATGGGCGGGGTGACCTCACGCAGGTTGAAGCTCTCGTTCCCGCTGCCCAGGACGAGGAGCGTGGTCGGGTTGCCGAAGTCGGCCCCGTCCGCCGTGTCACCGCTCTTCATGGCGTGGTACTTGTCGCCGAACTTCGGGAACAGGTTCCCGTCCACCTTGAAGCGGAGCTCGTCCTTCCCGTCCCGCTCCGCCACGTTGTTGGCCACGATCTTGTGCAGGTCCACGCGGCACGACCCGGGCGCGGCCTGCGCCGGGATCGCGGCCAGCGCCGCCGGCGCGGCGAGACCGGTGGCCAGCGCGAGCCCGGCGATCAGCTTGTGAGAGCGCATGCTGTCTTCTCCTTGATGTCTTGATGCCTCGATGGCGGTACGCCTCGCGTCCCTCGCGAAGCCCGGCATCAGGCTGCGGCGGGCATCGTGAGCGCATCGTCAAAGCCCAGGTCAGTCATGTACGGCACGCGCCATCCGCGTCTTTTTCCACAGCGTGGGGACAGGTGCGTGCCTACTCTCCTGCTTCCATGGGAGACTCGCTGACCCTGCTCCTGCTGGGCCCGCCCGACCTCGCCGTCGGAGGGGCGCCCGTGGGCATCCGTTCCGCCAAGACCCGGGCGCTGCTCTGCTACCTGGCCGCCGCGCCTGGCCCGCGTCCGCGCGCCGAGCTGGCCGCGCTGCTGTGGGGCGAGCGCCCCGACGCCAACGCGCGGGGCAGCCTGCGGCTCGCGCTGTCCGAGCTGCGTAAGGAGGTGGGCGGCTGGCTCGACATCACCCGCGAACACGTGAGCCTCCGCGCCGGCCCCGCCTGCTTCGTGGACCACCGGCGTCTCACCCAGGCGCCGACGGTGGCGGAGGCGCTGCGGCTGTGGCGCGGCGACTTCCTGGACGGCGTCTCCTTCGGCGACGCGCCGGCCTTCGCCGACTGGCTGGAGTCGGAGCGCCGACGGGTGCGGCTGCTGCTGCGCGACCTGCTCGTCCACTCGGGCACCACCTGCGCCTCCGGGTCCTCGGCCTCCGTGGCTTTCGCCTCCTCCCGGTCCTCCGCCTCTTCCGGGTCCTTGGGGTCCGGGGCCTCCGCCTCCTCCGGCTGCTCCGACGACGTGGTGCGGCTGGCGCGCATCGTGGCCGGGCTCGATCCGTACGACGAGGAGGCGCATCGGCTGCTGATGCGCGCCCTGGCCGAGGCGGGCAACCGGGCGGCGGCGCTGACCTGCTACGACGAGCTGCGCCGCCGGCTGGCGACCGAGCTGGGCGTCGAACCCGCGCCGGAGACCCTGGAGGTCAGGCGGCAGCTCCTGCCCAGGGCGCTGCCCGCCCCGCGCGTGGCGCTGCCCGTGCCCGGCACGGAGCTGATCGGCAGGGATGCCGACGTCCGGCGCCTGCGCGCGCTGCTGGCCGGGGAGCGCCTGGTCACCCTGCTGGGACCGGGCGGGATCGGCAAGACCCGCCTCGCCATCGCCGCCGCATCGAACGCCCCCGACCCACACCCGGCCGGAGACCTCGGCGTGCGGCACTCGGACCGGCCAGCCGCTCTGCGACACCTGACCCGGGGGGACGGTGGGCGGCGTCCGGATCGGGGGGACGGTGGGCGGCGTCCGGATCGGGGGGACGGTGGGCGGCGTCCGGATCGGGGGGACGGTGGGGCGCGGCCGGGGTGCGGGCGGGAGGTCGCGTTCGTGTCCTTCGCGGGTGTGCGGCCCGAGGCGGCCGTCACCACGCTGGCCCGCCGTCTCGGCGTGGACCTTTCGCCGCCGCGCCCCGCCACGGAACTCCTCCTCGCCGCACTCGCCCACCGCACGACCCTCCTCGTGCTCGACAACCTCGACCACCTCCCCGCCTTCGACCGCGTCGTCGGCGAGATCCTCCGCACGGCCCCCGAGGTGCGGGTCCTGGCGACGAGCAGGCGCCGCCTGGACCTGCCCGGCCAGGTGACCGTCCAGGTGGAGGGGCTGTCGGGGCCGGCCGCCGAGGCGCTGTTCGCCGTGCGGGCGGTCAGAGCGCAACCGTCGTTCGACGCGGACCGCGAGGCCGCCGACGTGGCCGCGATCTGCGCCGTCACCGGCGGCCTCCCGCTGGCCGTCGAGCTCGCGGCCGGCCTGCTGCGCGCCATACCGTGCGCGGAGCTGGCCAGTCGCCTGAGCGCCGACCCCGTCGCCCTGCTCTCCACCGCCGGACCCGCCGCCAGGCCACGGCACGCCGGCATGCGTACGGTGTTCGAGACCTCCTGGCGCCTGCTGGACCCGGCCTGCCGGTCGGCGCTGGCCGCGCTGTCGGTGTTCGGGGGCGGGTGCACGTTGCACTCGGCCTTGGAGGTGGCCGCGACGACCCCGCAGGTGCTGGTCCGCCTGGTCGATCAGAGCATGCTCCACCTCACCCCGTCCGGCCGGTACGCCCTCCACCCGCTCATCCAGCAGTTCGCCGCCGCGCACCTGCGCGAGGACCCTGAGGCGCACCGGTCCGTACGTGAGCGGCACGCCGCCCACTTCGCCGGGCTCCTCGACCACCACGCGCCCGCGCTCCACGACGCTTCGGACACGGAGGTGACCCGCGTGCTCGGGGCGGAGACGGACAACATCCGCCTGGCCTGGGCGGCGTCGGGGGAGCCGCGGTTCCTCGATCACTACTGGACGCTGTGCCTGAGGTTACGCCTCTATGAGGAGTCGGCGGCCATCGTCCGGCGCCACCTCGCGCGGGGGGCGCCGGCGCCGCATCTGCGTGCCCGTTGGCTGCGGATGGCGGGGGTGAGCGCGTACCAGCTGGCCAGGGTGGCGGAGGCCACACAGCTCGCCAGGGCCGCGCTCGACGCCCTGGGCGAGCCGCTCCCCGCCTCACCCACCGGCCTCGCCACCGCCACCCTGACCGCCGCCGCACAGCAGGCCGTGCACCGCGCCCTGCTCTTCGGACCCCGCGTCCCGCCCTCCGACCACCGCGTCTCGCCTTTCGGGTCCCGTGCCGTGCCCTCCGAGTGCCGCGCCGTGCCCTCCGAGTGCCGCGCCGTGCCCTCCGGGCGCCGCGCCCTGTCCTCCGGGCGCCGGGTCTTTCCCTCCATGAGCGCGGACGCGGCCGGGGCGGAGGCCGCGCAGGCGCTCGCCTTACTGGCCAGGCTCGCCTACCACGAGCAGGACCTGCCCACGATGCTGGCCGCCTCGCTCCGCCAGCTCAACGCCGCCGAACGGGCGACCGACCCGTCGCTGCGAGCCGAGGCGTATGCGAACTTCGCCGCCATCGCCCGCATAGCCGGCCGCCACCGTCTCGCGCGCCGCTACGGCACGCTCTCCGACACCGCCCTGGCCGAGATCCGGCACCCCACGGACGCCGTGAACCGCGCCAGGCTGTCCCGGGGGCTCGACCAGCTCCATTCGGGCGCGTTCGAGAGGGCCCGGCAGTCCTTCGCCGAGGGCAGGGCCAGGACCCTGGACCCGCGGATGGCGGAGAACTGCGCGGGCATGCTCGCGGAGACGGCCCTGTGGCAGGGGGACTTCGCGGCGGCGGCGGACCTGTACGCCGAGACGGAGGAGCTGGCGGTCCGCCGGGTGGGCGGGGACGACATCGGCCGCCACTGGTGCCTGACCGGCCGGGCCGAGGCGCTGCTGCGGATGGACGCGGTGCCTCCGGAACGGATCGCGGAGGTGCTGGCGGCCGCCCGCGCGTCCACGGATCGCCGCCGGACGTACGGGAAGGAGCTGGGTCTGCGGGACGGGCCGGTCACGCGGACGATCCAGGAGCTGCGCCTGATCACGGCCGCCGCACGACTGGACCTCCGCGTCCCGGATGCGAGGGGCCTCGTCCTGGCCGACACGCGCCTGGAAGTGCGCGCCGCCGACGCCGGCCAGAGTGCGGTGCGCGACGTGTTGGCGCGGGCGCTCGTACTGGCGCGCGGGCTGCCGGCGGCGCAGCCCGGGATGCTGGAGTGCTGGGCAGGGCTGGCCGAGCTGCTCTCGTCGCTCGGCCCCCGGCCAGACCGGGCGACGACGCGGCTGCTCCACGCCCACCTGCGCGCGTACCAGGCGCGGTACCCCGGCGCCGCGGCCCGCATCGGCTGGGCCCGCGCCCTCGTGCTGGCCGCGGCGGGCAAGGAGAAGGCGGCAAGGAGGGCGGCGGCGCAGGCCATGGCCGCCGCGGAACGTCTCGCCACGCCGTACGACCACCGCCGGGCAGCGCGGCTGGCCACCTAGTTCGACACGAAAGCGGCGGTCAGCCGGGGTCTTGGGATTGCCGGGCGGCACCGGGTACGGTCGGGGCCATGCACGCGTACCGGACCGGATTCGTGGCGCTCGCCACGCTGGCCGCGCTGGCCGCGTGCGGCGGTGCCGCGCCCAGCGCGCCGGAGGCGGTGCTGCCCGCATCGCCGTCCGGAAGCCCGGAGCCCGCGTCGCCGTCCGGAAGCCCGGAGCCCACGGGGCAGCCCGGGCAGGTGCTGGCAGGAAAGATCGTCGTGATCGACCCCGGCCACAACGGCGGGAACGCCGCGCACCCCAAAGAGATCAACCGCCAGGTCGACATCATCACCGGCAAGAAGGCGTGCAACACGACCGGCACCGAGACCGACGCCGGATACCCCGAGCACGCCTTCACCTGGGACGTCGCGAGGAGGCTCAAGCCGATCCTGGAGAAGATGGGCGCCAAGGTCGTGTTCACCAGGTCCGACGACAAAGGCGTCGGCCCGTGCGTCACCGAGCGGGCCGCGATCGGCAACGAGGCCAGGGCGGACGCGGTCCTGTCGATCCACGGTGACGGCGCCGCCCCGAGCGGGCACGGCTTCCATGTGATCATGCCGGGGCCGGTGGAGGGGCAGAACGACGCGATCATCAAACCGTCCCGCCGGCTCGGCGTGGCGGTCAGGAACGCCTACCACGCCGGCACAGGGCTCCCGTACGCCACCTACACCGGCACGGACGGGCTGCAGACCCGCACCGACCTGGGCGGGCTCAACCTCTCCACGCGACCTGCGGTGTTCGTCGAGTGCGGCAACATGCGCAACCGGGGGGACGCCGCCAAGATGTCCGACCCGACCTTCCGCGAGCGGATGGCCAGGGCCCTGGCCGGCGGCCTCAGGAAGTACCTGAGCTAGCGGCCCCGTACGCGCGCAGGAACGCCGCGACGGCGGCCTCGGAGAGCCGGTCCAGGTCGGCCTCCGTGTAGTGGTCGCCGCCTCCCCAGAACATGACCTTGTTCACCGGGATCCACAGCAGCAGGCCCACGAAGTGTTCGGCGGTCAGCTGGGGGTCGTCCAGGCGGAGCAGCCCGCGCTCCGCGAGGCGTTGGAAGGCGGTGGCCAGGGTCGTCAGTGAGCGCTCGAAGCCCTGCTGGTACCAGGTCCGGCCGAGATCGGGGAAGCGGTCGGCCTCGGCGATGATCAGCCGCCGCAGGCGGAGCACGTCCGGTCGCATGAGCGCGTCGAGGTACCGGCGGGCCAGCTCGTGGAGGTCCTTCTCCAGGTCATGGCTGTCGTCGAGGGTCGTCGCGATCAGCGTGGCCAGCCCGCTCACCTGGTCCGTCGTGTCGAGGATGATGCTGGTGAACAGCTGCTCCTTGTCGGTGAAGTGCTTGTAGACGGTCTGCTTCGAGACCGCCGCCAGCGCCGCCACCTCGTCCATGCTCGCGCCCACGTAGCCGTTGCGCAGGAAGACCGGCCGCGCCGCGTCCATGATCTGCCTGCGCTTGCGTGCCGTGCGGCCGTCCTCTTCCGGTGCCATGACCACCCCTTCGCGCCCTCACGGAAAAGAGTACTAGACAGTTCCGTACTCGTGTGAGTACTGTACCGTCTAGTTTCCGAGGCGGACAAGGACAAGACCATGAGTGATCTCCAGAAGCAGGTGCAGGAAGCCGCCGACAGCCTCGTCGAGTCGGGTGACGAACGCGGGCTCCAGGTGGCCGTCTATCGAGACGGCGTCCAGATCGTGGACGTGGTGGCGGGCGTGGCCGACCCCGAGACCGGGCGGTCCGTCACGTCCGACACACCCTTCTACAACTTCTCGATCGGCAAGGGCGCCACCGCCACCGTCGCCCACCTCCTGGCCGAGCGGGGGCTGTTCGGCTATGACACGCCGGTGGTGGAGCTGTGGCCGGAGTTCGGGCGGCACGGCAAGCAGGGGGTGACCGTACGGCACGTGCTGTCGCACACGGCGGGCGTGCCCGGCGTACCGCTCGACACGACGCCCGAGGACGTCTGCGACTGGGAGAAGATGGTCGCCGCGCTGGAGGACGCCGAGCTGTGGTGGGAGCCGGGCACGAAGGTGGGCTACCACGCGTACACGTTCGGGTTCCTGGTCGGCGAGATCGTCCGCCGGGTCACCGGCAAGCCCATCTCGCAGGTGCTGCTCGAGGACGTGGCGGGGCCGCTGGGCGTGGCCGACGAGCTCTACTTCGGGATGCCGGAGAAGGAGCACGCCCGGCTGGCGAAGCTGGAGGACGCGCCGGTGGACATGTCGGCGTGGGGCGAGATGCCGGCGGACCTGCCGATGTTCAAGGCGGGGCCGATGAGCCTGATGCCGACCGCCGACCTGGGCAACCGGCCCGACTACCTGTCCGCCGACATCCCCGCGGGCGGCAAGACCTCGGCCAGGGCCATCGCGCGGATGTACGCGGCGCTGCTCGGCGAGGTGGACGGGACGCGGCTGATCTCGCCAGAACGGCTGCGCGAGGTGACGGCGGTCGCCTCCAGCGGGATCGACGAGGTGTTCGGCATGCCTTCCGCCTGGGGACTCGGGTACGGCATCGGCGCCCCCGACTCGACGGCCGAGGCGACCCCGACGATCTTCGGGGTGCCGGGTGCGGGCGGCAGCGCGGCCTGGGCCGACACGGCGACCGGCACCGCGTTCGCCCTCACGAAGAACCGCCTCACCAACGACTTCGCGGCCGTCTCCCGGATCAGCGCCATCGTCAAAGGCGCCTGACGGGCTCCCACGCCCCCAGGGGTCGGGCGTCAGCCGTCGCGGCAGAGCGGTTTGCCGCCCACCACGCAGGCGATGTCGTCGAGCTGGCAGCTCAGCAGGGTGCCGTCCATGCCGAGCACGAGCACGAGATCGCGCCTGGACGGATGAGCCAGCATGACCCTGCCGACCACGCCATTATCCAAGATCACGGTCGGGCGGCCTGCCGCGTTGTCCATGCCCTCGTGACTCCTCTCAGCTGCGGAACGGAATCCGTTCCCCACCAGGATGCACAGGTGTGTGTCATGAGCGCATCGGTCATCTGGCTCAAATTCCGTCCCGGGGTAGGAATGGCCATGGAAGACTGGCTTCAGCAGGGGGTACGGGAGGTAGTGATCTTGCACACCTGGCTGACTGATCGGTTCGGCCTGAAGGTGCCGCTGGTGGGCGCGCCGATGGCGGGAGTGGGCGCGGGCCGGCTGGCCGCCGCGATCTCCGAGGCCGGGGCGCTGGGCGTGATCGGGGCCTCCGCCGCTGTCACGCCGGAGTGGATCTCGAAGGAGGCCGCCGTCGCGGGCGGCGGGCCGTACGGGATCGGGCTCATGGCCTGGGCGCTGCCCGGCAATCCGGCCCAGTTCGACGCCGTGCTCGAGCTCCGGCCCGCGCTGGTCTCCGTGAGCTTCGGGCCGTACGCGCGCTATGTCGAGGAGCTCCGGCAGGCGGGCATCACGGTGGTCACCCAGGCGGGCACCACCGACGAGGCCCGCGCCGCCGAGCAGGCCGGGGTGGACGCGGTGGTGGCGCGCGGGGCCGAGGCCGGCGGGCACGGGCGCGACGAGGTGGGCACCCTGCCGCTGCTGCAGAGCGTGCTCGACGCGGTGCGGATCCCGGTGCTCGCGGCGGGCGGCATCGCCAACGCGCGCGGGCTCGCCGCCGTGCTGGCCGCGGGCGCCGCCGGGGCGTGGGTGGGCACGGCGTTCATGGGGTGTGTGGAGACCGCGCTCTCCGCGGAGGCCGGCGACCGGTTGCTGGCCGCGGAGGAGACGGGCACCGCGTACGGCCGGGTCTTCGACATCGCCCAGCGCCTCGGATGGCCGCCGGAGTACGGCGGGCGGGCGCTGCGTAACGCGTTCTTCGACCGTTGGGAGGGCCGGGAGGACGAGCTGGCCGCGGACGACTCCGCGCGCGCCCGGCTGGAGGAGGCGCGGCGCGTGGGCGACTTCGACACCGCCTACATTTACGCGGGGCAGGGAGTGGGGCTGGTGCGCGAGCGGCGCACGGCGGCCGACGTGGTGGCCGACTTCGCCGCCGCCGAGCGGCTCCTGACCCGCTTCACGGCTCCCGGCGCCTGACCTGTCCGAGCACGCTGAACGAGAACGTGTTCTAGTCTGCGGTCCGCCTCTGCGGTTGCGGCGTTCTCCGCCCGGCTCGCGCCGCGCGCGGCTGAGCGCCGAGTAGTATGGCGTTCGAGTCGTACGCGCTGAAGGAGACGGCCCCCCGTGACCGAGCTAGAACGCGTTCCGCCTGGTGTGGACCCGACTGTTCCCAGCTCCGCCCGGGTGTACGACTACCTGCTCGGCGGCAAGGACCACGTCGCGGTCGATCGGGCCGTGGCCGAGAAACTGCTCGCGGTGGCCCCGGAATCACGCATGGTGGCCAGGGCCAACCGCAGGTTCCAGGTCGAGGCCGTCCGCCATCTGGCGGAGCAGGGCGTGCGGCAGTTCATCGACCTGGGCACCGGCATCCCGACCTCGCCCAGCATCCACGAGACCGCCCGCTCCGTGAGCTCCTCCTGCCGGGTGGTCTACGTGGACTACGACCCGGTGGTGCGCCTGCACGCCCAGGTGCTGCTGGCCGACTCGCCCGGCCTCGCCAGCATCCAGGCCGATCTGCGCCGCCCCGCCGACGTGCTGGCCGACCCTCACGTCAGCGACCTGATCGACTTCAGCCGGCCGGTGTGCGTGCTGCTGGTCGGCGTGCTGCACTACGTGATGGACGAGGAGGACCCCGAGGGCATCGTGGCCGCGTTCAGGGAGCGCATGGTGCCGGGCAGCCATCTGGTGCTCACCCACGCGATGGCCGAGAGCGACCCCGAGGCGATCGCCCAGCTCACCAAGGCGACGGTCGGCACCCCCGCGCAGGCGCGGTTCAGGACGCGGGAGGAGGTGCTGCGGCTGTTCGACGGGTTCGAGCTGATCGGGCCCGGCCTGCTGCCGGTCCAGGACTGGCACATCGGCGACGAGCCCCACATCCCCCTGCTGAGCGACAGGTCGCGGCTCCGCATCGAGGGCGGGGTCGGCCGGCTCAGAGCTTGATGCCGTTGATGATCTTCGCCAGCCCGGGCACGAGGGGCGTGCTGGCCATCACGGTGACGACGACTCCCTTGCGCTCGACCCAGCCCGCGTACCGGCCGTCGCCGAGCGCGCCGTCCCCTTCCTGGGTGAGCACCTGACGATCGCCGATCTTCACGGTCCTCGTGTCGCCGGAGAACGTCCCCATGTCGAACGGCCCGTTCTTGAGCTGCGCGAGCTCGCTCGCCTTCGGCCAGCACACCACCCTGACCCACAGCGACCGCTGCTTGGCATCCGCGTTTGGGCGGTCGTCCCCCCACTGGTAGCCGTACTCCGTGATGCCGTCGTGCTTGCTGACGAGGACTCCGCCGTACGTGAAGCCCCTCGGGATGTGGTTGACGCGGACTCCCCTGATGGCGGCGGCGCCCCTGGGCGGCTTGTCGACCTTGTCGTCGGACGACCGCTTCACCTCCGCCTTGGTCGGGGTGGGGCAGGCGGGGCGCTCCGCGGCCTGGGCCGGGAGCGCCACCAGAGCCGCGGCGACGGGGAGGGCGGACAGGGCGGCGAGTCGTTGAATCGTGTTCACGTCGAAGTTGGATGCGGCAGATGTGAGAAAGGTTCAGTAGCTCTTGAGCGTGATGTCGGTCGCGAACTTGTCGGTCAACTTCATCATCAGACCGAGCAGGAAGCTGTACTTGAACATCCAGTTCCGCATCCGGAGCCTGGCCGGGGTGCCGGGGGCGAGGAAGGGGCCGGCGTTGCCGCTGTCGGCCACCTTGGCGTACCCGCGCATCTGCGCCTCGTACTGGGCGAAGGCCACGCGGTGATCGCCGCCGGCCGAGGCCAGCTCGCCCGCGAGCACGTACGCGCCGACCATGGCCAGGCCCGTGCCGAAACCGCCCAGGGTGTTGCCGTACGCGGAGTCGCCGAGCAGCACCACGCGCCCCTGGCTGTAGCGGTCGATCGTGACCTTGCTGATGGAGTCGAGGTAGACGTCCTGGGAGCGGCGCACCTCCTCCATGACCGCCGGGACCTTCCAGCCCATGCCCGCGTAGGCGCGGGCCAGGATGTCCTTCTGCTGCCGCATGTCGTACCGGTCGTAGTCGAGGCGCTCGGAGGCGAAGACGAAGAATGCGGGCGCCTTCGGGCCGCCCACGGCGGCCATCCGGCCGGGCTCGTTGTACATCCGCGGCACCGCGCCGAAGGTCGCGGGCACGTCGACCAGGGCGTAGTAGTGGCCGAGGAACTTGACGTAGTCGGCCTCCGGGCCGAAGGCGAGGCGGCGGACGTTGGAGTGGATCCCGTCCGCCCCGACGACCAGGTCGAACGTCCGGGGGGCGGAGCGCTCGAAGGTGACGTGGACGCCGCTGGGGGTCTCGGTCAGCGAGGTGATCGAGTCGCCGAAGAGGTACTCGCAGTACGGGGCCGTCCTCTCGTACAGGAGCCGGGTGAGGTCGCCGCGCCTGATCTCGATGTCGCCACCGGTGAACGCGCCGGGGATGACCGCCAGGCTGTGGCCGTTCGCGTCGACGATCTCCTGGTCGGCGCCGCCGGTCTGGAGCGCCTTGACGTCCTCGAGGATCCCCATGCGGGTCAGGACGGTGCGGTGGGTCTCGCCCTTGAAGTCGACGGCCTGCCCGCCCAGGCGGAGGGCCGGGGCCTTCTCGACGACGGTGACGTTGAAGCCGTAGCGGGTGAGCCAGTGAGCGAGGGCGGGGCCGCCGATGCTGGCGCCGGAGACGAGGATGTTGGTGTTCTTCATGCCCCGTAGCCTCACGGGCGGCGCTGACAGCTGGGAGACCAGCGGCTGACAGCCGCGCCCGGCCCTGTCAGCGGTCCGCTACCGGCTGTCGGCGTCGGCGGTGAGGACCGCGAGCGCGTCGTCCCTGCTCATCGAGGCACCCTTGGAGAACGCCGCCGCGAACCCGTCCGGGCCGAGGACCTCCGTGGCGGCGGCGGCGATCCTGGCGACGTCCCGATCACCGGCGACGGCCATGCCCCGCAGCGCCACGCCCACGCCGAGCAGCAGCGCGGCCCGCTCCGCTGAATTCCCGCCCTGCGCCGAATTCCCGCCCTGCGCCGTACCGCCGCCCTGCGCCGTACCGCCGCCCTGCGCCGTACCGCCGCCCTGCGCCGTACCGGCGTCCTCCGCCGTGCCGCCGCCCTCCGCAGTCGCGCCGGCCGGCAGGCACTGACCTGCCAGGCCCTCGACGGCAGAGGCGAGGTCTATGGTCAGCGGCGACCGCACCGCCAGCTCCACGGCCTCCGCGTGCCTGCGCGCGGCCTCGCCCGCGTCCCCGCGCGCCTCGGCCAGGCGGCCGAGCGCCGTCAGCACGTGCGACCTGACCTCGTGCGCCCTGTACAGGTCGATTTCGGAGGCGGCGAGCGCGGCGTCCAGGTGACGGGAGGCCTCCGCCAGGTCACCCTCGTGGCGGGCGATCTCGCCCTGCCGCAGATGAACCCACGCCATCAGCTCGGGCCGTCCGAGCCGGCGCGCCAGATCCTCGGCCCGCTCGCAGTCGGCGCGAGCGGCCCGGGTGTCCCCGGCCCGCCAGTGCGCCTCGGCCCGCCGGACCAGCACGTCCGCCAGCTCCTCCAGCGCCCCGAGCTCTTCGAGCAGGCGGACCGCCTCCTGCCGCAGCCCCATGGCGCGGCCCCACTCACCGCGCCAGCTCGCGATCAACGCGAGCCAGTCGAGCCCCTGCGTCATCCCCCAGCGCTCGCCCAGGGCGCCGAACTCGGCGAGCATCGACTCCAGCTCCCGTTCCGCATCCGCGACGCCGCCGCCCAGCAGCGCCAGCAGCCCGCCGCTGAGCCGATCGAGCGCCCTGCTCCACGGATCGGACCCCATCACATGCCCGGCCACCGGCTCCCCGGGCTCGGGCGGCCCGGCCAGCATCCCCCACAGGGCCGGGCCGAACCGGCACCGCGTCGGCCCGCCGAGCGACTCGAGCACCACCCGGGCCTGCTTCCAGTGCGGCGACCCGGTGTCGGGTACGGCGTGCAGCACCACCAGCGCATAGTCCTCCGCCAGCTCGGGTCCTATCACGTCCAGGAGACGCCGGGCATGCTCGGTCGCCTGGCCCCGCCGCCCGCTCAGCCACCAGTACATGGCCAGTGCCCCCACCAGCCGCGCCGCCGTCGGCCTGTCGTGCTCCACGCTCCACCGCAGCGCCGCCTGCAGGTTGGCGTTGTCGGCCGAGAGCAGGGCCAGCCACCGGAGCTGCTCGGCGCTGTAGAGGTGGCCGTCGGCCCGGTACGCGAACTCCAGGAACCAGGCGGCGTGGGCCGCCTTCAGCCGCTCCTCCTCGCCGGACTCCGCCAGGCGCTCCGCGCAGAACAGGCGGATGGTGTCGAGCATGTGGTAGCGCTCGCCGTCGGTCTCGACCAGCGACTTGTCCACCAGGTCGGCCAGCGGCTCGGCGCTGTCCGGGCCGCAGACCCGTTCCACCGCCTCCAGGCTCGCGCCCCCGGCGAACACGGAGAACCTCCTGGCCAGCGCCTGCTCCTCGGCGTCGAGGAGGCTCCAGCTCCACTCCACGACCGCGTGCAGCGTCTGGTGGCGAGCAGGCGCGGTACGGTCGCCGCGCGAGAGGAGCCGGAACCTGTCGTGCTCGGCCAGCCGGGTGGCGATCTCCTCCACCCCGAATGTACGGGTCCGGGCCGCCGCCAGCTCGATGGCCAGGGGCACGCCGTCCAGCGCCGCGCAGATCCGGAGGACGGCGTCCAGGTTGCCAGGCCCGACCGCGAACCCCTGCCGCACGGCCGCCGCCCGTTCGGCGAACAGCTGGACGGCCGGATCGGTGGGCAGGGGCGCCAGCGGGACCAGCTGCTCGCCGGTGATGCCCAGGGGCTCCCTGCTGGTGGTCATGATCGTCAGGCCGGGAGAGGCGGCGAGGAGGCGGCGGGCCAGCGCGGCGGCCTCGGAGAGCACGTGCTCGCAGTTGTCGAGGACGAGGAGGAGATCCTGCTCGGCCAGCGCCGCCAGCAGGCGTTCCATGGGGTCGGGGAGCCCGCGCAGCGCCGGCTCGCGCAGCCCGAGCGCCGCCAGCACCGCCCCGGCCACCTGCCCGGTCCCGTCCGCCAGGGACAGGTCCACGAAGCACGCCTCCCTGGTCCCGCCCCGGCCGCCCGCAGGCGTTCCCCCGAGCAGCATGGCGGCCTCGACGGCCAGGCGGGTCTTGCCGATGCCGCCGGGGCCGACGAGCGTCACCAGGCGGGCGTCGCGCAGAGCGGCCAGCCGCGCGAGCTCCTCCTCCCGCCCGACGAGCCGGTTCAGCTGGGCCGGCGGCGCGGCCCGCCGGACCTGGCGCCGGTCGGCGCGCAGGATCGCCAGGTGCAGCTCGGCCAGCTCGGGCGAGGGGTCGGTGCCGAGCTCGTCGGCGAGCAGGCGGCGCGTCTCGTCGAAGACCGCGAGCGCCTCGGACGGCCGCCCCGCCGCCTCCAGAGCGCGCATGAGCAGCCCGCGCGGCCGTTCGCGCAGCGGGTGCGCGGCCACCAGGTCCTGGAGCGCGGCCACCGGGCTGCCCTCCGGCAGGCCGAGCTCCGCCTCCATCAGGTCCTCCAGGGCGGACAGGCGGAGCTCCTCCAGCCGGAGCGCCTGCGGCCCCGCGAACGGCGCGTCGGCCACGTCCGCGAGCGCCGGTCCCCGCCACAGCTCGAGAGCCTCCCTGAGCGAGGAGGCGGCCCCCGGGAGACGGCCGGCCGCCAGCAGCCTGCGTCCCTCGCGGGACAGCCGCTCGAACCGGTGCGCGTCCACGTCGTCCGGCGAGATCGCCAGCCGGTACCCCGTCCCGTGGAACTCGATCAGACCGGCGGGCAGGCTCCGCCTGAGCCGGGAGACCTGCGCCTGGATGGCGTTGGCGGCCTCCGCGGGCGGCCGGTCGCCGTACTGGCCGTCGATGAGCCGCTCGACGCTCACCATCCGCCCGGCGTCGATCAGGAGCAGCGCGAGCAGGGCACGCGGGCGCGGGCCGCCGATCGTCAGAGGGTCGCCGTCGGGGGAGCGCACCAGGAGCGGGCCCAGGATGCCGAACTGCACGCCCCCGATTGTCCCCCAACTGACCACTAAGAACGGAATTATCGGTATACCTACCGATGCATGTACGTATTTCCCAGTCGGGAGTGACCGTTTAGCGTCGCGGCATCAAGGCGCAACAGTACTGCTAGCTTCCCACCCCCCAATCTCCCCGCAATCCCGCCGCCAAGGCGATCCCGTGCGGCGCGCGGGCCGTCGTGCGCTCACGAAGCGTGCCGACCTTCGAGGGAGAACGTCGAAAGGAGCAGCACAGCGTGAAACGTAAAGCCTTACTCGCGGCGGTCGTCGGCGTGGCCACGGCCGCGGCACTGGCCTTACAGGCGCCACCTGCCAACGCCGCCCCTCCCGGAGCAGCCCCGCAGAAGCAGACCACGCGAGCAGGCGACCCCGCGTCGCTCGCCGCGCAGGTCGCGGACAAGGCCGTCTCCAGCCAGCTCGACGAGCTCACCAGAGGGCCGGACGAGGCCTACAGCCGCGTGGCGGTCACCCCGGGCGCGGCCGACATGTACTACGTGTCGTACGAGCGCACGTACAAGGGCCTGCCGATGGTCGGCGGCGACGCCGTCGTGGTCACCGACGCGGCGGGGAACGTCAGGGACACGGTCGCGGCGCGGGGCCCGAGCCCGAGCGACGTGCCGACCAGGGCCACGATCAGCGCCGGCCGGGCCACCGAGATCGCCAAGAGCAAGCTCTCCCGCGTGGACGACGCGGCCGCGCCCCGCCTGGTCGTGCTGGCCTGGGGCGAGAAGCCGAGGCTCACCTGGGACGCCATGGTCAGCGGCATCGCCGAGGGCAAGCCGAGCATCCAGCACGTGTTCGTGGACGCGCGCACCGGCGAGATCGCCGATTCGTACGACCTGGTACGCGAGGGCACCGGCAACGGCTACTACTACGGCCAGGTCACCATCGGGACGAGCGGCTCCGGCAGCTCGTACTCGATGACCGACACGTCCAGGCCCGGCATCCAGTGCGGCGGCCAGAACGGCAGCGCGTACACCGGCACGGACGACGCCTGGGGCAACGGCTCGGGCACCAACCTGGAGACCGCCTGCGTGGACGCGCTCTACAGCGTGCAGCGCGAGTGGGACATGCTGCGCGACTGGCTGGGCCGCAACGGCATCAACGGCAGCGGCCGCGGCTTCCCCGCCAGGGTCGGGCTCTCCGACGTGAACGCCTACTGGAACGGCAGCTACACCAACTTCGGCCACAACCAGGCCAACACCCGGCAGGCGACCCCCATCGACGTCGTGGCGCACGAGTTCGGGCACGCGATCTTCCAGACCACGCCGGGCGGCGCCGGATCGGGCAACGAGAACGGCGGCATCAACGAGGGCACCGGTGACATCTTCGGCGCGCTCACCGAGGCGTACGCCGCCAACCCGAACGACCCGGCCGACTACCTGGTCGGCGAGGAGGTCGACCTGGTCGGCGACGGGCCGATCCGCAACATGTACAACCCGAGCGCGCTCGGCGACCCGAACTGCTACTCCTCCTCGATCCCGAGCACGGAGGTGCACGCGGCGGCGGGCCCGCTGAACCACTGGTTCTACCTGCTGGCCGAGGGCAGCAACCCCGGCGGCGGCAAGCCGTCCAGCCCGATCTGCTCCGGCGGCCCCTCGTCGGTCACCGGTGTCGGCATCCAGAACGCCGGCAAGATCTACATGGGCGCGCTGGCCCGCAAGACCTCGTCCTGGCGGTACACGAACATCCGCGCCGCCTCGGTCGCGGCCGCGATCGAGCTGTTCGGGGCCAACAGCCCCCAGTGCAACACCACCAAGGCGGCGTGGAGCGCGGTCAGCGTGGCGGCGGCGTCGGGCGAGCCCGCGTGCGGCACGTCGACCAGCGACTTCTCGATCTCGCTCAGCCCGACGTCCGGCAGCGCGGCTCCCGGAGGCCAGGCGACGGTCACGGTCGGCACGCAGACCACCTCCGGCAGCGCCCAGACCGTGAGCCTGAGCGCGTCGGGGCTGCCCAGCGGCACCACGGCGAGCTTCAACCCGTCGTCGGTGACCTCGGGCAACTCCTCGACGCTGACGCTCTCGGTCGGCTCCTCGACGGCGGCGGGCACGTACAACATCACCGTCACCGGAACCGGAACCGGCTCGACCTCGCACACCGCGACGTACACGCTCACCGTCAGCTCGAACCCGCCGACGCGTGACTTCTCGATCTCGGCCAGTCCCGGGTCGGGCACCGTGCAGGCGGGCTCGGCGGCGACGACCACGATCAACACGACCACCACGGCGGGCACGGCCCAGACGGTGAACCTGTCGGCCAGCGGCCTCCCGACGGGCGCCACGGCCGCCTTCAACCCGGCCTCGGTGACCTCGGGCGCCTCGTCCACGCTGACGATCTCGACCGCGCCGACCACACCGGCCGGTAGCTACACCGTCACGGTGACCGGCACGGGCGTGACGGCGACGCACACGGCGACGTACGCGCTGACCGTCCAGGGCACCTCGGGCGGCAGGACGTTCACCAACGACACGAACTACACGATCGACGACTGGAGCACCATCCAGAGCCCGATCACCTCCACCGCGACGGGCACCGCGACCTCGCCGGTCAAACTGTCCATCACGATCAGCCACACGTGCGCGGAGGACCTCGACATCTATCTGCGCGGTCCGAACGGCACGTGGTACGCCGTCGACAGGTACGGCGGCACCACCTGCACGCAGTACGGCACCAGGACGTTCTCCGTCCCGGTGAGCCAGCAGGCGGCGGGCACCTGGATCCTCGAGATCGAGGACGTCTACCTGGGTGACACCGGCTACCTGGACACCTGGAGCATCACCGTCTAGCTCTCCACGAGCCCCGGCCGGTCGTCCGGCCGGGGCTCACGCACGTCCGCCCTCCTGCGCACGCCGAGCTTGCGCAGCACCTTGGCCACGTGCGTGTCCACCGTCCGGCGCGACAGGAAGAGCACCTCGGCGATCTCCCTGTTGGTCCGCCCGAGCGCGACCAGCCTGGCCACCTCGCTCTCCCGCGGCGAAAGCACCCCGCTCGTGCCTCTGCGGCCCTTGCGCCGCGCCGCGCTCGGGCCGATCTCGCGCAGCAGGTGGCGGCAGCGGGCCGCGTCGTGCGTGGCGCCGAGCGCCGCGTACCGCTCGGCCGCGTCGGCGACCAGGTCGGCGGCCCGTTCCCGGTCGCCGAGCACGAGCCGGGCGGCCGACTCCGACTCCGCCGCCCTGGCCGCGGCGTACGGCCGCGGCATCGCCTCATATGTGCCGCGAGCCCTGGCGAAACAGTGCGCGGCCTCGTCGGCGTCCTGCGCCAGCGCCCCTCTGGCCGCGTCGAGCCCGGCCTCCGCCGACGGCGCGTTCCTGCCCTCGATCCCGCCGGCGAACTCCGCCACCAGGCCCGCCGCCGCGTCCCGCCGCTCCGCCATGAGCAGCGCGCCCACGGCGGCGGGCACGAGCTGGTCGCCCCACACCCACACGCCCTTGCGCCGCAGCCGGTCCACCGCCAGGTCGGCCTCGTGCAGGGCGGACTCGAGCGAGCCGTGGCTCAGGTGCAGCTCGACGAGCCCGCCGGAGGCCGCCGCGGCGACGGGCAGGAAACCCGAGTCCAGCTCCCGTACGCCGGCAGCCTCCAGGTGCTCGCCCGCCTCGTCCCATTCGCCCCTGGCCAGCGCCAGCATGCCGAGTGTCAGCCGGGCGTCGACGGCCAGCAGCGGCGCTTCGAAGGTCATCTCGACGGCGGCGACGGCGCGCTCGCGCAGGCCCTTCCAGCGGCCGGTCAGCAGGTCGAGCCGGATCGACGACATCTCCACCAGGAACTCGGGATAGGGCGCGCCGGTCTCCTCCGCGATGCGCCTGCTCCGCTCCGCGAACCGCTCGGCCGCCGCGTAGTGGCCCAGCGCCACCGCGGCGTCGTACAGGTTGGAGTAGCCGCGCGCGACCTGGCGCCGCACGGCCGGTGCGGGGTCGTCGACCGGCAGCGCCGCCACCAGCTCGAACGCGTCGGGCGCGCCGACCAGCATGGCGATGCTGACCTTGTTGGCCAGCACGGCGGCGGTCAGCTCGGGGTCCTGGTCCTCCTCGAGCAGCTTCTCGGCCTCGTCCATCCACTCCTGGTGCATGGAGAGCGGCTCGCCGCCCCAGGCGGGCATCGCCAGCAGGGCGAGGCCGCGGGCGGCGAGGCTGGGGTGGTCGTGCAGGTCGGGGAGGGCGGCGAGGATCTCCTGGCGTCCCGCGGCAACCGCGCCCGCCTGGTTGGACAGGAGGATGCCCAGGTTGAGCCGGGCCTGGCCGCGTACCTGCGGGGACAGGAAGTCGTCCTTGAGCAGGTGGCGCAGGATGCGTACGACGCGCCGGTGTGACAGGCCGATGGCGGCGAGCCTGCTGAGCCTGAGCGCCAGCGGGCCGCGGGCGTCACGGGGCAGCTTGGGGTCCGCGAGCAGCCCTTCGAGCACCTCGACGGCGAGCGGGATGTCGCAGAGCGCGGCGGCCCGGTCGGCGGCGGCGCTGCCGTGGCGCTGCCAGGCCGCGAAGTCGCCGGCGCGGCGGGCATGGTGGGCGAGCTGGACGAGGGGCGGCGGGTCGAGCGTGGCCAGCGCGGCCATGGCCCGCTGGTGGATCAGCCGCCGCTCCGGGCCGGGGATCGTGTCGTAGACGGCCTGCCGGGCGAGGGTGTGGCGGAAGCCGTACTGGCCGTCGGGGTGCTCGAGCAGCACGCCCGCCTCCAGCGCCTGGCCCAGCCCGGCGTCGGATGCGGCCGGGACGGAGACGGCGGCGATCAACGGCTCGTCGGCGGGAAGTCCCAGGACGGCGGCGGCGCGCACGGTGCTCAGCGCCGCCGGCGACAGACCGGCGAGCCGCTCGGCCATCGCCTCGCGGAGCAGCAGCGGCACGGCCATCCGATCGAGCGCCTCCGGCTCGGGCAGCCGGCCCTCGTCGTCGAGCAGCGAGCGCACCACCTCCTCGATCACGAACGGCACCCCCGCCGTGCGTTCGTGCAGCTTGGCGGCGAACTCCGGGGTCGGGGCCGACCGGCCGAGCAGCGCGCCGGCCAGGCTGCGCACCCCCTCGACGTCGAGCGGCGTCAGCGAGATCACCTCGCCGCGCACCCCGGGAGCCCGCCGGTACGCGTGCCCGAACGGCAGCCCCGGCACCGGCAGCTCCTCCCTCCGGAACGTCACCACCAGCGCCAGCCCGTCCGGCGGCTGGTCGGTCAGGAAGCGCAGCAGGTCACGCGTGCCGTCGTCGGCCCAGTGCAGGTCCTCGACCACCAGCACGATGGGACCCGCGGCGGCCAGCAGCGCGTGGACCGCGCGGAACAGCCGATGCCGCTCGGCCCGCGGATCGTCGAGCGGCCCCGGCGACGGCGCGGGCGGGAGTCGGTCAGCCAGCTCGGGGAGGTAGCCGCGCAGGACCCCGGTGAGCGGGCCGAGCCGGTCCTGGGGCGGCAGCGCCGCGGCGACGTGCCGCAGCGCGTCGAACACCGGCCCGTACGGGAGCGGCTCGCGGATCTGGTGGCAGTGGCCGAGCAGCACCGTCCGCTCGCCGCCGCGTTCGCGTAGGGGGTCGATGGCCGCCCTGACCAGCCTGGTCTTGCCGATGCCCGCCTCGCCCTGCACCTGGATGACGGAGGGCGGCTCGGTGATGGCGCCGTTGAGCAGCCGCAGCTGGGCGTCGCGCCCGACCAGTGCGGGAGAAGCCGCGCTTGCCATCGGGGTCTCCGTAACAGTGCAGGTTTACTCCCTTTGTCGGAATACCGTTATCCAATACGTGTGGGCCGGGGTCAACCGTTCGTGAGGACTGAACATGAGTCGCGCACGCTCGGCCGAACACGAGCGCCCGCCCCGCGGTGCCAGGTCGGGAAGCGCGGGGCGGGCGCTCGTTCGGAGGGCCGCGGGCGGGAGCGCGTCCGCCCGCGACGCGCGGTCAGGAGCAGGCGGCGTTGGATGGCTGGCTCGCGGGGCCGTTGGCGGTGAAGCCGACGGCCACCGACGCGCCGGGCGCGAGGTTCTTGGCGTGGTCAGGGGCCTTCGCGGTCCACGTGGTGCCCGACTGGGTCACGACCGCGTTCCAGCCGTTGACCAGCGTCACCCCTGACGGGAACGTCCACGTGGCGGTCCAGTTGTTGATCGTGCTTGTCCCGGTGTTCTTCACGGTCAGCTCGCCCTGGAAGCCGCCCTGCCAGGCGTTCGTCTGCTTGTACGTCACCGCGCACTGCCCCGGCGGGTTGGGCGTGGGGGTGTCGGAGGGCTGGCCGGTGCCGCCCGTCGGCGGGATCAGGTACGGCTGGAGGATGGCCTGCTTGGCCTGGTTGACCGTGGTCCAGTCGTCGTTGAGGATGCCGCCGGTGTCACCGGAGTTCGGGTTCCACGACCAGTACGTGAACGACATCCCGTTCACCCCGGTCCCCGTGTACTTCATGAGCTCCTGCAGCCAGATCTTGTCCACGTTCGCGGTCAGCGTGGTGCCGAACTCACCGATCATGATCGGCGCGATGTTCTGCTTGTAGAGGTAGCCCCAGTACTTGTCCCAGATGGCCGGCAGGTTGGCCGGGTAGTCGGGGGCGTCGAACCAGGGCTGGTGGTAGACCGAGGTCGCGTATTCGTGGGGCGAGTAGACCAGGCGGTTGGCCACGTTGAGCCGTACCGGATACTGGCCCGCCTTCGACAGGTTGCCGCCCCACCAGCCGCAGTCCTCGTCGTTGCTGGGATCGCCGTCCCAGATGTTGGACAGGCCGCCGCTCGGGCAGCTCACGCCCTCCACGAAGATCAGCCAGTTGGGGTTGACCGACAGGACCGCGTTGCCGGCCCGCTCGGCGGCCAGCCGCCAGTCGCGCGCCTGGTCGCCGCAGCCCCAGCAGGAGCCGGTCGCGTTGGGGTTGGTGCCCTCGGCGTGCGGCTCGTTGTGCAGGTCGGCGCCGATGACGGTGGGGTTGTTCGCGTAGTGCTGGGCCAGCGCCTTCCAGTCGTTGATCCAGGTGCTCTCCGGCGTGGCGGAGACGTACCAGAGCGCGGACTGGCCCGCGGCGGTCGGGCGGTGGCGGTCGAGGATGATCCGCATGCCCTTGCCGCCCGCGTACGCGATGATCTTGTCCAGGATCTGCAGCGGCGACAGGCCGATCAGGTCGGGGTTGACGTAGTCGTTGATGCCGGTGGCCGTGGCGCCCGGCTTGAGGGCGTCGTTGGAGTACGGCACCCGGATCGTGTTGTAGCCCAGGGAGGCCATCTTGTCGATGTGGCCCTTCCAGGGGGTGCTCGACCACAGGCCGTGGAAGGTCCTGTTGTCGGTCTCCATGCCGAACCAGTTGATGCCGGTCAGGCGTACGGTCGCGCCGGTGCTGTCGACGATCTTGTTCCCGCTGGTGTGCAGGTAACCGGTGCCCGTGCCGGCGAGGGCCCCTGCGGGGGCGGCGGTGGCCACGGCGACCGCGACCGACGCCCCGGCCACCAGCGTGGCGAGAGCGGCCGTCATCGCCTTTGACAAGTGCATGGGGTGCCCTTTCGGAGAGGGAGAACGCGGCGTCATGCTCACCAGCCCGCTTCGGGCACGTCAACGTTTCGCCGGGCAATCGGCTCTGACCTGCGTGAACGCGTGAAAGTTTCACGGGAGGCCGGGCGTTCCCGCCTTCCCGGAAGAGCGGGAAGGACGCCATTGACACATGATCGTGACATACGTACCGTCTCGTGGGAGCGCTCCCAAGTACGAGCGGGAGGGAAATGATGGGTCTTCGGTTCGGCATACTCGGACCGGTACGGATGTGGCGAGACGGCGCGCCCGCGCAGCTGGGCACGACGAAACAGCGGCTCCTCCTCACTCGCCTCCTGCTGGAGCCGAACCGCGCGGTCTCCCATGACCGCCTGTTCAGCGCTCTGTGGGAGGACAACCCGCCCAAGTCGGCCCTGGCCAACGTGCGCAGCTACGCCAACCTGCTGCGCAAGGAGCTCGACGGCCGCCTCCGGGCCAACCCGCCCGGCTACCTGCTCACCGTCGAGGCCGGCGAGCTGGACGTCACCGAGTTCAACGAGCGCGTACGGCAAGGACGCGAGGCGATGGCCGGCGACCGTTACGAGGAGGCCCTGGGCCTTCTCACCGCGGCGCTCCAACTGTGGCGGGGAGCCGCCGCCGAGGACCTGCCCAGGACGGTCGGCGTGGCCGCCCAGCTCGACGCGCTGGAGGAGCAGCGCTACATGGTGATCGAGGAGTGCGCGCGGGCCCGGCTGGCGCTCGGCAGGCACAGCGAGATCATCGGCGGCCTCCGGGAGACACTGGCTCTGCGGCCCACCAGGGAGCGGCTGTGGGGCTACCTCATGGTGGCGTTGTACCGCACCGGGGACGTGGCGGGCGCCCTGCGGGTGTACGCCCAGGCCAGGCAGACGCTCGACCTGGAGCTCGGCATCGAGCCGGGGCCCGAGCTGGCCGAACTGCACCACCTCATGCTGAACCGGGATCCGCGCCTGAGCGGCCCCGCCCTGGGCTGGCACCGCCGCCGCCTCCGCTGCCACCGTCGCCCCGTCCCGGGCCGCGCTTGAGCGCGGTCTCATGGAGGGCCGTCGGAACCGGCGCCGTCGGACCGGTAGCCCTGGGCCTGCAGGGTGAAGAGCCGCCGGTAGAGCCCGTCGAGCCTCATCAGCTCCTCGTGCGAGCCCCGCTCGGCCACCTGCCCGCCGTCGAGCACCACGAGCACGTCCGCCTCCCGAACCGCCCCCAGCCGATGCGAGATCAGCAGGCTCGTACGCCCCGCCCGGTGCTCGCGCAGCCGGTTGTGGATCTCGGCCTCGGCCTCAGCGTCGAGCCCCGAGCTCGGCTCGTCCAGGATCAGCAGATCGTGCCCGTCGCCCAGCACCGCACGGGCAAGCGCGAGCCGCTGCCACTGCCCGCCCGACAGCACGACCCCAGCCTCGGGGTCCGGCCCGAAGAACATCCTGCTCAGCAGCGTGTCGTAGCCGCGCGGCAGCGCGCTGACCGCGTCGTGCACGCCGGCCTTCCTGGCCGCGGCCTCGATCCGGGCGGGGGAGGCGGTCAGCCTGTCGCGGCCCGCCACGTCGCCGATCGCGATGTTCTCGGCGGCGGTCAGGTCGTACTCCATGTAGTCCTGGAAGACCGCCCCGATCCTGGCGCGCAGCTCTCCTGGGTCGAGATCGCGCAGATCGACGCCGTCCCACAGGATCGTGCCCCGGTCCGGGTCGTAGAAGCGGCACAGCAGCTTGACGACCGTGCTCTTGCCCGCGCCGTTCCTGCCGACGAGCGCGACCGCGGAGCCGTACGGGATCGTGAAGCTGACCCCGCGCAGCGACCAGGGATGCCCGGGGGAGTAGCGGAACCACACGTCGCGGAACTCGATGCCGCGCCGCAGCGCCGGCGGCGCCACCGGCCGGGCCGGCCGGCGCAGATCGGGCTCGGCGCTCGTCACGGTCAGGTAGTGGTCGAAGTTCAGCAGTTGCTGGTGCGCCATCGTCACCTCGTTGACCAGCGCGGCGAGCGCCGACTGCACGCCCACGATGGAGGTGGCGAGCAGGGCGATGTCGCCCGCGGTGAGCCGGCCGTCCCGGGCGGCGAGCAGCGCCCAGATCAGCCCGGCCCCGGCGATCACGCCGGACAGCAGGCCGAGGCCGCCCTCGACGCCCAGCTCCCGGCGGTCGAGGTGGCGCCGTTCGGAGTCGGCCGCGGCGCGCTCGGCGTTCATCCTGAACCGGAAGTATCGGCCCGCTCCGAACAGGCGCAGCTCCTTCGCGGCGCGGACGCTGGTGAGGAGCTGCCGGTAGAACAGCTGGCGCCGTTCCATCGGGCCGATCCGCCACATCATGGACGCCCGCTGGCGCGACAGGCGCAGCTCGGCGGCGAGCGCGGGCAGGGCCGCCACCAGGACCGCGCCCGCCAGCAGCGGGTTGACGACCAGGAGCGCCCCGAGGAAGCCCAGCACCGTGACGAGCGCCCGGCAGATGGCCAGCGTCCCGGCGACCACCGCGCTCGGGGTGGCGCCGCCCGAGTTGTGGGCGAGGCTCATCCGGTCCAGGAACGCCGGGTCCTCGAACCTCGCCAGGCCGGTGAAGCGCTCGACCCCCGCGAAGAGCCGGTCCTGGGCCAGGCGGCCGGTGCGGCGCTCGAGCTCCTGGCGTACGTAGCGGGAGACGTGCGGGAGCGCGATCGCCGCCACGCCGGCCACCGCCAGCGCGCCGCCCACCGCCACCAGCGCGGACGCGCCGTTCGTCCGGTGGGCGATCACGTCGAGCGCGGACTTGGTCAGCCAGGCGGCGGTCACGGGCACGGCCGCCTCCAGCAGGGCGAGGACGGCGTACGCGACGATGTGCCACCGGCCTGCCTGCCAGGCCAGACCGAGCGCCTGCCCCAGGGCGGTCAGGCTGACTTTCATCCGCACGTCGGCCGCCCCCGCCGCCCCGGCTCCTCCGGCCGCCGCCGCGCCACCCGTGGTGGGGTTGGGTGCGGTGACGTCGGTCACCGTTGCGCCGTGCGCTGTCGCGCCGCCGGTCGTGGTGTCGCCTGTGGGACCGGCGCCAGGTGGCGTGCCGCCTCCGGGCGTGGCGGCTGCCGGGGCGGTGTCGGCCGGGCTGGTGTCCGGCGAGGGCTCGGCTGTCGGTGCGGGCTCGGCCGAGGCGGTGCCGGCCGATGGGGTGGGGTTCATCGGGGTGGTCTCCGGAGGGTTGCCGGGGAGGTGGGGGTCACGGGGGCTAGGCGCGGGCCAGGGTGACGACCTGGCCGAGCCGCAGGCCGCTGGCCAGGATCCGGCCGCCGCGGCCCACCAGCGCGAACACCGGGAACGCCTGCACCCGCAGCGCCGAGGTGATCGGTCCGTCCATGTCCTCGACCACCACCCGGGCGACCGGCTCCAGCTGCTCCCGCTGCGCTCCCGCCAGGCCGCCCTTCTGGTCGACGATCACGGCGAGCACCTGGTCGCGGGGGAAGCGCGCGGCCTGGGCGAGGAAGTCGGGCAGCGCCTCATGGCAGGCGTCGCAGCCGGGTGAGAAGAAGCCCACGAGGACCGGCTCGGTGATCAGGTCCCGGGAGACGGCGGAGCCGTCGGTGGCCACGGTGGCGTACGGCGGCGCGACCGAGCCCTCGGTGATCACGGCCTGGCGCCCGTCCGCTGATCGGGAGGCGAGAGCGTCGGAGTGCTTGCGCAGCCGCCGGATCACGCCGACGGTCAGCATCAGGTTCAGCACACACAGCACGCTCAGCAGAGTGACAAGGGTGACGAGGTAGGGCATGGCTGGCCTCCAGGTCAGAAAGGGGGGGCGGAACAGGTGGCCGTCGCCGCAGGACCGCGGGGATCAGGGCGACGGCCGCCGGCATGGCCGTGGGGTTCGACGGCCAGGCTCAGGACAGGCGGCGGAGCACCACTCCCAGCAGGGTGTCCCCGTCGATGAGACCGCACTGGCGGGAGTCGAAGCTGGCCGAGGGGTTGTCGCCCAGCACCACCAGCCGGTCCGGCGCCACCCGGCGATCCGGCACCACCGGCCGGACCGAGTCGGGGACGGGATCGCCGGGAAGCGCCACCGCTCGCTTGACCATCCAGCGCCGTTCAGGCGGCAGGGGCTCGCCGGTCTCCAGCCAGTCGGGCGTCTCGAACACGACGACGTCTCCAGCTGAGATGCCGGCCAGCCGGGCCCGCCTGACCAGGAGCCGGTCGCCCGCGTGGAAGGTCGGCTCCATGCTGAGGCCGGAGACCACGACGACGGCGAGCCGGCGTCGCAGGACCAGGAGGGCCGGCAGCAGTCCGGCGACGGCGAGGAGACCGGCCGTCCACGCGAACGTGGTCATCTATGCGGCCGTCAGCAGTTGTACTGCCAGGGACCGCACGACTCGCCGGTGCCGCAGGAGGCGCCCCAGGTGCAGCACTTGCGGATCAGGCACGTGGTGCCCTCCCACCAGCACGGGCACGCCGCCTGCGCCGAGTGCTCCGGGACGACCTTGGCCAGCAGCCAGTCGGTCAGCTTGCCGATTTTCATACGAACCGCCTCTCGTCGGGCGTTTTTGGATCACCCACGACGTTAGAAACGGCCCTGACAATTCACATACCAAGCAGGTACGTCAGAGATACATTCAGCTCGAGGAGCGGGTTCGGCTCATCCGGCGTACCCCTGCGGCCAGCCAGATCGTGCCCAGCCCGGCGTACACGGACAGCAGCGCCAGGGTCGGAGAGCCGAGGATCGCGGACGTGACGATCGCCACTCCCAGCAGGCCCGCCCAGCCGTACAGGACCCCGCGTCCCCGGGGCGAGCTCGTGTGCGTGGCCTCCTGCACCGGCGTGACCAGCGCCATGACCGCCGCCCCGGCCATGCCGAGCGCCTCCTGGCCGAGCGCGATGCCCGACGCGAGCACCGCCGCCCCGGCCACGACCAGGGCGCAGCTCGCCATGGCCGCGCGGGACTCGACGCCCTCGAAGAGCAGGCGGGTCGCCCGGGCGCGGGCCAGCCGCAGCACGGTCACCGCCTCGGCCACCCACGCCGCCCAGTGCACCACCGCGATCAGCACGAACACGGCGATGAGCGGCGGGATCAGGGGCAGCAGGAGCACCATCCGCCCGCTGCCCCTGAACCCGCGCAGCCTCGCCAGCATCCGGTAGAGGGGATTGCGCTGTTTCAGCGCCGCCACGAGGAGGTCCCTGGCGGGGTCGAAGCCGGGCTCGAGCCGGAGCACCTCGCGGAACGCCTCGGCGGCCGTCCTGGGATCGCCGGCGGCCAGCGCCGCGCGGCCGTACGCCAGGTGCGCGGTGGCGCTCTCCGGGTCCAGCTGTACGGCGTTCGCGGCGGCGGCCCTGGCCTGCTCCGTCTCCCCGAGCTCCTCGTGGGCCACCGCCAGCAGGCTCACCAGATCCGAGACCTGAGGATCGACGGCCAGCCCGCGGCGGGCCGCCTCGATCGCCTCGCGGTACTGGCCCAGCATCACGTGCGCGCGGGCCAGCAGTTCCCAGGCCGCCGCATCCTCGGGATTGTGCGCCAGTGACGTCCGCACGGCGGTGACGGTCAGGTCCGGCTGGCGGATGGCGAGGTAGACCTGCCCGGCGATGTAGTGCGGGTACGACTGGTCGGGCGCCAGCCGTACCGCCTCCTGGGCCTCCGACACCGCCTCCGCGGTCCTGTCCTGCTGGACCAGCGCCAGGCCGAGCAGCGAGTGGGCGGTGAAGTGGTCGGGCCGTTCGGCGAGCACGCCGCGCAGCTCCCGCTCCGCGTCGGCCGGGCGGCGCATCTGCAGCAGGGTGCTCGCTCGTATGATCGACTCGCGCGGGTTCACCATTTACTTCTGATCCAGGGCATCAGGTCGTCCCACGCGCCGGACTCGTTGGCGTGCAGCACGTAGTTGCGCGCGGTGGCCAGCCATTCGCGTACCGCCGTGGGCCGGGTGCCCTGGGCGGCGGCCAGCAGATCGCCGGTGGTCATCGGGATGGGGCGGCCCGCGCTGATCGACTGCTGGAGCTTGACCTCCACCGCGCGGTCCACCAAGCCCTTGAGGTCGGCGCCGACGTAGTGGTCGGTGACCCGCGCCACCGCGTCGAAGTCCATCTCGGCCAGCGGCTTGTCGCGGCAGAGGATGCGCAGGATGGCCGCGCGCGCCGAGGCGTCCGGCGGCGGCACGAACACGAGCTGGTCGAAGCGCCCCGGTCGGCGGAAGGCCACGTCGATGTACCAGGGGGCGTTCGTGGCGGCCAGCACGAGCACGCCCTCGTTGGCGCTCTGGTCCACGCCGTCGAGCTCGGCCAGGAACTGGTTGACCAGCTGCCGGGTGTGCGCCTGGCGCATGTCGGAGCGGCGCGCGGCCAGCGCGTCCACCTCGTCGAAGAAGAGCACGCACGGGCGGTTGCGGCGGGCCAGATCGAAGGTGGCGCGCAGGTTGCGCTCGCTCGAGCCGACGTACATGTCGAGGATGTCGGCCAGGCCGACGTTGACGAACGCCGCGCCGAGCTCGCCGGCCGCGGCCCTGGCCAGGTGGGTCTTGCCCGCTCCCGGCGGGCCGTACAGCAGGACGCCGCCGCCGGCGCGCTTGCCGTACGCGGCGAACAGCTCGGGCTGCTGGATCGGCAGCAGCAGCTTCACCCGCAGCGACTCCTTGACCGCCTCCATCCCGGCCACGTCGGCGAAGGTCAGCTTCGCCTTCTCCACCTCGGCCCCCGAGGGCGCGTCGGCCTGAGTGGTGTACGCCGGCGTGGGGGGAACGGGCGTCGCGTACGCGGGCGTGGGGGGAGCGGGTGGAGGTGGGTACGCGGGTGGAGGCGGGACGGTCAGGCGGGCGGCCAGCTCGGGATCGGCGGCGGACGGGTCGCGGGAGACGGCCTCGTGGTAACGCTGGGCCGCCCTGCCCGTCTCCCCCTCGCCGAGCAGCGCCCTGGCCGCGAGCACGCCCATGCGCGGCGGGTATCCGGGGGTGGCCAGGAACGGCTCAAGCGCCGACAGCGCGGCGCCGTGGGCGCTCTGCCGGACGAACGCCTCGGCCAGCCCCGCCGTGACGTCCGGATCCTTGGGCGCGAGCAGCAGCGCGGCGCGGAACTCGGCCTCGGCGTCGGCCAGATAACCCTTGCTCAGGAGCTGCTCGGCGAGATGCCGCCGGAGAGGGAGGTTGTCCGGAGACAGGCGCGCCGCCTCGCGGAGGGCCTGGAGGCCGGCATCGTCGAGCACGTGCCTGGTCCCTTCTGTCGCAGGATTCGGTCGTCCCTAAAGCTACGCAGACTATCGAGATCCGGTGCATAAGGTACGGGGAAGGTAGTGCCGGCACTACCTCCGGTGCTCGCCACAGCGCCCGTGTGCGCCCGCGCTCCCGCCGCTTGGATCGAAGCATGACGATCACACACACGCTCCCCGGGCGCTGGGTCGAGGGCACCGGGCTGGTGCTCGGCCCGGCGCTGCTCCTCGCCGGGGTGCTCATCCGGTCGGGCGAGAACGACTTCTTCCCCGACCAGCTCGCCGCCTACGCCGCCCGGCCGGACGGGATGGTCCTGTCCTACAGCCTGTTCGCGGCCGGGGTCGTGCTGCTGTGGCCCGCGGTGACCGCGCTCGCCCGCCGGATCGGCGCCGAGCACCCGGGCTGGGCGCGATGGGGCGCCACGCTGGTGATCCTCGGGCTGTTCGGGCGGGTGTTCCACGCCGGGGTGAGCCATCTGGCCTTCCACCTGGTGGACACCCTCGGACTGGAGGCGGCGCAGCATGCGGTCGAGGCCACCTACGGCGCCTTCCACGTGTTCAAGGCGGTCAACATCTGCATCATGGGCGGCTGGATCGTGCTCGCCGTCGGCGCCTACCGGGCCAGGGCACTGGGCCGGATCAGGTGCGTCTGCCTGGCCCTGGCGGCCGGGCTGCCGCTGGGCGTGCTCAAGGGCAGCAGCGATCCGATCTCGCTGGTCGCCCTGGCCGGACTGGCGGTCGCGTTCGTGCCGCTCGGCGTCGCCGTGCTGCGCGACGGGCCGGCTCCCCGCTGGTGGGCCGTCGCGCTCACCGTCGGCCTGATCCCGGCCGCGTTCTTCTTGGGCATGTCCGGCTGAGGCTCCGGCTGAGGGTCCGGCTGAGGCTAGGCGGCCAGCAGCTTGACGATCGCCACGACGCCGATGCAGACGATCACGCCGCGCAGGATCGGGGCCGGCAGCCTGCGGCCCACGCGGGCGCCGAGGAAGCCGCCGATCATGGAGCCCAGCGCCACCAGCAGCACCGCGAGCCAGTCCACGTCGGCGACCAGCGTGTACAGGATCGCGGCGGTGAAGTTCACCAGCAGGACGAGGACGTTCTTGGCCGCGTTGACCCGCTGCAGCTCCTCGTCCAGGAGGATGCCCATGATGCCGATGAGCAGGATGCCCTGGCCGGCGCCGAAGTAGCCGCCGTACGCGCCGGCCGCCAGCGCGCCGAGCCACAGCCACGGGCCGCCGTGCGCCTGCCCCGGGCGGGCGGCCAGCATGCGGCTGAGCCTGGGCTGGATCAGGACCATCACGCAGGACAGCGCGATCAGCACGCTCACGATCACGTTGAAGCTGCTCTCGGGCAGGTTGAGCAGCAGCAGGCCGCCGGCCAGCGAGCCGATGACGGAGGCGGGGGCCAGCCTGAGCAGCCGCTCGCGCTGGCCCTTCAGCTCGGGCCGGTAACCCATGGCCCCGGTGACGCCGCCCGGGACCAGGCCGATGTTGTTGGAGACGTTCGCCGTGATCGGTGGCAGGCCGACGGCCAGCAGCGTGGGGAAGGTGATCAGCGATCCGGAGCCGACGACGGTGTTGATGCCTCCGCCCGCGACGCCGGCCGCCAGCACCGCGGCCATCTCCCAAGGTGTCATGTCTTCAGACTTTAGGGCATGTCTTATTTTCTAAGACGATCGGTCCCAAACTGTGAGACCCGAGGTGTGGAAAACCGCAGGTCGATCTGGGCACGTACCCCATTCCGGCGCCCAGGCCAGCGTACCTAGCGTTCCAGGTCATGATGGCAAAGTTGTTCGACGTCCCCCGGCGGGCACTGGCGGGGGCGTGCGCCCTGGCCGTGCTCGCCGGAGCGATCATGCTGGCCGCGATGGCGAACAGCACGATGCAGCCCCTGCCCGCCTCCGCGCCGGCGGGGCAGTTCAGCGCCGAACGGGCCCTGCGCCACCTCGAGAGGTTCGCCACCGAGCCGCGCCCGATCGGCAGCCAGGCCGGCGACCGGGCCAGGGACTACCTCGCCGGGCAGCTCCGCGAAGCCGGGCTCGACGTGCGGATCCAGCGGGCGATCGGGGCGAACTCCTCGACGGGGCTGGCGTCGTTCGGACAGGTGGAGAACATCGTGGCCACGGCGAAGGGCGCCGACCCGACCGGGACAGTGGTGATCGCCGCGCATTACGACTCCGCGGCGATGGGGCCGGGCGCCTCCGACGACGCCGCCGCGGTGGCGGCGATGGTGGAGACGGTACGGGCGCTCAAGGGCGGCACGCTCCGCAACGACCTGGTGCTGCTGATGACGGACGGCGAAGAGGACGGGACGCTGGGCGCCCAGGCGTTCGTCAGGGAGGATCCGCTGGGCCGCAAGGGCGGGGTGCTGCTCAACTGGGAGGCCCGGGGCGTGAGCGGCCCGTCGCTGATGTTCGAGACGTCCAGGGGCAACGCCGGGCTGGTCGAGACGTTCGCGAGCGCGGTGCCGCACCCGCGCGGCGACTCCACGATGGTGGAGATGTACCGGCTGCTCCCCAACAACACGGACTTCACCCCGATGTCCAGGAGCGGCTTCACCGGCATGAACTTCGCCTACATCGAGGGCTCGTCGCGCTATCACACCGCCGACGACTCGCTCGCCCACCTCGACCGGGGCAGCCTGCAGCACCACGGCTCGAACATGCTGGCACTGGCCCGCGCCCTCGGGAACGCCGACCTCCAGGCGCTGGCCGCCGACCACGACGTCACCTATTTCCGCGTCTTCGGGACCATGGTCACGTACTCGAACGCGCTCGTCTGGCCGCTGGCCGGGCTCGCGGCGGCGGCGGTGGCCGGGCTGGCGCTGCTCGCGCGCCGGCGGCGGCTGATCAGCCTGCCCCGGCTCGCCGTCGGCGCGGTGTCCGGCGTCGTGCCGCCGGTCCTCGCGGCGGTCCTGGCACAGGGGCTGTGGGAGGTGCTGGTGGCCGCGCGTCCCGCGTACGACGGGATGGGCGGGCTGCTGCATCACCCGCGGACGTTCCAGGCGGCCGTCGCGGTGCTGTCCCTGCTGGCCCTGCTCTGCTGGTACCTGCCGCTGCGCCGCCGGCTCGGGGCCGCCGCACCGGCCATCGGCGCGCTGGCCTGGCCCGCCGGGCTCGGGCTGCTGTGCGCCCAGGTAGCGCCGGGCGCGTCGTTCGTGTTCGCGCTGCCCGCGCTCTTCTGCGCGCTCGGCGGTATGGCCGCGATCCTGCTGCGTGACGCGCGCCTCCGGGTGGCGGCGGCGACGCTCGGCGCGGTCATGGCGGCGACGCTGCTGCCCGGCCTGGCCGGGAACGCGTTCGACGGGATGGGCCTCGCGCTCGGCGGGGTGCCGGCGCTGGTGCTGGCGCTGTTCGGGCTGACGGTGCTGCCGATCCTGGAGCTCTGCCTGCCGGAGCGGGTGCCGGGCCTGGTCCCGCTCGCCGCCGCCGGGCTCGCCGTGGTGCTGGTCGGCGGCGGCCTGGCCACCGACGGCTTCGACGCGGACGACCCGCTGCGCACGCATCTCGCGTACGTGCTGGACGCCGACGCCAGGACCGCGAGCTGGGTCAGCGCCGATCCGGAGCCGCCCGCCTGGACCAGGACGTACGTGTCGAGCCATGACACCGCCAGGCTCCCTCCCGGCTACGCCCGCGGCACCTCGCTCTGGACGGGACCGGCGCCGGCGATCAGGGCTCCCGAACCCCGCGTCACCGTGCTGTCGCGCGACGGCGACACGGTCAGGCTCCGCGTGACCGCCGGCCGGGCCGCCCGATCGATCACGCTGCGGATCGAGCGGCCCATCACCGGCGCGACCGCCGCCGCGGCGGGCATGAGCCCCGTGAGCGTCGACGTCACCGGGACGCGGGCCAACACCTGGCCCGGCGAGATCCGCTTCCGCGGCCTGCCCGACGCCGGTGCGGAGATCACCGTGCGGGTGCCGCAGGCCGGCCGGTTCAGGGTGACGGCCATCGCCGAGACCGACGGGTTCCGGCAGGTGCCCGGGTTCGTCCCGAGGCCGGCGGGGGTGGTGGCGGCGACCCGCGAGGACGGCGATCTCGTGGCGGTCACCCGTACGTACACGATCGATCGACAGGGCCTGCTCAGGGGGTGATGGTGCCCGCCCTGACCAGCCAGTCGACCGCCTCGGAGATGGCCTCGAGCGGCGCGTAGCGAGGCCGGTGCCCCAGGAGCCGCTCGGCCTTCTCCATGCTGCAGTGGGGGCTGTAGGCGATGTGGTCGTACGTGATGTTCGCGTCCTCCTCCGAGACCGTCTCCCGCCACCGCTCGAACGGCAGGAAGGTCAGCCGCGCCTCCCTGCCGAACCAGCCCGCCACCGCCTCGGCGTACCCGCGCAGCGTCAGGGCGGTGGTGGCGACGGAGTGGAAGCTCTCGCCCACGGCGACGGACGGGTTGACCATGGCGTCCACGAACAGGCGCGCCACGTCGTCGGCGTGGACGTGCTGGACGGTCTCCATGCCGAAGTTCGGCAGCGCCAGCTCGGCGCCGTCGGCCAGCGTCTGGAAGACGGCGGGATTGACGTTGCCCGCCGGGTTGACCGGCACCCAGCCCGGTCCGGTGATGTGGCCGGGGTGGATGATCGTGGCGGGGAAGCCGTCGCGGTGCGCGCGCTCGAGGAGGTGGGCCTCGATGGCGGCCTTCTGCTTGCCGTACTCGCCGATCGGGCGCTTGGGCCGGTCCTCGGTCGTCGGCACCCGGGCGCTCGGCCCGTGCGTCCAGATCGTCCCGCAGTGCAGGAAGTGCCGGACCCGCCCGGTGAGTGCCGCCGCCAGGTCGCGGGCGCTGGTCTCCGTGAAGCAGATGAGATCGATGACGACGTCCGCGTCCAGGTCCGCGATCCGCCGCCCGAACGTCCCGTCGGCGTCCTCCGCGTCGCGGTCGGCGGTGACGTGGGTGACCTGCTGCCAGGCTCCGTGCGGGCGGTAGGGGTCCCGCTTGCCCCGGCTCACGGCGATCACGTCGTGTCCGGCGTCGACCAGCCGGGGGATGAGGTACGTGCCGATATGACCGCTGGCGCCAATCACCGCTACTCGCATGCGCCCAGCGTAAACCCACCGCTTCGCCGGTCAACCGTCCCGATACGCTGCTGAACGTCCCATTTCGGAGGTTGAGTGCGTGTCGGGGGTTGTCGCGGCGTTCGCCGCCCTGGTGTCCGTTGCCGTGATCGGCTACCTGATCGGAATGGGAGGTCTGCTGCGGGCCAGCGACGAGCTGGTGCTGTCGCGCCTGGCCTTCTTCGTGGCCACCCCGGCGCTGATGTTCGCCACCGTGTCCCGGGCGGACCTGCACATCCTCTTCTCGCCGGTGCTGCTGACCGAGGTGGTGGCGGTGGCGTGCGTCCAGCTCGTCTATGTGCTGGTGGCCCGGCTCGCCTGGCGGCGCGACCGCCGCGAGGCGACCATCGGCGCGCTGGCCTCGTCGTACGTCAACGCCGGCAACCTCGGCGTGCCCATCTCGATCTACGTGCTGGGCGACGGCGCGCTGGTCGCCCCGATCCTGCTCTTCCAGCTGCTCGTCCTCACGCCGGTCTCGTTCCTGATCCTCGACAAGGGGGCACGGTCGGCGCGGGCGGCCCTGCTCCTCCCGTTCCGCAACCCGCTCACGGTCGCCTCGCTCCTCGGGCTCGCCTTGGCGATCAGCGGGCTCGCCCTGCCCGCCCCTGTCATGCGCCCGGTCGAGCTGCTCGGCGGCGCGGCCGTGCCCGTGGCGCTGCTGGCGTACGGCCTCAGCCTGTACGGCGCCCAGCGCGCCCCCACGACCCCCGAGACGAACGGCGTCGGCAAGGACGTCTTCCTCGCGGTCGCGTTGAAGGCCCTCGTCCAGCCGGCCATCGCCTACCTGACCGCCCGCCTCGCCCTCGGCCTGGACGGCAGCGCCCTCCTGGCGGCCACCCTCTTCGCCGCCCTGCCGACGGCGCAGAACATCTACGTGTACGCGGTGAACTACGACACGGGCCGGCGCCTGGCCCGCAGCACGATCCTGCTGACCACGGGCCTGTCCATCCCGATCATGACCGCGATCGGCGCGGCGCTTGGGTGATTACCATGAGAGCGTGGTGTTTCGCTCCGTATGGAACGAGCCCCGTCCCCCCGACCCTCCGTTACGCGTCTGGCGGGACTGGGCTCTCGTAGGGGTGCTCGTCCCGCTCGCGGTGCTCGAAGGGGTCCTGCGGCCGGAGCTCCCGTGGCGGGCCGTCGCGGTGGCCGTCACGCTCGCGCTGGTGCCCACGCTGCTGTGGCGCCGCACCAGGCCGCTGCTGATGCTCGCGGTCGTCTTCGCCACCACGAACCTGGCCCCGCTGTTCACGGGCGGCGTGCGGTCGGAGACGTACACGTTGGTGTTCGTGCTGATCGTGGTGTACGCAGTGTTCCGGTGGGGTTCGGGGCGCGAGGCCGCGATCGGGCTGGCGATCATGCTGGTCTCCGTCGGCATCTCGGTGGCCTGCTACGGGCTCGTCCCCGCCGACGCGGTGGCCGCGTTCGCCGTCATGTTCTCGGCCATCGCCCTGGGCCTGGCGGTCCGGTACCGCACCGGGGCGCGGATGCGCGAGCTCGAGCAGGTCAAGCTCCTCGAACGCGAGCAGCTGGCCCGCGACCTGCACGACACCGTGGCCCACCACGTGTCGGCCATGGCGATCCGCGCGCAGGCGGGCCTGGCGACGGCGCCCTCGCGTCCGGAGGCCGCGACCGAGGCGCTCCGGGTGATCGAGGCCGAGGCGTCGCGCACCCTCGCCGAGATGCGCGCCATGGTCCGCCTCCTGCGCCGTAACGAGCCGGCGGAGCTGGCGCCCGGCCGGCAGATCGCCGATCTCGAACAGCTCGCAGGGCGCACCAGAGTCGGCCCATCCGTCGACGTGGAGATCTCCGGCGACGTCGACGGCCTGCCGCCGTCGGTCGGCTCCGCGATCTTCCGCATCGCGCAGGAGTCGGTCACCAACGCCCGGCGGCACGCCCGCCACGCCACCCGCATCGCGATCCAGGTCGCCGCCGACGACACGTCGGTACGCCTGCGCGTGAGCGACGACGGCGAGACGAGCTCCGCACACTCGATGCCCGGCTACGGGCTCATCGGCATGATCGAACGCGCCGGCCTGCTCGGCGGCACCCTCCAGGCAGGACCGAACCCCGACCGGGGCTGGACCGTGACCGCCGTGCTGCCCCGCACCGGGACGGCGACATGACCGCCGAGAGCATCCGGGTGGTCGTCGCCGACGACCAGGAGATCGCCCGCACCGGGCTGAGGATGATCCTCGACGCGCAGCCCGGCATCGAGGTCGTCGGCGAGGCCGCCGACGGGCGCCGGGCCGTCGAGCTGGCGCGGCGCCTGCGCCCCGACGTGTGCCTGTTCGACATCCGCATGCCCGGCCTCGACGGCATCGAGGCCACCCGCCGCCTCGCCGGGCCGGGCGTCGCCGAACCCCTCGCCGTCGTCGTCATCACCACCTTCGACCTCGACGAGTACGTCTACGCCGCGCTCAGGGCCGGCGCCCGCGGCTTCCTGCTCAAGGACGCCGGCCCCGACCTGCTCTCCCAGGCCGTACGCGCCGCCGCCAACGGCGAAGCCCTCATCGCGCCCAACATCACCGCGCGCCTGCTCGAGACCTTCGCCTTCGCCGGCCAGGCCACACCGCCCGCGCAACCCGTCGAAGCGCTCACCAGCCGGGAGGAGGAGATCCTCGCCACCGTGGCGCGCGGGCGGACCAACAGCGAGATCGCCGACGAGCTGCACATCTCCCTCAGCACCGTCAAGAGCCACATCGCCAGCCTCATGATGAAGCTCGGTGTCCGCAATCGCGTCGAGATCGCCATGTGGGCCTACGAGACCCGGCGCGTACGCCCCTGACCTGGCCGATCGGCCGGCGCGAAAGTCGTACTTTCGGCTGTGGAGCGTGCGCGCGGACCTGGCGACACTGGTCGCGAGTCCCCGATCAGGAGAAACGCGATGAAGGCCTTCGTCTTACGCTCGTACGGCTCGTCCCTCCAGCTGACCGACATCGACAGGCCCGTGCCCGGCGACGGCGAGGTGCTGGTCCGGGTGCGCGCCACGTCCGTCCAGCCCTACGACTGGCACTTCATGCGCGGCGAGCCGTACGTCGCGCGTCTCATGCCCGGCGGCCCCGGCCTCCGCAAGCCGCCGTTCGACATCCTGGGCGCCGACGTGGCCGGGGAGGTGGAGGAGGTCGGCAAGGGGGTGACCGAGTTCGCCCCCGGCGACGAGGTGTACGCGATGCCCAAGCAGGGCGGTTTCGCCGAGTACGTGTGCGTGCCGGAGAGCGAGCTGGCGCGCAAGCCGGCGAACCTGTCGTTCGAGGGGGCGGCGGCGGTGCCGATGGCGGCGAACACCGCCCTGATCGCCCTGCGAGACCAGGGACGCGTCCAGCCGGGGCAGCGGGTCCTGGTGAACGGGGCCTCCGGCGGCGTGGGCACGTTCGCCGTGCAGCTCGCCAAGGCGTTCGGCGCGCGGGTCACCGGCGTCTGCGGCAGGCGGAACGTGGGCATGGTCCGGTCGATCGGCGCCGACGAGGTCATCGACTACACCAAAGAGGACTTCACCCGTGCCGGGCCGCGCTACGACGTGCTGGTGGACATCGCGGGCAGCCGCCCGGCCTCGGCCTGCCGGCGGGTGATGGCCCGTAAGGGGACCCTGGTCCTCGTCGGCGGTCCGGCCGGCCGCTGGCTCCAGCCCGCGAGCCACGCGTTCGCGACGCTCGCGGTGTCGCCGTTCATGTCGCAGAGAGTCGTCCTGGCGGACGTGGTGCGCTGCTCGGAGAACAGGCGGAACCTGACGACGCTGACCGAACTCATCGAGGGCGGCGAGGTCCATCCGGTCATCGACCGGAGCTACCCGTTCGAGGAGATCCCGGCGGCCGTCGGCTACCAGGAGGCGGGCCACGCGGCGGGCAAGGTCGTGATCGCCGTCTAGCGTGCCCGGACGGAGACCTCGCGCCTGACCGCCCAGACCTGTGTGGCAAGGCGCTGGAGAGCGGCCGCCCCGATTGTTACCGTTGTCGCGTCAACGACGATCATCAAGGGCCACGATCATCAAGGGGTACGCATGACCGAGTCCTCGGCGATGCCGCCGCACATGCGGCGAGTGGGGTTCGACCCGGCACCCGAGCTGGCGGCGATGCGGGACGAGGCGGGGATCGTACGCGTCACGAGCGCGTTCGGCCTGGACGCCTGGCTCGTGACCCGGTACGCGGACGTACGCGAGGTCCTCGGCGACGCCGAGCGCTTCAAGATCGCGGAGCAGACGGTGGGGCGGCTGCCCGGAGCCCCGGAGATGACCCCGGAGCAGCTGGCCAAGGCGCAGGCGGGCAACCTGCTGGGCGCGGACCCGCCCAAGCACACGCGGCTGCGCAAGATGCTGACGCCCGAGTTCACCATCCGCAGGATGCAGCGGCTGGAGCCGCGGATCAGGCGCATCGTGGACGACCACCTGGACGCCATGGAGGCCGCCGGGGCGCCCGCCGACCTGGTGCAGTCGTTCGCGCTGCCGATCCCGTCGCTGGTCATCTGCGAGCTGCTCGGCGTCCCGTACGAGGACCGCGCCGGCTTCCAGCTCCGCACCAGCAGGATGCTGGACATGTCGGTCCCCGGCGAGGAGCGGCTGGGGCTGCAGTTCGAGGCGCGGGCGTACATGGAGGGCCTGGTCCACCGCATCCAGCAGGACCCGGGCGAGGAGCTGCTCGGCATGCTGGTACGCGAGCACGGCGACGACCTGACCACGGACGAGCTCGTCGGGATCGGCTCCCTGCTGCTGTTCGCCGGCCACGAGACCACCTCCAACATGCTCGCCCTCGGCACCCTGGCCCTCCTCCGCCACCCCGAACAGCTCGAACTCCTCAGGAAGGAGCCCGAGCGCATCGACGCCGCGGTGGAGGAGCTGCTGCGCTGGCTGAGCATCGTCAACTCCGGCACCACCAAGGGCACCACCACGGAGGTCGAGCTCGGCGGCCGTACCATCCCGCCCGGTGAGCTGATCGTCTGCGCCCTGCCCGCGGCCAACCGCGACCCCGCGCTGCTGCACGACGCGGACACGTTCGACATCTCCCGGGGCGCCCCGGGCCACGTCGCCTTCGGCCACGGCATCCACCACTGCCTGGGCGCCCCGCTGGCCCGCATGGAGCTGCGCATCGCCTTCCCCGCGCTGCTCGAGCGCTTCCCTGGGCTGCGCGAGGCCGGCGCCGCGGACTTCCGCTCCTCCCACATCGTGTACGGCCTGAGCTCCCTGGCGGTCGCCTGGTAGCCGCCGATGGGAATTGTCGGTCCTGGCGGATAGCGTGCAAGCGTCATGCCTATCGACGTCGCGGCACACGAGCTGATCGGCAGGGAGCACCCCGCCGCGCTGATGCGCGCGGAGATCGACCGGGTGGTCGGCAGCCACGGCGGCCTGGTGCTGGTCACCGGCGAGGCGGGCATCGGCAAGACGACGCTCGTCACGAGCGCGGCGGCCGAGGCCAGGCGGCAGGGCGCGCTGGTGGTCGGTGGTGCCTGCTGGGACTCGGACAGCGCCCCCGGTTTCTGGCCGTGGGTCCAGGTCCTCCGGGCCCTGCGGCGCGCGGCCGGTCCCGAGGAGTGGGCCGGGGCCGAGGAGGCGGCGGGCGGCAGCCTGGCGGCCCTGCTCGGCGAGGGCAGGAGCGGCGCAGGGACCGGCGAGGGCAGGAGCGGCGCGGCGGCCGGCGACGCCTTCCGGCTCTACGACGCGGTCACCTCAGCCCTGGTCTCGCTGTCGCAGCGGCGCCCGGTGGTGGTCGTCATCGACGACCTCCACACGTCCGACCCGGCCTCGCTCCGGCTGCTGGAGTTCGCGGCGCAGCAGACGTGGTTCGAGCGGCTGCTGCTGATCGGCACCTATCGCGACGCCGAGGTCGAGCCGGTCGACCACCCGCTGCGCGACCTGCTGTCGCCGCTCGTCGCGCGGGCCACCACCATCACGCTCACCGGGCTCGACCAGGCGGGCGTCGGCGCGCTCATGGCCCGTACGGCCGGCCACGAGCCGCCGCCCGAGCTGGTCGCGGAGGTCCATCTGCGCACGGGCGGAAACCCGTTCTTCGTCGAGCAGACCGCCAGGCTCTGGCGCAGCGGCGGTTCGGCCGACGCCGTCGCGCCCGGCGTGCGCGACGCGCTGCTGCGCCGGCTGTCCCTGCTGCCGCGCCCGGTGTCCGAGCTGCTGCCCGCCGCGGCGGTGCTCGGGCGGGAGTTCCACCGGCAGGTGCTCGCCGCGAGCGTCGCGGCGCCCGTCGCGCACGTCGACCGGCTGCTGGACGTGGCCGTGGTGGCCAAGCTTGTGGTCGCCAAGGGCGGCGGCGTGTTCGCGTTCGCCCACGACCTGGTGCGCGAGACCCTCTACGACTCGCTGGACGACCCGGCCGAGCTGCACGCCGCGATCGTCCGCGCCCTCGACCGCGCCCTCGACCGCGCGCCCGGACCGGCGGGCAAGGTGCTGCCGGGCGACCTGGCCGGGCATGCCTACCTCGCCCGCGACCGCCTGGAGCCCGATCGGGTGATCGACCTCCTGCTGGCCGCGTCCCGTGACGCGAAGGGCCGGCTGGCGGACGAGGAGCAGCTCGGCCACCTGCGCAGGGCGTACGAGCTGAGTGCCGGCGTCGACCGGCGCAGGGGCGCCGTGATCGCGCTCGACCTGGGCGGGGAGCTGCACCACCTCGGCCGGCAGGACGAGGCGAGGGAGGCGTTCGAGGCGGCCGCCGCCATCGCCGACGAGCTCGACGACCCCGAGCTGCCCGCCCGCGTCGCGCTGACGTTCCACACCTACTACGGTCTCGGCCAGGCCCTCGACCGGTTGAGGCAGGCCCACGGCAGGCTGGTCGGCGGCTCGGTGCCCGACGAGCGGCTGGCGCTCGACCTCGTCCTCCACCTCGCCAATCTGGCCAGGCGGGGCGGTGACGACGACGCGCTGGCGTTCAGCCTGGGGACGCACCACGAGATCATCTGGGGGCCCGGCACGGCGGAGGAGCGGGTGGCGCTGACCGGCGAGCTGATGGACGTGGCCAGACGCACGTCCGACTGGGAGCTCGCCCACTTCGCCGCCGCGCTGCGCTGGGTCGCCATGATCGAGCAGGGTGACGCCGGCTATCTCGACGCCTTCCACGACTACGCCGCCAGGGGCCGGCGCAGCGGCCGGCCTCATCTCGACCGGTCCACATCGGTGGACATGAGCATCATCGCCGCACTCACCGGCCGCTTCGCCGAGGCGGAGTCGGCGCTGGCGGACATCCACGTGGACGCGGCGCACGGGCATTTTCTCTTCATGATCACGCACCACCGGTGGGCGATGATGTGGCTGCAGGGCAGGACCGAGGCGTCCGGAGAGCTGCTCCGCGAGCTCAGGGACACCCCTCACCCGTGCGTGCCGGTGCTGGAGGCGCTCACCGCGCTGCAGGCCGGCGACCTCGACACCGCGCTACGCCACTTCGCCGCCGGGGAGCCGCGCGAGCGCCTGGCACAGCCGCTGTGGCTGCGGTTCCAGGCCGAGGTGGCGGCGGCCACGCAGGACCCGGAGCTGTGCGCGAGAGCCAGGGCCGCGCTCGCGCCGCATCGGGGGCGGTGGGTGGTGTCGTTCTTCGGCTGGGACGTCAGCGGGCCGTACGATCTCTGGCTCGCCCTGGTCGACGCCGCTGAGGGGCGCTGGGCGCAGGCCGTCGAGGGGTTCACGGCCGCCTGCCGCTCCGCCGACCTGATGCGGGCGCGGCCGTGGTCGGTGATCGCCCGTGCGCACCTGGCCGAGACGCTGCTCTCCCGTGGCGGGCCCGGCGACGCCGAGGCGGCGGAGGGGCTGCTCGCCGGGGTGCGGAGGGAGGCGGGGGAGCTGGGCATGAGCCACGTCCTGGACTCCGTACGTCCGGCGCGTCCCGCCCTCGTTACGTCCCGGCCCGCCCTCGTTACGTCCCGGCCCGATCTCGTTACGCCCCGGCCCGAGTCCCTCACGCCCCGGTCCGCACTGGTCGAGTTCCGGGCGGTGCCGGGCGAGCCGTGGCCGGACGGAGGCGAGGCCGGTGGTGAGGCCGGTGGTGAGGCCGGTGGTGAGGCCGGTGGTGAGGCCCGTGGTGAGGCCCGTCGTGAGGTCGGTGGTGCGGAGTTCAGGAGGGACGGGGAGGTCTGGTCGCTGGCGTTCGCGGGCCGTACCACGCACCTGCCCGACGCCAAGGGCCTGCGCGACCTGCACACGTTGCTGAGCCGTCCCGGTGACGACGTGCCGGCCGTGACCCTGCTCGCCCCCGAGGGCGGCGAGGTCGTGGTCGCGGCCCGGCGGATGGGCGGTGACGACGTGCTCGACGAGGAGGCCAAGAGCCGCTACCGGCGCCGCCTGGCCCGGCTCGACGACGAGATCGACCGGGCTGTGGAGCTGGGGGACGATCGGCGGGCGGCCGAGGCCGACCGGGAGCGGGCGGCGCTACTGGAGGAGCTGCGGGCCGCGGCGGGGCTCGGCGGGCGCACGCGCCGCTTGGGCGACGAGGCGGAGCGGGCCCGCAAGACCGTCACCGCCAGGATCCGCGACGTGCTGCGCAAGCTCGACCGGGCCCATCCCGAGCTGGCCGCCCACCTGCGCGCCGCCGTCTCGACCGGCTCCACCTGCCGCTACCGGCCGGACCGCCCCGTGACCTGGCGCCTCTGAGCCCTTTATTTCCGGTTGTACAGGCGCATGGTGAGCGTGCCGAACACGACGATGAGCGCCAGCGCCCACCCCAGCACCCACGTCAGCTCCCCGGCATCCGGCGTGCCCGCCATCAGCGACCGCACCGAAGCCACCAGATGCGTGATCGGGTTGGCGTTCACGAACACCTGCAGCCACCCCGGCATGGTCGAGGGCTCCACGTAGACGTTGCTCAGGAAGGTCAACGGGAACAGCACCAGCATGCTGACCCCCATCACGGACTTCTCGCTCCGCAGCAGCAGCCCGAACATCGTCCACACCCAGGAGAACGCGAACGAGAACGCCAGCAGTACCAGGATCCCGCCCACCACACCGGCGACCCCGCCCTGCGGCCGGAAACCCAGCACCAGACCGACCAGCAGGATGACCGTCGAGGCCAGCGTGTACCGCAGGACGTCGCCGAGCAGGTAGCCGACCATGGTCGACGGGCGCCAGATGGGCAGGGTGCGGAAGCGGTCGAAGACGCCCTTCTCGATGTCCTTGTTGACCTCCACACCGGTGTACATCGTGATCATCACGACGCTCGTGACCATGATGCCCGGCAGCAGGAACTGCAGGTACTCGGTCGGCGACCCGGCCAGCGCGCCGCCGAACAGGTACGTGAACATCAGCGTCATCATCAGCGGGAACGCCGTCACGTCGAACAGCTGCTCCGGCACGTGCTTGATCTTCAGCACGGCCCGCCAGCCGAACGTGACCGAGGCCGACCAGGCGCTGGGCCGGGGCGGCTTGGCCCCCGGGGCGAGCACCGTGCCGAGCAGCTCGGCCGCGGGCGCGTACGTGGTCTCAGTGGTGGTGCTCATGCTGCCTCCTCGGTCGCGGCGGGGCGGTCGGTCAGGGCCAGGAAGACCTCGTCCAGGCTCGGCTGGCCGAGTGAGAAGTCGTCGACGACGATGCCGGCCTCGGCCAGCCGCCCGAGGGCGCGCGCGGCCTGCGCCGCCGCCTCGCCCTCACCGGTGACGCGGGCCGTGAGCGCCACCGGATCCGCCTCCAGGTAGACGGGCGCGTCCAGCGCCTCGGCGAGCAGGCGCTCGGCTTGCTCACGAGTGCCGGGGTCGCGCAGCCGTACGTGGACCGAGCCGGACCCGACCGACGACTTCAGCTGCCCCGGAGTGCCCTCGGCGATGACCTTGCCGTGGTCGATGACCGCGATGCGGCTCGCGAGCCGGTCGGCCTCCTCCAGGTACTGGGTGGTCAGCAGCACCGTCGTGCCGTGAGCCACGACGACGCGCACGATGTCCCAGACCTGGTTGCGGCTGCGCGGGTCGAGGCCGGTCGTGGGCTCGTCGAGGAAGAGCAGGTCGGGCGTGTTGAGGATGCTGGCCGCGATGTCGATCCGCCGGCGCATCCCGCCCGAGTACGTCTTGACCTGCCGTCCCGCGGCCTCGGTCAGCCCGAACGCCTCCAGCAGCTCCGCCGCCCGCTCCTTGGCGGCCGGCTTGCGGTGGCCGAGGAGGCGGCCGAGCAGGATCAGGTTCTCGGCGCCGGTCATCTCCTCGTCCACGGAGGCGTACTGGCCGGTCAGGCTGACCCGGCTGCGTACGGCGTCCGCCTCGCGCACCACGTCGTGCCCGAACACGCTCGCCTCGCCGCCGTCGGGTCTCAGCAGCGTGGCCAGCATCCGTACGGCGGTGGTCTTGCCGGCGCCGTTGGGGCCGAGCACGCCGTACACGGCGCCGGCCGGGACGGTGAGGTCGAGGCCGTCCACGGCGCGAGTGTCGCCGAAGACCTTGACCAGGCCGGAGGTCTGTATCGCTGGATCTGGCATTGCGGTCCTTTCAGGAGGCGTACGGCTGCGCGCGCCGGGCGGCGCGCAGCGCCCGGCCCCACCAGGTGAGCTGGTCGAGCATGGCCGCGACGGCCCGCAGGCGGTCGTCGGTGTCGCGCGGACGTCCGCGCTCGTCGACGTCCTCGCCGAGCAGGTCGAGGCCCACCCAGTCGCGCATGGTCACGGAGTGCAGGGCGCAGAAGACGGTACGGAGCTGCTCGACCGCGTACATGCCGGCCGATCCCGACCCGTACGCCACGAACCCGGTGGGCTTGGCCTGCCACTCGTCGTAGGCGAAGTCGATCGCCTGCTTGAGGGAGGCGGGGAAGCTCCGGTTGTACTCGGGGGTCACGACGACGAACGCCTCCGCCCCGCCGACGGAACCGGCGAAGCTGCACATGTCCGGCGTGCTCTCCTCCGGGTAGCACCGGGGGAAGGTGTAGCCCGCCAGGTCCAGGACCTCGACCGCGAGGTCGTCGCGGCGGCCGGCCCGCTCGGCGAACCACGCGCCGACCTTGTCGCCGACGCGGCCGACCCGGGTGCTCCCGATGATCACGGCCACCCGCAACGGATCCATGGTGCGTTCCCCCTTCCGGCGCCTTCACTGGGTAGGCGCTAGAAGGCCCGCTAGATCGGATCTAGCGGCGAGGCCGTCATACGGCGGGTCTGATCGTGTAGCCGACGCCGCGCACGGTGTGGATCATCGGCTCCCGGTGCGCGTCGATCTTGCGCCGGAGGTACGAGATGTACAGCTCGACGACGTTGCCGCGACCGCCGAAGTCGTACGCCCACACCCGGTCGAGTATCCGCGCCTTGCTCAGCACCCGCCCCGGATGGTGCATGAGGAACCGGAGCAGCTCGAACTCCGTGGGCGTGAGCCGGATCTCCTTGCCGGCCCGCCGTACCTGATGGGTCTCCTGGTCGAGCGTGAGGTCCCCGACCACGAGCCCGGCGCCGGGCCGCGCCTGCGCCGCGCCCGAGCGGCGCAGCAGCCCGCGCAGCCGGATGACGACCTCCTCCAGGGTGAACGGCTTCGTGACGTAGTCGTCGGCGCCCGCCCGCAGGCCGACGAGCCGGTCCTGGAGCGAGTCCAGGGCCGTCAGGAACAGGATCGGCACACCCGGCAGCACAGCGCGCAGCCGGGGCAGGCATTGGATCCCATTCATGGCGTCGAGGACGATCGCGTCGGGACGGAGGCCGCGGGCCGCGCGGATGGCCTGCGAGCCGTTGTGCGCGCTGCGGACGTCCCAGGACTCCTGGCGCATGACCAGGGAGAGGAGCTCGGTCAGCGGGGGCTCGTCATCCACCACGAGGATGGTGACGGAGCTGCCGTCGGCTCGGCGCACGGGCTCGGACCGGGAGTTCGGGCGGGTCGTGTGCATGCTCGTGACGATGACGTGCGTTCATGAAGGTTTGCTGATTGCCGCTTGTGAATCGTCTGTGAGCTGCGGAAGGGCCCGGCGGCGTGCCGGGCCCTTCCTGTCCCTTTTGAAGCGCATCAGAGCTACGCAGAGCCGCTACCCGCTTTTCGGCCGGAAACTCCTCGTGCACCTGAAGAGAAACGGTTGCACGTCGTCGGGCTCCGCATCGGTGCGGCGATCTTCGACCGGTTCGCCGTGGCCATCGGCGGGTAGCCGCCGCTCACCAGCCGGCGAGCTGCTCCAGGAGCCAGTCGACCAGCACCTGGGACACCTCGCCGTGCGCGGAGTTGCCCGTGTCGCAGCAGAACGCGTCCAGGAACGTCTCGTCCTTCGGCAGGTCGGCGAGATCCTGGTAAAGGTCGGCCTGCCACTGCAACGGGTCCCTGGCCAGGGCGATCGCGCTGACCGTCGGGACGAAGCAGCTGCTGCGGAAGCCCTCCTGGACGGGCAGCCCGATCGCGTCGGCCACCCTGCCCCAGAAGTCCAGCCGGCCGCCCGGCGCCCCGTCGAACGCCGGCACGCCCGACGTGGCGCTCGTCCACACGGGAGCGCCGAACCTGATCGCGCCGAGGCTCTGCAGCTCGCCCCGGTCCGGCTGGATCCTGGCCGTGAGCTGCAGCGGGTCGTGGTGCAGGTCGAACACCCGCGTCCCCGGCGGCAGGTCCGGCCCCGCGCCGTCCCCGGCCCCGTTGGCCAGGCCCAGCTTGTACGGCCGCATCGGGAACCAGCCCACCCTGCGCAGGTCGTCCAGGAAGTCCGTACGCAGCCGGCTGGCGGTGGTCACCGGACCCGAGTAGTCCTCGCCCTCGACCCAGCCCCACAGGAGCTGCTGCGCGGCCGGGCTGCGGATGAGCTCGGCCTGGCCGGGAGCGCCGGACTGCGGCCGCAGCGACTCGTCGAGGTAGGCGAGCTGCTGGAGCACCAGCGGGATCCAGGCGCCGAGGTGCGGCGTGTCGTAGGAGAAGTACTTGTCGGTCTGGTGGTCGAAGCCCTCGCTCTCCAGGCGCGCGAGCGCGTACCTGGTGATCATGCCGCCCAGGCTGACGCCGCCGACGACCAGCGGGAGGTCGCCCCGCCGCTCCTGGATGGCACGCCGCACGCAGGCGGCCGCCACGGCCGCGTTGGCCTGGATGTACGTCTGCCGCTCGTCGAAGCCGAGCAGGATGACGTCGATGCCCATCGCCCTGAGCCGGTCCAGGAAGCCGGGAGCACCCGCGTTGAGTCGGCTCCACATCGCGTCGAGGTCGCTCGGCCCGTAGTCGAAGCCGTCGGCGAAGATCAGCGGCCGGGTCAGGCCGGCGTGCCCCTGCGCCAGGTGGACCGCGGCCCGGCCGGTGGCCGTGCGTCCCTGATGCGGCTGGTCGCCCACCAGGTCCCAGACCTGGGCGGGTCTCGGAGCCTTGACCGCGTCCGGCCGCGGGGCCGCGAACCAGACCCCCTGCTGCCCGAGCGCGTCCGTGATCCGCTCGGCCTGCTCCCCGGTCAGGCTGCCCCTGACCGTCCCGGCTCTGGTCTCGACGTCGATTCTCGGTGCCTGCGCCATGATCGATCCTCCCGCTGGGTGCCGAGGCCTCAACTGGGGCCACATATCTCACCCTACGATCGCTGTCAGCAATTGACCGATTACTTACGGTCGCGGCGCGCCAGCCCAAATGCGCAGGTCAAGCCGCTGATGGCCGGAGATCGACGGTGAGCGTGCCCTCCTCGGTCCGGACCTCCGTGCCCAGCCCGGCGCAGGCGGTGATGAAGCGGTGGCGGATCCAGCCGGACTCCGCCTGGTCCGCGATCCTCGTACGGCAGTAGTCGAGCGCTATGGGCACGGCGCTCAGCCGTACCGGACCGTGCTCGTCCAGGGTGACCAGGAAGATCAGCCCGAGGTCGTTGCGCAGCTCGGGATCCACGATGTAGTCGTCGATGAAGTCGCCCATGTCGTACAGGACCGGTCCGGCCACCCCGTGGAAGACGTGCGCGGAGTGCCCGGCCACCAGGGTCGCCCCCGCGCGCACCAGCGCCTTGGCCGAGCGGCGGACGTGGGTGACGGGCGCGGCGGTCATGTTCGGGCCCCAGTGGACGCAGACGATCACCGCGTCGCCGCTCATGCTCCCGATCGTGCTCATGAGCCGGTCCGGGGCCCCGGTGCCGAGGTCGGCGTACGCGACGCCGGGCCGGCGCTCGGTGGCCCCGAACTCCGAGGGGTGGTCGGTGACGCCCAGCACGGAAAGGCGCAGGCCACCGGCCTCCAGCACGGCGGGCTCCCACGCCTGGTCCAGGTCGGCGCCCGCGCCCACCGTGCGGATCCCGGCAGCCGCCAGGTGGTCGAGGGTGTCCAGGAGGGCGTCCTGGCCGTAGTCGAGCGCGTGGTTGTTGGCCAGCGTGACCGCGTGCACGCCCAGCTCCGCCAGCATCGCCGCGGCCTGCGGCGGGGCGCGGAAGTGGAACGGCTTGCGCAGCGGGTCCCACTGCCGACCGCGCGCCGAAATGCAGCATTCGAGGTTGACCAGGACGAGGTCGGCCCGGGCGAGCACCGCGCGCACACCCGTGTCGAAGAAGTGGGCCGGATCGGCGCTCAGCTCGAGCCGTTCTGCGACGCCGCGCCCGAGCATCGTGTCACCGGCCAGCGCAAGCGTGACCGTCATCGCGGGCCCCCCGATGCCGTCGCGTTCCCTCGGTCATATCCGTCCAGCTGCCCTGCCGGGTGGTTTCGACACCCCCTCTGGCCTGCGGCGGAACCGTTCAGACGAGGAGTTTGCGGGTATTGGGTGGATGAACCTGGAGGAGGGGGGCGAGGGGGCCCCTCACGCCACGGAGGTGAGAAAGCAGTGGCTTTGCCGATAAGGCGTAATCGCGGGGCGATGCAGCCGGGCGCGCCCTGGCAGCGGCGCGCATGGGATCCGTTCACGGAGTTCCAGCAGCTGTGGGATCAGATGGGGCGGCTGTTCGAGCAGGGCGCCGAGACCGACGTCGCCGCCTGGCGGCCTGCCGCGGAGACGGAGGAGACCCCGGACGCCTACGTCGTACGCGCCGAGCTGCCCGGCATGCGGCGCGAGGACATCAACGTCGAGGTCAACGACAGCGAGCTCTGCATTTCGGGGGAGATCAACGAGGAGGAGAAGGGCAACATGCTGCGGCGGCGCACCGGCCGGTTCGTCTACCGGACGATCCTGCCGAGCGACGCCGACACCGAGCAGATCGGCGGCGAGCTGGCCGACGGCATCCTGACCGTGCGCGTTCCCAAGACCGAGAAGGGCCGCGCCCGCCGCATCGAGATCAAGGGCTGACACGGGGGAGGCGCATGGCCGGCACGCAGGCCTTCTGGATCGGCGCCATGCGAGGAGACGACGCCGAGGACCAGGGCAGCGCGCAGGAGCGCTACGGCGAGGAGCTGCGCAAGTGGAGGCACGCGTTCGAGGCTGTTGACGGTGAACCGGCCGCGGGCGGCATCACGCTGGACCCGTTGCACTTCGCGCTGGGCGCGTGGGAGGTGGCCACGCGCCCGGTGGCGGAGCACCCGTACGTACGCCGCCATCCGCGGGTGCTGGACGCGACCTGCCACCGGCCCGAGGAGGCGGCCGGGCTGCTCGCCGTGGTCGAGCTCGCGGCCCCGCCCCAGGTCGGCCTGCCTGCCGGGTGGTCGAGCTGGCAGCGCCAGGAGCCGACGTACGTGCCGCCGCCGTACGAGCGGCCGACCGCGTTGAGCACTCTGGAACTCCGCGTGCCCCTGCCGGTGGGCGGCCTGCCCACCCCCACCCACGCGCGGGCCGAGGGCCTGCCGAACCTCGACGACGCCCAGGCCTCGCTCGAAGCGCTCCTGGCCGAGCTGAACGCCGTGGTCAACCCGTTCCTGCGCGAGCTGGAAGAAGCCGATCCGGCGAGGTGATCGAGGATGAAGAGGCCAGACGAGGATCCCGAGGACGAGTTCTTCGCTCCCGTGCTGCGTGAGCCGCCGCCTCCCGAGGAGGTCAGCACCTCCGGCGTGGTGAGCGACACCGGCGTGCCCGACGTGCCCGGAGGCGGCCACGGCGAGTGGCCGACGTCGCCGCCGCCCTCGACCTGGCTCGGCGTGCGCCTGCTGGCCGCCGCGCTCGCGCTGCTCGCCGGGGTGGTCCTGACCGTGCTGGCCCTGCTGGCGGCGCGGCCGCTCCTGGCCATCCCGCCCGCCGTCGTGGCGCTGGCGGCGGCCGTGTACCTCGTCGGGTTCGGCGTGCGGCGCACGCGCTCCGACGGCGGCCCGCCGACCTTCGGGTGACTGGGGCGGCTATCTGGGTAAGCGCCGTGCTGAGGCCGAGTCCGGGGCAGAGGAGCTGAGATGTCTCTCATCGATGGCGATTGCGTTCGCGAACTGCTGCAGTCGGAGCACCCCGACGCCACGCTCGTGTACGTCCGTGGCGAGTGCGTGGTCCTGCCCGCGAACGAGGTGGACGACGCGCACAAGGGGCTGGTCATCGCCAGCCGCGACGACATCGCGGCCCGGCTGCCGGAGGGCGGGCTGTCCGACCAGGCCCTGGAGGAGCTGGCGATCCGGCTGGACAACGTCGCCCGCGACCTCGGCGCCTGATCCGCGTCTCCGCCCCCTTCCATTCTCCAAGGGCACTGTGTACGCGCGCTGATGACTCGATCGTTATCTGATCGTGGAACGAGTCTGTCAGAAGGCGCGTTGCACAGATCGTGGGGAAGGGATGGTTAGGGCCGGGGGTCGCCTTGGCCGGGGTGGGCGCGGCGGGATGGGGATACTTCCTGCGGCGCCCGTTGCCTGTCGAGTTGCCGGTGCTGATCGACCTCGGGCTGCTGCTGGCGCTCGGGCTGCTGGCCTGGCTGGTGGTCGACGTGGTCCGGCTGGCACGTGTGACGGCTCGCGTGGGGGGAGACGATGCCGAGGCGCGGGTCACCGTGCGCGTGCGGGCCGTCGCGGTGGCGTTCGTCGCCGTGCCGCTGGCCGTGCACGGGGTCGTACGGGTGCGGCAGACGTTCGCCGGAGGGCTGCCCGAGCACGGCGAGATCCTCTTCGGCACGGGACTCGTGGCCGCCGCGGCCGGGTTCGTCCTCATAGCGGGGGTGGTGCCCGACTTCACCGTCAAGCCCTTCGCGGGCATGGGGGCGGGGCTGGCGGCCGTGGCGGCGGTGCTGGCCGCGGTGTCGTTCGCCGGCGCGACGCTGCCCGTCGAGGCGGTCGTCGCGGGCGGGAGCGCCCCTGCTGAGGCGGCCGTGGCGGCGTCGGTGAGCAGGCTCGCCTGGCGGTGGCGGGTCCCGGACGGCACCCCCGCCAGGCAGGTGGCGGTCGCGGGCGGCACCGCGCTGGTGCGGATCGGCGACGGCGTCGTGGCGCTGGACACCCGTACCGGCCGTGAGCGGTGGCACTACCGCAGGCCCGCGGCGCGGGCCACCGGGTTCGAGGTGGCCCCCGACGGGAGCGTCATGGTGCTCACCTTCGGCCAGGCGACGGGGGCGGAGCGGACCAGGGGACGCACGGTGGTGCTGGACGCCCGTACCGGCGAGGTACGGGCCGAGCACGCCGGGCAGCCGTTCGCGGACACCGATCCGGCCGCGCACGGCCTGGTCGGCGTCTCCCGTGACGGCACGATGATCGGAAGGGACCCGGCGGATCCCGCCAGGCACGTCTGGGAGCGTCCCGTACGTAAGGGCTGCCACGTCGACCGCCGGCTGGCGAAGCCGTACGCGGTGCTGCGCGACGTCGTCGCCGTGGTGGCCGACTGCGGCGACGAGACAGTGGTGACCGGGCTGGACCCCGCCGACGGCGCCGAGCTGTGGCGGCACGGGGGCGGGTCCGGCTCCGCGGAGATCGTCCCCTCCGCCGATCTCGGCGCCGTGCGGCTGCGGATCTCGGGCGACGCCGGCACGAAGGAGGTGCTGCTGGACCAGCGGACGGGGAAGGCGATCAACGACGTCACCGGGAGCGAGACCGCGCTCGGGTACGAGAGCGGCCGCGCGCAGGCGTACGCCGAGGGCGAGAGGGGACGCGGGCAGCCGTACGCCGAGGGCGAGAGCGGACGCGGGCAGCCGTACGCCAGGGGCGGGGCGAGGACCGCCTCGACGCCGGACCAGGGCGATCCCTCCGGCTGGAGGGCAGCGTCGCTTCCGCTGAAGGACGGCATGCTGGTGGCGGAGGTGACGGCGACCGGCACGACCTCGATGAGGGTCACGGCGCACGTCATGCCCTGGGACGCGGCGGGCGGCACGGACATCCCGTTCGACATGGACCTCGACGGGCGCGAGGGCCGGTTCACGCTGCTCCCGGCCGCGGGGGCCGTCGTGGTCGCCTTCAGCCCGAGCGCCACGATCGTCGGCCTGACCTGACGCGGGAGTAACGTGTACCTCCTCGTACGAGGAGAGGAGCGCGTTTGTTCGGGGCCGAGGTGCACGCCTATCTCAGAGCGGCGGCAGGGGACCGGGCCGTCCGGTCCGGGCCGTTCACGATCCGGTTCGACGAGCATGACGACGCGCTCTCGTTCAACTACGCCATCCCCGACGATGGTGCCGCGCCCACCGAGGACGAGGTCGCCGCGCTGATCGCGGAGTTCCGCGGGCGGGCCAGGACACCCCGGCTCGAGTACGTGCCGCAGGCGGCCCCGAAGGTGGAAGGCGCCCTGTTCGCGGCCGGGTTCACCGTGGAGGGCCGCTACCCGCTGCTGGTCTGCCCGCCGGACGAGGTGGTGGACGCTCCGGTGGACGTACGGGTCGAGCTCGTGACCGACGACGCCGCTCTCTGGCAGGCCGCGCGGGTGATGAACGAGGCGTTCGAGGCGCCCGAGGCCACCGAGCACGACGTCGCCCGGCTCCGGCGGGTCCTCGACGGCGGCGGCCTGGTCGCCCTCGCCGTGGACGGCGAGGAGGCCGTCGGCGCCGGGCAGCTCGGCCGCCCGCACCGAGGGGTCGCCGAGGTGGCGGGCATCGCGGTCCGCGCCCCGCACCGGCGGCGCGGCATCGCCGGGGCGGTCACGGCGCTCCTGACCCGCGGGGGCGCGGCGGCCGGGGTCACGACCCCGTTCCTCACACCCGCCGACGACGGCGCCGCCCGGGTCTACGCCCGCGTCGGCTACCGGAAGGTGGGCGAGGCCCTCCACATCGTCCTCAGCTGACACCACGCACAGAACGAGCGCCGGGAGCCACGGCGGCTTCCGGCGCTCGGCGTCGAGACGGCGGGTTACTTCTTCTCTTCCATGGTCACGGTGACCGTGCTCGTCTTCCCGTCCCGCTGGTAGGTGACCTCCACCTGCTGGCCCACCTTGAACCCCCGGACCTGCCCGACGACCGTGTCTCCGCCCTGGACCGGCGTGCTGCCGATCTTGGTGATCAGGTCACCCTGCTTCAGCCCGGCCTTCTCCGCCGGGCTGCCCGCGGTCACCTGGCGGACCAGCGCGCCGGGCACGTCGCCGGTGGCGTCGGTGACGCTCACCCCGAGGAACGCGTGGCTCACCTTCCCCTTGCTGATGAGCTGCTCGGAGACCTGCTTGGCGGTGTTCACCGGGATCGCGAAGCCGAGGTTGACCCCGTCGGCGGCGACCGCGCTGTTGATGCCGACCAGCTCGCCGGCGGCGTTGACCAGCGCGCCGCCCGAGTTGCCGGGGTTGATCGCCGCGTCCGTCTGGATCATGCCGCCGAGCGTGGTCGTCTCGGCCGCCTGCCCCTGCCGGCCCCAGCCCGGCGGGAGCTGCTGGTCCTGACCGCCGCTCCCGGAGGTCACCGTACGGTCGAGCGCGCTGATGATGCCCGCCGTCACCGTACCGTCCAGTCCGAGCGGGCTGCCGATGGCCAGGACGTCGTCCCCCACCTTGAGCTGGTCGCTGTCGCCCAGCGTGGCCTTGGCCAGCCCCGACACGTCCGCCGCGCGGATGACGGCGAGGTCGGTGGCCGGGTCGGTGCCGACCACCGTCGCCTTGGCCGTCTTGCCGTCACTGAACTTCACCGTCAACTGGTCGCCCTGCCCGGCCACGACGTGGTTGTTGGTCAGGATCAGCCCGTCCTCCGACAGCACCACGCCGGACCCCTCGGCGTTCCGGCCCTGGATCATCACCACCGACGGCTGCACCTTCTCCGCCACCTGCGCGACCGTGAGCTGGCCCGAGGCCGTGCGGAAGGCCGGGCTCGCCACGGTCGTCTTGGTGACGGTCGGCACCGGGCGCGCGCCCTCCGCCACGTACGCGCCGACGGCGCCGCCCCCGAGCGCCGCCGCCGTCAACGCCGTCACGGCGGCCAGCGCGAGCCCGGCGATCGCCTTGCGCGTGAGCACGAACCCCGGCCGCCTCGGCGGCGGGGGCGGCGGCAGCACCGGCCCCGGCCGGGTGAAGCCTCCGACTGTGGGCGGCCTGTCACCGAACTGACTCCAGCCGCCGGCGTTCTCCTCGCGAGGGGCGTTCGCGTCCATGTCATCTCCTAGAGTCCCGATGACACAAGAGTGACGAACGGCGAGTAAGACCTGATTAAGGGGAAGATCCCCTGGCCCGGCCCGCCCTGACACCGCCCTTATCGCCGCAGGCAGCACCGGCACGCCCCGGCCGGAAATTCTCTCTCATCGAGGGGGTCAGCCCCAGACTTTCCGCGCCGTGTCCGCGACGAGCTCCAGCTTGCGCCGCTCGTCGTCCACCGTGAGCAGGTTCCCCCTGGCGGTGGAGGCGAAGCCGCACTGCGGGCTGATCGCGAGGTTCTCGAGCGGTACGTACTTGGCGGCCTCGTCGATACGGCGGCGCAGCTCGTCCTGTGACTCCAGCGCCGGGATCTTGGACGAGACCAGTCCGAGCACGACGGTCGTGCCCTGGGGGACGAACCGCAGCGGCTCGAACCCCCCGGCCCGCTCCGTGTCGTACTCGAGCAGGAACCGGTCGACCGGCACCTCCCCGAACAGCCGCTCGGCGATCGGCTCGTAACCGCCCCTGGACATCCACGCGCTGCGGTTGTTCCCCCTGCAGATGTGCATCGCGACCGTGACCTCGGGGTTCATGGCCTTGGTCGCGCGCACCAGCTCGGCGTCCACCGAGATCGTCGAGTCGAGGATGGTCTCCGGGTCCGGCGCGTGGGAGCCGAGCATGCGCGCGCGGAACTCCGGGTCGATGACCTGGTTGTAGCCCAGGGAGTCGAGCTGGATCCAGTTCACGCCCCGGTCCAGCAGGCTCTTGATCTCGTCGATCCGCAGCGCGACGAGGTCGCGCATCATGTCGCCGGGCGTCGGGTAGACGGCGTCGCTGAGCCCGGGCCGCCACAGGAGGTTCCCCATGGACGAGCTCATCATCGTGATCTTGAACTGACCGGGCGCGTGCCGGGCGAGGAAGTCCGCCTCGACGGCGCTGAGCTGCCTCTTCTGGGTCAGCTTGCCGCTCGCGGCCACCAGCTCGAACGCGGTCTCCTCGGCCGGCACCTCCCCGCCGTCCCTGAACCAGGTGGAGTTGGGCACCGGCACGGGCTCCACCCCGCCGAGCGACTCCATCAGGCCGGCCATCCAGGTGGCCCGCCGTACCTCGCCGTCGGTGAAGACCTCGATGCCGGCCTCGCGCTGGAGGTCGAGCGCGGCCAGCGCCGCGCCGTCCTCCAGTCCCGCCAGCTCCTCGGCGCTCAGCTCGCCGCGCTCCCGGGCCCGCCTGGCCTGCAGTAACTCGGGCGGGCGCAGGAGGCTGCCGACGTGTTCGGCGTGGTGGTCGGTAGGCATGCTTCCTCCTCGGTTCAAAGGGGCGCGTGGCGCCCGGCCGTGAGGTCGATGTGCAACAGCCACTCTCCGCCGCCCAGCCGCGGCCGTCCACCCGCAGGCGGCTTGCGTACATCAAACTCTTATGCGTACAGTGTTCGCACAACGAGATCGATGTACGCGAACGTTGAGGAGATGGATCATGGAGACGAACTGGACCGCCGCCGGTGACTGGGGCGCGCTGAGCTCGACCGGGCGGAGCTTCTACCCCGAGCGCTGGCAGCACCGCTTCGACGAGCTGCGCGCCGCCTGCCACGTGCCGGGCGCGACCCTGGCCGTGCTGACCGGCGGGCAGGTCTACGAGCTGGCCAGTGGGGTGCTGCACCGGGGCACCGGCGTGGCGGTGAGCCCCGACTCGGTGTTCCTGTCCGGCTCGATCGCCAAGGTCTACACCGCGACACTGGTGATGCGGCTGGTCGGGGAGGGCAAGCTGGACCTCGACGCCCGGGTGGTGGACGTGCTGCCGGAGTTCGCCACGCCCGACGAGGCGGCGACCAAGGTGATCACCGTGCGGCAGCTGCTCAGCCACACCGGCGGGGTCACCAACGACTTCACGTACGACTCGGGCCGCGGGGACGACTGCCTGGCCAGATATGTGGAGGCCGCCCGCGAGGTGGCCCTGGACTGCCAGCCGGGCACGGCGATCTCCTACGGCGGACTCGGCTACGTCGTGCTCGGCCGCCTCGTCGAGGTGGTGACCGGCAAGACCTGGGACCAGGCACTGAAGGACCTGATCTTCACCCCGCTGGGGCTGGAGCGCTCGATGACGCTGCCGGAGGAGGCGCTCGCGTTCCAGGCGGCGATGAGCCACCTGGGCGAGCCGGGCCGGGAGCCCGACCCGGCGCCGGTCTGGGACATGATGCCGCGTTCGGCGGGCCCGTACGGCAGGATCATCACCTCCTCCGGCGACATGGTGCGCTTCGCCCGGATGCACCTGGCCGGGGGCCTGGCCCCCGACGGCACGCGCGTCGTCGACGCCGCCGCGGTCGCGGCCATGCAGCGGCGCGAGGTGGACGTGCCGGACAAGTGGACCGTCAGCGCGGACGGCTGGGGCCTGGGCTGGACCCTCTACGACTGGGACGGCGTCTTCGGCTACGGCCACGACGGCGCCGCCATCGGGCAGTACGCCTACCTGCGCGTCATCCCGGAGGCGGGCGTGGCCGTGGCGCTGATGACCAACGGGGGCGCGGCCAGGCAGCTGTATTCCGACCTGTTCCGCGAGCTGCTCGACGAGCTGGCCGGGGTGCGCATGCCGGAGCCGTTCGGCCCGCCGGCCGCGCCGCCCGCGGTGGACATGACGCCGTACGTCGGCACGTACAAGCGCGAAGGCGTCGTCATCACCATCAGCCCCGACCGGATCCGGTACGAGTTCGTCGACGGGATGAAGGACCTGTCGCCGCCGCTGGAAGGCGAGCTGATCCCGGTCTCGGAGACGGTCTTCGCCGCCACGGGCGCCGGTCCGGCGTTCAGCGAGGGCTACATGCCCGTGGTCTTCTCGACCCTGCCCGACGGGACCCCGGCGTGCTACGTCGGCATGCGCGCCACGCCGAAGGTCTCCGCCTGACGCCGGAGGTCAGTCCTCGGTGCAGCCGGTCTCCTCGACGGACGTGTTGATCCGGGACAGCAGCCGCTGCAGGGTGCTGATCTCCTCGCTGTCGAGATCGGCGAAGAGCGTGGACTCGACGGCGGCGATGGCGTCGTGGATGCCGTCGACCATGACCTTGCCGCTGGCCGAGATCTCGACAATGTGGCGGCGGCGGTCGGCCGGGTCACGGCGGCGCTCGGCCAGCCCGTTGCTCTCGAGGTCGTTGAGTACGGCGACCACCGCGCTCGGGTCGACGCCGCGGGTCTCCACGAGCGACTGCTGGCTCGTCGCGCCCTGATCGGAGAGCAGCATGAGCACATGGCCGTGGGCGGGAGAGCGCAGAGGGGCTGCCCAAGGGGACGACCATGTACTACCTCGCATGGGCACCGGAGTCCGGCTGGACCGACGACCGCCCCAGGCGGCCGGGCGACTGCCGCCGCGGGTAGCGGCGGGTCACGTTCGCAGCAGCGCCGTCGGCCCGGCGTCCGGGCCGACGGACCCGCGCCTGGCGTCCGGGCTGACGGACCCGTGCCTGGCGTCCGGGCTGACGGACCCGCGCCTGGCGTCCGGGCTGACGGACCCGTGCCTGGCGTCCGGGCCGATGGACCCATGTCCGGACCGCCATGGCGCCGAGATGGTGTCCGCGTAGGAGACCTCGCGTGCACCCGCGAACGCGGCCAGCTCGGCGACCGCCGCGCCGACGGCCCCGGCGGACGCCTCGTCGCCGGGGAAGCCCGGCTCCGGGAACACGCCCTCGATCTCCAGCACGGCCCGGCGGCGGTCCAGGCGTGGCACGAGCCGACCGACCAGGCGCTCGCCGTGCAGGACCGGCATGATGTAGTAGCCGTACCGCCGCTTGTGCTTGGGCACGTACATCTCCGTGCGGAACTCGAAGCCCCACAGCCGCTCGGTGCGGGCCCGGTCGCAGATGAGGTTGTCGAACGGCGACAGCAGCGTGGTGCGCGGCTGCCAGTCCTGCTCCAGCAGGCCCAGGGCGTCGCGGTGCACGTACCAGCGCTCCTGGCCGCCCTCGACCTCGGCGGGCAGGATCCGGCCCGAGTGCTCCAGCTCGTGCAGGACCTCCGCGAGGCCGGGATAGCGGTCGCGGACGAAGTGGCGCTCGATGTCGGCGGCGCGGGCCACGCCGAGCGCGCGCAGGGAGTGCTCGGCCGCCAGGGACACCGCCTCCCGCCGTGGCAGCGGCGTGGCGGCGGCCCACGCGGGCAGCCGGCGCTCGGCCAGGTCCCAGTGGCGCGTGCGGCCCGCCCTGCCCGCGACCATGATGTGGCCTTGGAGCCAGAGGAAGTCGAGCATGCGCTCGACACCGCGGCCGTTGGTCCACCCGGAGGACTGCCAGGCCACGCTCACGTGGCCGTCGAAGGCCCCGGGCGGCAGCGGCCCCGCCTCGCGTAACCGGTCGAGCACGTGCTGCCGCAGCTCGTCGTTGGCCGCCAGCCAGTCACGGACCCGCTGCGCGTAGGCGGACTCGCCTCGCGGGTAGCCACGCATCATGACCTGGTGGATCGGATAGTCCTCCGACAGCACGACGGACGCGGCGTGCGCCCAGTATTCGAAGAGCCACCGCTCCTCCCACAGCAACGTGTCGAGGTCGGCGGGGTCGTAGGCCCCGAGGCGGCTCCAGAGCACCAGCAGGTGGCTGCGGGCCACCACGTTGATCGGGTCGAGCTGCAGGCACCGCAACGTGCGCAGCACCTGCCGCAGCCCGTCGACGCCGCCGCCCGGCCGCGGCCCGGCCAGGTGCTGGCAGGTCACGGCCAGCCGCCGCGCGGTCTCCAGGCTGAGGGCCAGGGGGTTGGCATGGCCAGCAGTGTAATCGAAAGAGAGTTCGATGTGTTTCACGTGGGACAAGAGTTGTCCGGATCTGGCCGGACCTGTCCCAAAGTTCGCGCGCACCATTTCCCGGTACGCGACATCGGGAGGTCCCCCTTGCAACCGCCGCTCTTCCTGGAGACGGACCCGGCCGTGGAGGAGCCGCGGTTCGACCCCACGTTCGCCGCCGCGCGCCGCGTCCAGCTCGACGCCACCTCCTGGGTCGAGCACGTCCCCGGCTGGCTGCGCGGCGGCCGGCGGCTGCTCGAATCGCTGCTGGAGAAGGCCGGGTGGGAGCAGCGCGACCGGTGGATGTTCGACAAGAAGTACGCCGAGCCCCGGCTCACCGCCGAGTACACCGACCTGGCCGACGTGCCCGATCCCCTGCTCGCCGAGATCACCGCCGCGCTGTCGGAGCACTACGGGGTGCCGTACGACGGGCTCTGGATCAACCTCTACCGCGACCACCGCGACAGCACCGGCTGGCACGGCGACTGGCAGACCTGCAGGCGGGACGAGTGCGTCGTCCCGGTCCTGAGCCTCGGCGCGACCCGCCGGTTCCTGCTCAAACCCAGGACCGGAGGGCGCAGCGTCGTGCTGACGCCGTCGGCGGGGGACCTGGTGGTGATGGGCGGAAGGTGTCAGCGCGACTGGCGGCACTGCGTGCCCAAGCAGGCCGCTCCGGCGGGCGTGCGGATCAGCGTCAACTTCTCCAGCCGCTTCCAGGCCACCCGCGAGCGGTCATGAGCGTGTCCGGATCCGGCCGGTGCGCCGGCCGCGGGTGACGTACACATAGGGCATGACCACCTACTCCGCCGTCCTCACCACCGGCATCTACTGCCGGCCGGGGTGCGGTGCCAGGCCGCTGGCCCGCAACACGCGCACGTACGAGCACCCGGCCGCCGCCGAGGCCGCCGGGTTCCGCGCGTGCCTGCGGTGCCGGCCCTACCGGGTGGCCGCGCCGGTCGCGGCCGGCGCGCCCGAGCTGGTGTGCCGGGCGTGGCAGCTGATCATCGACGGCGTGCTGGACGACGGCACCGAGGCGGCGCTGGCGGCGCGGATGGGCCTGTCGCCGCGGCACCTGCGCCGGCTGTTCGTCCAGCACATGGGGGCGACCCCGGACCAGCTCGCGCGTTCGCGGCGGGCGCACTTCGCCAGGCGGCTCCTCGACGACACCGATCTGACGGTGCTGGACGTGGCCTTCGCCTCGGGGTTCGGGAGCCTGCGGCAGTTCAACAGGGCCATGCGGGAGGTGTTCCGCGCCTCGCCGACCGACCTGCGCGACCGGCGCCGCCGCGCCGACCGGTTGGTGGCCGACGGCGGGCTGGTGCTGCGGATGCCGTTCGTGCCCGGTTACGACTGGACCGCCGTGCGGGAGTTCCTCGCCGTACGCGCCGTGCCGGGGGTCGAGGAGGTGGACGGCGACACCTACCGCCGCACGATCACCGTGGAGGGCGCGCCGGGGGTGCTGGAGGTGTCGCCGGGCGGAGACGGTCACCTGCTGCTCCGTGCCCACCTGCCGTACTGGGAGGGGCTGATCCACGTGGTGGGGCAGGCGGGACGGATGCTCGGCGTGGACAGCGACCACACGGCGGGGGTGGCGGCGCTGTCGGCGGATCCGGTGCTGGGTCCGCTGGTACGGGCACGTCCCGGCCTCGCCGTGCCGGCGGCGTGGAACGCCCTGGAGGCCGGTGTCCGTGCGGTGCTCGGGCGCGGCAGGACGGCACGCGAGGCGGCGGACCGGCTGGGGGCGCTGACGCACAGGCTGGGGACGAAAGTGCCGGGGCTGCCGGGCGGCCTCACGCACACCTTTCCCGATGCCTGCGCGATCACCTGGGCCGAGATCGCGCAGGAGGAAGCCGATGCCGCGATCGCCCGGGCCGAGGTCACGCAGGAGGAAACCGATGCCGCGATCGCCCGGGCCGAGGTCACGCAGGAGGAAACCGATGCCGCGATCGCCCGGGCCGAGGTCACGCAGGAGGAGGCGGCACTGATCGAGGCGCTGGCGGCCGACGTCGTCCGCGGGCACGGGGCGCTCGACCACGGCACCGGCCCGGACGCGCCGCCCGGCCTGCCGTACGCCGATCAGGACCTCCGCCACGACCTGGCCTTCCGGCTGGGGAGCCGCGAGGCGTTCCCGCTCGGCGACGCGTCCCTCCGCGCCGCGCTGACCGGCCTCGGCCTCGACCCCGCCGCCTGCCGGGAACGGTGGCGCCCATGGCGGTCTCTGGCGGCGGTCCACCTGATGGCGCACGGCGACCGCCTGTGACCGTCAGGAATCCGCGCCCCACCACCCGCGGCGCGCGGCGAGCAGCCCGGCCTGGAACCGGGTGCGGGCGCCCAGCAGGTCCATCAGCTCGCTGACCCGCCGGTGCACCGTACGCAGGCTCACCCCGAGCTGACGCGCGACGGACTCGTCCTTGAGCCCGGCCGCCAGCAGCGTGAACAGCTCCGGATCCGGCAGTTCGGCGGGCGAGGAGACGGCCGCCGAGGGCTTGACCGGCAGCGGCAGCGCCGACCGCCACAGGACCTCGAACAGGGTGACCAGCGCGTCGAGCAGTGTCGAGGAGTGCACGATGACCGCGCTGTCGGCGTAGGCGGACGCGTCGGTGCTCAGCGGCAGGATCGCGGTCCTCCTGTCGGCGATGGCCAGCTTCATCGGCACCTCGGGGCTGACCCTGGCCTGCTCTCCCGCCGCGGCCGCCTCCTGGGCGAGGCGGAGCTTGCCGGGGATCTCCAGGGCCGAGGCGTCGTAGATGCCGCGCACCAGCAGGCCGTGCGCGAGGCGCTCCATCTCGGCGACGTTCTGCTGGGCGGGGTCCTGCGCGTACGGCGGCCGGTCCAGCACCAGCAGCTCCTCGGTCGCCGTCTGCTGCAGCTGCGTGAACCGCTGCACCACGGCCGCCTGACCCTGTACGACCTCGACCAGCTCCTCGGGGGCCTGGTTCTCCGTCCGCGGCGTCTCGGCCAGCAGCGCGAGCGCGGCCAGCCGCGCCTGGGCCAGCCCTTCCTCGCGGCGCGAGATGAGGGCGGCCACGGCGACGTCGGGCCTGGTCGGCACCCACCGGACGGGCCGGCCCGCCATGCGGCTGACCAGACCGAGCGCCTCGAGCCTGGAGCAGGCCCGGCGCAGGGCCACGGTGGTGCGGCCGGTGTGCGCGGCCAACTCGGGCAGCGTGGCACGCGGCCGCCGCAGCAGGTCCCGGTAGATCCGCTCGTCCTCGGCGTCGACCCCGACCGCCGCGAGCGCGTTGTCGTCCGCGTTCATGATCGATGAGTGTGTCAGATACCTGCCATGACACAAACCTGCCGCCGTTTGCGCTGGCCCGGGCGCTTCGCTCCCCGATAGGACGGACTCCGGTAACACCGGCACGTCGGGGAGACAGTGTTGAAGAAGGCATTCACCATCGGACTCGCGACCGCGCTGGCGGTCCTGTCGGCCGCCGCACCCGCGCTCGCGGGTGACGAGCCCACCGGCGACGGCCTCGCCGGCTTCTGGCGCCAGCCGATCTGCAGGACGGTCACCGGCGACGGGTCGGTGACGTACACGCGGAACGACGGCCGGACCATCGCGCCCACCAGCCAGGTGCTGCGCCCGGTCGTGTACACCACCGGGCTCGTCGCCCTCGACCGGCCGAACGAACTGCTCGCCATGTCCAACAACCGGCTGCTGAGCTCCAAGGACGCGGGCTGCACTTGGACGGCGGCCGGCGAGGTGAGCGGCTCGCAGGTCGAGCTGGTCCCGGCTCGGGGCGGCCGGGCCTACGCGTGGGACCGCGAGGGCAACCTCGCGCTCGCCACGCCCGAGGGCGTCACCCCGCTCACCTCACCGGCCGGCGAGCTGGCCGGGCTCGGCGCGGACCGCTTCCGCGGCGACCGCCTGCGGGTGGCCGACGGCTCCGGCAGGTTGTACGACTCGCGGGACGGCGGGCGTACGTGGCGGCCCATCGGGGTGCCCGCCTGGCCGCAGAGCGACCTGCTCATGGCCTACACGGCGGTGTTCGACCCGTACGACCTGAACCATGTGGTGCTCGGCGCGTCCAACGTCGGCGCCCGCGTCACCTTCGACGGTGGCCGCACGTGGAGTGCCTCCACCGGGCTGAGCGCGACCGGCGGCAAGGTCAACGTGTTCAGCGCCGCGATCTCCCCGGCCGCCCCGAACGTCGTCTACGCGATGGGGCTGGACATCGCGGAGTCGGAGGCGGGCGCGCCGTCCGGCGGCCGGCACATCTACCGGTCCTACGACGGAGGCCGGCGCTTCACGCGCGTCGTGGACCAGGGCGACGAGGTCACGATCCCCAACGGGCCGCTGCTCGCCCCGCACCCGACGGACCCGGGCGTCCTCTACTTCGACTTCGGCACTGGGTGGTCGAACATCGGCACGGACATCTACCGGTACGACGCCCGCCTGAACCGGGTCACCGTCAACCACAACTCCTACGACCGGATCACCTCCATCGCCTTCAACCCCGCCAACCCGGGGGTGATGTACCTCGGCGTCGCCGAGGAGGTGTGATGAATGTTCTGTTACTGGTGAAGCGACCGGTTCCAGGGTGGATGTCTGTTCTTATGGTACTCGTGGTGCTACGGTGAGTGCCGTTCCCGTTCGCGGACAGTCGTGAAACGGACACAGTAAGTCGTGGGCCTTAAGTCATGCATGCCCGCCCCCCGCCCTGAGGACCCCCGAACATGCAAGCAGACGTACCTCAACGGACGCCCGAACGGAAGCTCACCTCCAAGGAGCTGGCGGTCGTCGCCTTCGTGGGCACGATGGTGGTCACGGCTGCTGTGTGGTTGTGGGCGGTGACCGCCGCTCCTGCCGGGGCCAGGGGATTGATGGCGGCCGTGGGCGCCGGCTCGACGCTGCTGCTGGCCTGCGCCGCCGGGGCCGCCGCCTACTACGCCGCCACCGGCCGCGAGCTGCGCCGGCAGGCCAGGTGGGCCGAGGCGCGGTACCTGTGGCTGCGGCAGGAGAACATGCGGGTGGCCGAGGAGGCGCTGCCCGTGCTGGGGCGCCGGGTGCGCGAGGGCGTGCCGGTCGTGGACGCGTTCGCCCAGGTGCCGAGCTTCGGCGAGAGCTCCCTGCAGCGGGTGCTCCGAGCGGCCGGCAACGAGCTCGGGGTGCTCCAGCGCGAGCGCGACACGGCGAGGAAGGCCCGAGAGTCGGCCGAGTCCGGCGCCAGGGCGGCCCGCGAGGCGCTGGAGCAGGAGATCTCCCGGCTCTCCTCCGACACGCTGCCGGAGCTCGTACGACGGCTCCAGAGGGACCGGATGTCGGTCGGCGCCGCGCTGGCGGACGTGCCGCAGCCGGAGGGCGGCCCCCTGCGCGACCTGCTGGGCGAGACGGCGCAGCACCTCGGCGAGAGCGAGCGCAGAGGAGCCGCCGTGATGGCCGCCTGCGCCGGCGCCGCGGCCCGGGTGCAGGCCCAGGCGACCAGCCTCCTCGCGCAGCTGCGCGGCCTGGAGGAGCAGTACGGCGAGCAGGAGGACGTCCTCAGCGACCTGCTCGACCTGGACCACCGCGTCTCCCAGATGAGCCGGCTGGCCGACAACATCGCCCTGCTGAGCGGCGGGCGTTCGGGCCGGCGGTGGACGCGGCCGATCGTGATGGAGAGCATCCTACGCGGCGCCATGGGCCGCATCGGCGCCTACCGCCGCGTCCGCCTCCACTCCACCAGCGCCGCCGCCGTGGTCGGGTACGCGGCCGAGGGCGTCATGCACGCGCTGGCCGAGCTGATGGACAACGCCGCCACGTTCTCGGCGCACGGCACGGAGGTGCACGTGTACGTGGACGAGGAGGACGCCGGCATCGTGATCACGATCGACGACAGCGGTCTCGGCATGCGGCCGCGCGAGCGGCAGCACGCCGCCAAGCTCGTCTCCGAGCCGCTCGACCTGCGCACGCTCTCCGGCACCAGGCTGGGTCTCGCGGTGGTGGGCCGCCTGGTCGACAAGTACGGCCTGACCGTGAGCTTCCGCCCGTCGGCCCGCGGCGGCACCGGGGTCGTGATGCTGATCCCGCGCGTACTGATCACACAGCCCAGGAGCGCCGAGCCGCCGGCCGTGCCCGCGCAGGCGGCCCCTGCGGAGGACCCGCCGACCGGCGAGGAGCTGCTGCCCAGGCGGCGTCGCGGGCAGACGCTGGCCGAGGCGACGAGGGCGCGGCAGGCGCCGGAGGCCAGGGCGGTGGCCCGCGACGGGCGTGATTCGGCGGCGAGGTTCGCCGCGTTCCGCCAGGCGGGCGGCCGTGGGCGTACGTCTTCTCCGGCCACCGGCGACGCGTGAGCATGCGTCGCCGCCCCCCGGAACTTTCTGATCACAGTAAGGAGGCAGGGACGCCCGCGCCGCACACGCGCGTCCCGTCGTTTCGATGAGCACTATCGACGCTGCAGGCACCACCGATGGCGAGCTCGACTGGCTGCTGGAGAACCTCAGGAAGAAGACCCCGGGAGTCAGGCACGTCCTGGTCCTGACCAGGGACGGTCTCAAGATGTGCGTCACCTCGGGCCTCGATCGCGACAAGGCCGACCAGCTCGCGGCCCTGGCCGCCGGCATCCAGAGCCTGTCGCTGAGCGCCTCCGCCGAGTTCGGCGACGGCATCGGCGCGGGGCAGGCGATGGTGGAGTTCGCCGGCGGGCTGCTGCTCATCGTGCCCGCCGGCGAGGGCGCGCATCTGGCCGTGATCGCCGACGAGGACGGCGACGTGGGGCTGATCGCGCACAACATGAACGAGATGGTCGAGCAGATCGGGGTCTACCTCAGCGCGGCGCCGCGTCGAGCGGAGACCAGCGGCGAGCGCCCATGACACCGCGCCCTGTCGACCGGGAGGACCCGGACCGGCTCTACACGGTCACCGGCGGCCGCACCCGTGCCGACGAGAACGCCTTCGACTCCGTCTCCCTGATCGTCAGCGAGTGCGAGCCGGCCCCCGGCATGCAGTCGGAGCACGTCAAGATCCTCCAGCTGACCCGGGAGCCGGCGGCGGTGGTGGAGATCTCCGCCGAGCTGCGGCTGCCGGTGAGCGTGGTGAAGATCCTGCTGCGCGACCTGCTGGACACCGGCCGCATCACCGTTCGCCATCCGTCCTCCGCCCTGCAGGCCGGGCGGCCGGACCCCGAGACCCTGAGGCAGGTGCTCAGTGCCCTCCACGACCTCTGACGCCGTACGCACACCGCTGCGCGGAACCGCACTCGACGCACTGAAGATCGTGATCGTCGGCGGCTTTGGCGTGGGCAAGACGACCATGGTCGGCTCGGTCAGCGAGATCCGCCCGCTGAGCACCGAGGAGGTCATGACCCAGGCGAGCGAGGGCATCGACGACGCCAGCCGGGTGCGGGCCAAGACCACCACGACGGTCGCCTTCGACTTCGGCCGGATCACGGTGACCCCCGACAAGGTGCTGTACCTGTTCGGGGCCCCGGGTCAGCAGCGCTTCTGGTTCGTGTGGGACCAGCTCTTCGCCGGCAGCCTGGGCGCGGTCGTCCTGGTGGACACCCGCCGCCTGCAGGACTCCTGGTACTCCATCGACCGGCTGGAGCACCACAAGACGCCGTTCGTCGTGGCCGTCAACCGCTTCGCCGACGGCCCCTCGCTGGAGGCCGTGCGCGAGGCGCTCGCGCTCTCACCCGACGTCCCGCTCATCGAGTGCGACGCGCGCAAGCGCCCCTCGTCCAAGCACGTGCTCATCACGCTCGTGAAGCACATTGCCGGCACCCGGGACGGCGAGTCGTGACGAACCCGCTCATGGAGGCCTATCCCGATCACGTCGCCGCCATGCGGCTGTACGGGCCGGAGATCCACGCCGACCCGGTCGCGGTGTACGAGGAGATGCGCCGCAAACACGGGCCGATCGTGCCGGTCCTGCTCGACGACGACATCCCCGCCTGGCTCGTGGTCGGCTACCGCGAACTGCACCACGTCACCAGCCAGCCCCAGCTCTTCGGCCGCGACTCCAGGCGCTGGAACCTGTGGGACCACATCCCCGAGAACTGGCCGGTGCGCGCGTTCGTGAGCTGGCAGCCGTCCCTGGTGTTCACCGAGGGCGCCGAGCGCAAGCTCCGGGGCGGCGCGATCGGCGACGCGCTGGACACCGTCGACCGCATCGAGCTGAACATGATCTGCGAGCGGGTCGCCGACCGGCTGATCGACGAGTTCTCGGGGGACGGTCGCGCCGACCTGATCAGCCAGTACGCCCACCGGATCCCGGCCGAGGTCGTCACCCGGCTGTACGGCCTGCCGGAGTCGGAACTGCCCGAGCTGGTCAAGGACGCCTACCTGGTGACGGACGCGGGCGAGGAGTCCTTCCCCGCCGGGCTGCGGGTCATGGAGCAGGTGAACCGGCTCGTGGCCGCCAAGCGCGCCAGGCCGGGGCACGACCTCACCTCGCACCTGCTGGCGCACTCCGCGGGGCTCTCCGACGAGCAGGTCGTCCAGGATCTCATGGTGCTGATGCTGGCCTCCCACACCCCGAGCTCGAACTGGATCGGCAACACGCTGCGGCTCATGCTGGTGGACGACCACTTCTCGATGACGCTCCAGGGCGGCCGGAGCAGCGTGGGCCAGGCCCTGAACGAGGTGCTGTGGAGGGACCCGCCCACGCAGGCCATGCCGTCGCGCTGGGCCGTACGCGACTGCGACGTGGCCGGGCGGCGCGTGCGCAGGGGCGATCTTCTGGTGCTCGGCATCGCGGCGGCCAACGCCGACCCGCAGGTGCGCCCGGCCGCGCCGGTCCACTCCGGCGCGAACAGGGCGCACATGTCGTTCAGCCACGGCGAATACGGCTGTCCCTTTCCGGCGCCGGAACTCGCCGAGATCATCGCCAAGACGGCCATCGAAGTGCTTCTGGACCGGCTGCCCGACGTGCACCTCGCGGTGGAGCCGGAGCGGCTGCGCTGGCGGCCGTCCGTCTGGGTGCGCGGGCTGGAGGCGCTGCCCGTCCTGTTCAGCCCGGCCGGCCCCCTGGGTCGGAGACCGGCCGAGCACTGGGAGTCCTGATCAGCGCACGCTCTTGCCGGTGGCGCTGAGGTCGCGGCGGAAGGACTCCGGCGCCTTGTACACCGCGAACATCGTGATCAGGGCGCCGATCATGACGTACGCGGCGACCAGCGGCCAGCGGGAGCCGTCCTTGCCGGCCAGCGCCGTGGCGATGAACGGGGTCAGGCCGCCCGCGAAGATGGAGGCGATCTCGCGGCCCGCCGCGGCGCCCGTGTAGCGGCGCTCGGCGGGGAACAGCTCGGCGAAGAACGCGGGCTGGATGGCGTTGATGGCGTTGTGCCCGAAGTTGAGGATCAGCACGTACCCGAGCACGATCAGCACCATCGACCCGCTGTGCAGCATGGCGAAGAACGGGAAGGCCATGACGAACACCACGACGGCGCCGAAGAAGTAGATCGGCCGCCGCCCGACCCGGTCGGAGATCGCGGCGAACACGCCGTGGCTGACGAAGGAGAGCACGGCGGCGACGAGGATCGCGTTGTTGAGCTGGGTCTTCTCGAGGCCGAGCGCGCTGGTGCCGTAGGACAGCGCGAACACCGTGAGCAGGAAGTACGGCACCGACTCGGCGAACCGCAGGCCGATGATCAGCAGCAGGTTGCGCCAGTCGTCCACGAAGATCGTCCGGATCGGCCCGTGCTTCGGACGCTCGGGCTCCGCGGCGGCCGTCTCGCCCTCCTTGCCGCCCTCCTTCTCGCTGGCCACGGCCTCGGTGAAGACGGGCGTCTCGTGCAGGCTGCGCCGCATCCAGAACGTCACGACGAGGACCACGGCCGACAGCAGGAACGGGATCCGCCACCCCCAGCTCAGCAGCTGATCATCGGGGAGCGTGTAGACGTAGGCGAAGATCCCGGTGATGAGGATCTGCGCGGAGAAGCCGCCGGTGTTGGGCCAGGCGCTGAAGAAGCCACGGCGGTTCGGCGGAGCCGACTCCAGCACGATGATCATCGATCCGCCCCACTCGCCGCCGACCGCGAAGCCCTGCAGCAACCGCAGCGCCACCAGCAGGACGGGGGCCCAGATCCCGATGGTGCCGAACCCCGGCAGCAGCCCGATGAGGATGGTGCTGACTCCCATCACGACGAGCGTGACCATCAGGGTGGACTTGCGGCCGTGGCGGTCGCCCCGGCTCCCGAAGAACAGCCCGCCCAGCGGCCTGGCCAGGAAGCCGACGGCGAACGTGCCGAAGGCGGAGAGCGTGGCCACGAAGCCGCTCGCGTCGGGGAAGAAGACCTTGGGGAAGACGACGGCGGCGGCCGTGCCGTAGACGAGGAAGTCGTAGTACTCCAGCGTGTTGCCGAGGAAGCTGGAGGCCGTGACCTTCCAGGTGTAGCGGAGATCTGTCTTCGGAAGGGTCGCGACCATGGCGCCTCCCTTTCTGCTGGGGCTTGCACGTTTCCGCAGTGGTTCAGTTGTCGCACACTATGACTTGGAAGACGGTTAACCGTCAACGGTCATCCGTTAACGTTGACCGTATGCAGTTGTGCGGGATAGTCTCCGGGTCGGCGGAGACTCAGGAGAGGAGAGCTGGTGTCGATCACCAATCCGTTGCGCAACCCACCGCTCGGAGATCAGCTGCTCGCCCAGCTCCGCTCGCTCATCGTGCGTGGCGAGCTGAGCGTGGACACGCATCTGGTCGAGGGCCGGATCGCGGAGCGCTTCGGAGTGAGCCGCGGGCCGGTGCGCGACGCGCTCCGCCAGCTGGAGATCGAAGGGCTGGTGGAGACGCGCAAGCGGGGCGTCTTCGTCCGTGGCCTGTCCGACCAGGACCTTCGTGAACTCTACGCGCTCCGCGGCGCGCTGGAGAGCCTGGCCATCAAGGAGGCCGTCGCCCGCCTCGACGCCGCCGACTGGTCCCCGGTCGACGAGGCGGTCGAGCAGATGCGGGCCGCCGCCGCCGACTCCGACGCCGCCAAGTTCGCCGCCGCCGACCTCGACTTCCACAGCGGCTTCTACACGATCGGCGACAACCGCTGGCTGACCGCCACCTGGGCGCTGCACCGGCCGCTGTTCGCGGCGGTGCTGGAGATCACCAACACCGACCGCGACCTGGTGCCCGTCGCCCAGGACCACGCCGACCTCAGGGACATCGTCCGCTCGGGCGACGTCGACGCCGCGCTGGCCGCGCTCGCCGCGCACCTCGACGGCTCCTGCGCCCGGATCCGGGCGACGCTGATCGAGCGGGAGCGCGCCCAGCCCGCCCTCTGACCTCCCCCCGGCCTGTTCCCTCCGCTTGCCGCCCGGGGTTCCGCCCGCCTTCCATCGATCCCGCCTGCCATCAGTGACGTACCGAGGCATCGCCGTGCCTCGCCATCGACGAACCGAGGTCCCGCCATGCCGGAAAACCGAGAGAACACCCCACCCCGTGCCGAGATCCTCGCCGCCGTCCCGACCTTCTTCGACGAGGCGGGGGAGCTCGACCACGCCACCACCAAGGCGCACTTCACGGATCTCGCGCGCCGCGTCGACGGGGTCTTCGTGTGCGGCACCACCGGCGAGTTCCCCGCGCTCGACCGCGCCGAGCGCCGTGCCGTCGCCGAGCTCGCGCTGGCCGTGTTCGGTCCGGAGCGGGTCGTGGTGCACGTCGGCGCCGCGGCCACCCGGGAGGCGGTGGCGCTGGCCCGCGACGCCGTGGCGCTCGGGGCGCGCAGGCTGGCGACGCTGACCCCGTACTATCTGCCTGCCGACACCGGCGCCGTGCTCAGGCACTTCGCCGCGGTGACGGAGGCGGCGGGTCCCGCCGCCGTCTACGGCTACCTCTTCAGCGAGCGCTCCGGCGTGGTCGTCGAGCCTGCCGACTTCGCGGCGATGGCCGCGGAGACCGGGCTGGCCGGCGCCAAGCTGAGCGGCCTGGCAGCCGAGCGGTTCGCGGAGTACCGCGCGGCGCTGCCGGCCTCCGCCCGGGTGTGGTCGGGCTCGGACACCAGGCTCGCCGAGGTCGTCCGCGGCGGCGGCGCCGGAGTCGTCTCGGGGCTGTCGGCGGCGTTCCCCGAGCCGTTCGCGCTGCTCGCCGACGCCGTGGCCGCCGGGGACGCCGACGCGGAACGTTCCGCCCAGGCGCGGGTGGACGAGGTGCTGGCCACGCTGGGCGGCACCGTCGAGGGCATCAAGCTGGCGCTGAGCCACCTCGGACGCGGTACGGGCGCGCTCCGCATGCCCGCCCCCGAGATCGGCCCCGACCTGCGTCAGCGCATCGCGCGGCTGGCCGAGACGCTCCCGAGGCCCTGATGATCCGCCGGGAGTTCGTGACCATTGACGACCCCCGGTGGACGCAGTGCCACGCGTCCACCCTCGCGGTGGTGGACGGAATCCCCGTCGTCGCGTGGTTCGCCGGGACGAGGGAGGGCACGCCCGACAACCGCATCCGCGTCGCCCGGGGTGGAGAGGTGTCCACCCTGGCCACCGGCAGGGATGTCGCGCACTGGAACCCGGTGCTGGCGCCCGGCCCCGACGGCGCGCTGTGGCTGTTCTGCAAGGCGGGCGAGCGCATCTCCGAGTGGATCACGCTGGTCACCCGCTCGTACGACGCCGGCGCCACGTGGGAGCCGGTACGCGAGCTCGTACCGGGAGACCGGTCCGGCGGCCGGGGCCCGGTCAGGAACCCGCCGCTGCTCGCTCCCGGAGGGCGGCGCTGGCTGGCCCCCGGCTCGACGGAGCGGTGGGGAGAGCCGCCGCGCTGGGACCCGTTCGTGGACGTCTCCGACGACGGAGGGCTGAGCTGGACGCGCGCCCCGATCCCCGTCGACCATGACGTGCTGGCCGGGGCCGGGCACATCCAGCCCGCGCTGTGGTGGGGAGCGGACGGCCCCGTCGCGCTGATGCGCAGCACCGAGGGGCGGGCGTACCGCTCGCTCTCCCGCGACGGCGGGCGTACCTGGACGCCCGCTGAGCCCACGAGCCTGCCGAACAACAACAGCGGCCTCACGGCGGTCGCGCTGCCGTCAGGGCGGGTGGCCTGCGTGCACAATCCGAGCGCCGAGTCGTGGGGCAGCCGCTGCCCGCTCGTGGTGTCGCTGTCGGACGACGACGGGCTGACCTGGCACGCGGGCCCCACTGTGGACGACGGCGTCGTCCCCGTCGATCCGGCCGTGCCACGGCTCCTGGACGACCGCGGCACCCGAGCCGGCTTCGCGGGGATGGCCGCCGGCAGCGCCGAAGCCGGCTTCGCGCCGGGGGGCGCGGGGATGGCCGCCGGCAGCGCCGGTGCCGGCTTCGCGCCGGGCGATGCGGGTGTCGTCACCGGCGGCGTCGCCGAGTACAGCTACCCCTCCGCCGTCCTCACCCCCGACCACCTCCTCGTCACCTACACCTGGCAGCGCAGGGGGATCGTCCTCGCCCGGCTGCTCCTTGCCGATCTGGAGCCGCGATGACCAGCCCGTACCCCCATGGGATCGACCGCGACCAGTTCATGGCCCGCCACCAGGCCAACCACGTCCAGGTCGCCTACGCCCCCGACGCCGCCACGGCCGGCAGGGCGCTCGTCGCGAAGGCGGCGTACTTCCACCGCCTGGGCGTGGAGGTGCACGTGTGCGGAGACGTCGACATCCGGGCGTAGGACGTGCGCTCTGGGGCGGCGCATATCTCGCACCGGGAAATATCCGATCTGCCGCGGGCGACGTGGCAAGATTGAGCGGGCCGGACTGTGGCGAGTTTGCCGATTGAGGGGCACGGATGGCGACTGCTCACGATAAGGGTGACCTGGCCGAAACACCCGGTAGGGATGCCGTCGGGTCCGGGCCGACCGCGCTGCGCATCCTGGTCGGGGCGCAGCTGCGTCGATTCCGGGAGGCCAGCGGGATCTCGCGCGAGGACGCCGGATACGCCATCCGGGGGTCCCACTCCAAGATCAGCCGCATGGAGGGCGGGCGCACGAGCTTCAAGCCGCGCGACGTCGCCGACCTGCTCACCCTGTACGGCGTGGCCGACGAGAAAGAGCGCGAGGCCGTGCTCGCCCTGGCCAAGCAGGCCAACGAGCCCACCTGGTGGCACGACTACCGCGACGTGGTCCCCGACTGGTTCGAGGACTACCTCGGGCTCGAGCAGGACGCCGCGTTGATCCGCACGTACGAGGTGCAGTTCGTGCCCGGCCTGCTGCAGACCGAGGAGTACGCCCGCGCGGTCTTCAGCGGGGGCAACAAGGGCGACTCCGCGGAGCGGATCGAGCGCCGCGTCGAGGTGCGGATGCGCCGCCAGCGGATCCTCGCCCCGCCCCTGTCACGCAAGCTCTGGGTGGTGCTGGACGAGGCGGTGCTGCACCACCGCGTCGGCAGCCCGGAGATCATGCGGGCCCAGCTCGAGCATCTCGACCGGATGGCCGCGCAGCCCAACATCACGGTGCAGGTGGTCCCGTTCACCGAGGGCTGGGCCGTCGGCGGCGTCGGGCCCGTCACCGTCCTGCGCTTCGCCCAGGCCGGGCTGCGCGACGTGGTCTACCTCGAGCAACTGGCCGGCGCCCAGTACCTCGGCAAGGAGTCCGAGGTGCTGCCGTACCAGACGCTGATGGACGAGCTCGGCGTGCAGGCCGCGCCCGCGCCCGACACCCCGGCCATCCTGCGTAAGATCATCGACGCGCTCTGACCGTCACGGTTTGCGGCCCACGCCGCAGAACGCGTCCACCTCCGGCGGCAGCCCGAACACGTCGGACTCCAGCTGCCAGCGGGAGACCGACACGATGCCGGGATCCACGAGCTCCAGCCCGTCGAAGAAGCGGGCGATCTCCGCGGGGGTGCGCAGCCGGTACTCGTACACCTCGCCCTTGTCGATCAGCTGCTCGGCCTCCGCGGCCGCCTCTGGCTTGACGGTGTTCGTGCCGTCCTCGAACACCAGGTAGCTGCCCGAAGGCAGCGCGTCCATCAGCTGGCGCACCAGCGCGTACGCCTCGTCGTCGTCGACGATCGTGCCCATCACGCCCAGGAGCATGAGCGCGGTCGGCCGGCTGAGGTCCAGCGTCTTGGCCGCGAACTCCAAGATGGTGTCCGGCTCGCGCACGTCGGCCTCGATGTAGTCGCAGGCCCCTCGCGGGTCACTGGCGAGCAGGGCGCGCGCGTGCACCAGCACCAGCGGATCGTTGTCGACGTAGACGACCCGGCTCGTCGGGTCCACCCGCTGGGCCACCTCATGGGTGTGGTCAACGGTCGGCAGCCCCGTGCCGATGTCCAGGAACTGCCGGATGCCGGCCTTTCCGGCGAGATGCCGGACGGCTCGCCCCAGGAAGACCCGAGTATGACGGGCGATGTCTTCCATCCCCGGATAGACGTCCCGGAGTTTCTCCGCGAGCTGCCGGTCGACAGGGTAGTTGTCCTTGCCGCCCAGCCAGTAGTTCCACACCCTGGCCTGATGCGGCTTGCTGGTGTCGATCCTGGAAAGGAGCGCGGGGTCCAGGGGTGAGTCATCCGTCACGAAGAGCTTCACCTCTTATGTTGATATGTCGCATCTACGTATCTTGAGAGCTTTTGCCTTTGTATCAGGCGCGCTCGGCGGTGTCATTGGGGCTCAGTGACAAATCCGGTGAACCCGCGCGGGCGAGGGGCCGTACCTCGCTGTAGGACGAGATGGGGAGGTCGGCCACATGCGGCGCCGGATCACGATGGTGAGTGTCGGGCTGCTGTCGCTGGCGCTGGTCACCGTGCCGGTCACTGTGCTGACCACTGTGCTGACCACTGGGCCGGCGGATGCGCACGGCGCGCTGCAGAGGCCGCTCAGCCGGGCAGCGGCCTGCGGCGCCGACAGCCCGCTCAAGACGCGGCCGGCCGCCTGCCGCGCGGCCGTGGCGGCGAGCGGCAGGGCCATGCCCGCCGACTGGGACAACCTGCGGGTGGCGAACGTCGCCGGCAAGGACCGCGAGGTGATCCCGGACGGCAAGCTCTGCAGCGGGGGCCTCCCCGAGTTCAAGGGGCTCGACCTCGCCCGCGCCGACTGGCCGGCCACGACGCTGACGGCGGGAGCCAGCTTCACCTTCAGGTATCGCGGCACCATCCCGCACCGCGGGACCTTCCGGCTGTACGTCACGAAGAACGGCTACGATCCGGCCAGGCCGCTGAAGTGGTCCGACCTGGAGCGCAAGCCGTTCCTCCAGGCCACCGACCCGAAGCTGGCCGACGGCTCGTACGTCATCGAGGGCCGCCTGCCCACCGGCAGAACCGGTCGCCACCTGATCTACACGATCTGGCAGAACTCCGACACCCCGGATACCTATTACTCCTGCTCGGACGTGATCTTCCGCGCCGCGACGGCGGTCCAGGCTCAGCCCCGGCCGGTGGCCTACAGGACCGCCGGGTACACCGGCATCCCCTGGCCGGTCACCGTGGCGGTCCTGTTCGTGGCCGGAGCCGGGGTCCTGACCGTCCTCACGGTCCGGCCGCGTCGTCGTTAGCGCCACGTCATGGCTCTGGGATCTCCAGCAGGGCGGTGCTGAGCCCGCATACCGCCGTGATCAGGTGCTCGCCCAGCCGGCGCCACGACTGCTCGGCGTCGGCCGGGGCGACCAGCCCCATGGCCAGGTCGCCTTCGAGCTCGGCGCACATGTGCACGACGAGCAGGCGGATCATGGCTCGGTACTGGGCGGCCAGGTCGGGATCGCGGTCCGGCCGCGGGGGCCAGAGCTTCTCCAGGCGCTGGAACGAGGGCGTCCGCAGGCTCGCCTGGACGGCATGCTCGCGCAGGGAGGGCTCGACGACGGCCTGGGCGAGGAAGCGCCCGTACCAGGACGGCGTGCCCAGCTGGATGTGATGCTCGATGTGCGGCGTGAGGATGCAGGCGATCCACTCCCGGAGGGACACCTCGCCCGACGCCTCCAGCGCGGCCACCATCGGGATCCGGTGCTCGTCGATGGCGGCCGCGTGGCGGGCCAGGATCGCCTGGATCAGCTCATCACGGGTGCTGAAGTGGTATTGGACGGCGGACTTGTTGCGCTGGCCGGCCGCCTCGCTGATCATCCTGATGGAGACGTTCGCGAACCCGTGCTCGGCGTAGAGCTGTTCGGCGGTGTGCATCAGCTTGTCCCGGGCGCGCGTCGATCGGGGAGACGGCGTGGCGACCGCCGTACTGACTTGCATGGCTGATCCTTGATCTCGTCTTTCTGCACCGTCCCCCGACGATTATCGCCCCTTACCCGGTCACCACGTGACCCATACGTCCTGGAGCCCGCCGGTCATCCCGCCGGTACGCATCCGCAACTCCTCCGGAGCGTCCCGCAGCCGCAGGTCCGGCAGCCTGCGCGCCAGGGTGTCCAGCACGACCTGGAGCTCGACCCTGGCCAGCGGCTGCCCGAGGCAGTAGTGCGGCCCCGCGCCGAAGGTCAGGTGCTGGTTGCTGTTCGGCCGCCGCGGGTCGAACCGGTCCGGATCGGCGAACTTGCCCGGGTCGCGGTTGGCGGCGGCGATGCTGGGGATCAGCGTGGCGCCGGCGGGCACGTCGACGTCGCTGAGCGTGATCTCCTCGGTGAGGTACCTGGGCACCCCGCCGATGGCCGACAGCGTGCTGTCCAGGCGCAGCACCTCCTCGACGGTGCCCGGCACCAGGTCGGGGTCGTCGACGACGGCCTCGAAGCGCTGCCGGTCGGCGAGCAGCATCGCCATCATGATCCCGATCATGTTGGAGGTCGTCTCGTGGCCGGCCAGCAGCAGTCCCCTGACGGTGCTGATCAGCTCGGGCTTGCTGAGCCGGCCGTCCTCGGCGTCGGTGATCTGGGTCAGCTCGCTGAGCAGGTCGTCGCCGGGGTTCTCCCGGTTGCGGTCGATCAGGTCCGACACGTACGCGGAGAACTCCTGGTAGGCCTGGTCGACCTCTTCCTGGGTGTTGCGCGTGAGCGTGAGCATGGTGGTGGACCAGTGCGCGAACTTGTCCTGGTCCTCGGCCGGCGCTCCGACCAGCGCGCAGATGACCCGCACGGGAAGCGGCAGCCCCAGCGCGGTCGACAGGTTGCCGGGGGAGCCCTTGGCCACCATGGCGTCCAGCAGGTCGTCGGCCATCGCCTGGACCCTTGGCCGCCACACCTCCATCTTCCGTGCAGTGAACCAGCGGCTGAGCAGGCGACGCCACCGCATGTGGCCCTGCCCCTCGCTGATGTCCATGGTCTCGTCCCTGCGCCGGTTGAACAGGCCGCCGTCCTCGGTGGTGGCCAGCCGGGCGGCGCCCTCCCTGGCGAGGTTGCGACTGAAGCGCGGGTCGGCCAGCACGGCGCGGGCGTCGTCGTACCTCGTCACCAGGGTGGCCACATCGCCGCTCGGCAGCCGTACGTGCGCCACGGGGCATTTCTCCCGCAACTCCGCGAGCTGTGGCGGCGGCTCCAGGGCCGTGGGACGGTCGAACGGGAACTCCGGGATCGCGTCAGCAGTCATCTTCGTCCTTCAGCTCGAAAGGCCCGACGCTTCCGAATATAAGGCGACCGCCTTAATAAGACAATCGCCTCGAAAAGCCTCTCGGGTGAGTTCCGGCATCTTGTACCTCGCATGTATATACTCGGGGTATAGTCCCTCGACATGATCGCTCTCTCCAAAGCAATCCGCCCGTTCGCCGTGGGCCTGCTCGCTGTGACGGCGACCGCCGGGCTCTTCTCCGCGCCCGCGGCGGCCGCGTCAACCACGCCGTCTCTCCCGCGGCCGACCGGGACTCATCCGGTCGGCACCACCTCCCTGCATCTCACGGACACCTCTCGCCCGGACCCCTGGGTTCCGACGGCCGAGGCCAGGGAGCTGATGGTCTCCCTCTGGTACCCGGCCAAGGCGCCGGGCCGTGAGCGGGCGCCGTACATGACGGCGAAGGAGTCGGAGCTCCTCCTTGAGGACAGCGGCATCACCGGCGTGCCCGCCGACGCGCTGAGCAAGACCCGCACCAACGCCTTCACCGATGCCAAGCCGGCGGGCCGCAGGCACGGCCTGCCCCTTGTCGTGCTCTCGCCCGGCTTCGGCAAGCCCAGGAGCGAGCTCACGGGGCTGGCCGAGGAGCTGGCCAGCCGGGGATATGTGGTGGCCGGGATCGAGCACACGTACGAGAGCGTCGCCACCACCTTCCCCGACGGACGGGTCACCACGTGTGTCGTGTGCGAGATCGACAAGACCCCGACATGGTGGGAGAAGCTGGAGAAGGGGCGGGCGGCTGACGTCTCCTTCGTGCTCGACGAGCTGACCGGGTCGCACCCGAAGTGGAAGGGCGCTCGCCTGATCGACCCCTCCAGGATCGCGATGGCCGGCCAGTCGGTCGGCGGCGCGAGCACCATCACCACCATGCTCGCGGACTCCCGGGTACGCGCCGGGATCGACATGGACGGGACCACGGACATTCCGATCCCGGCCGGCGGGCTGTCACGGCCGTTCATGTTCCTGGGCAAGCCGTCCACGTACACCCCGGGAACCGGGAAGGAGGCCGCCTCGTGGGAGCGTGATTGGAAGAGCATGACCGGCTGGAAGCGCTGGCTCCTCATGACCGGTGCGGTGCACGTCTCCTTCACCGACTACGGCCTGCTGACTGATCAGCTCGGCGTCGACGATGGGGCCGGCCTGCCCGGCGCCCGATCCCTGGAGATCACCCGCCAGTACGTGCGCGCCTTCTTCGACCTGCACGTGCGCAAGCAGGCACAGCCCCTCCTGGACAAGCCGTCGGCGCGTTACCCGGAGATCAAGTTCTGTGCCCCTGAGAAGAGGACCTGCGCCTAGAGGGTGTTGGCGCGCTGTGCCGCCTGGTAGACGGCCATCGCCTCGTTGCCGAAGAACGGGCCGAACATGAAATCGGGGGCGAAGTTGTACTTGAAGCTGTTGACGGAGTTCAGCATGCCGAGCCCGGTGGACTCGTTGAAGCTCTGGAACCAGGGCCCGCCGCTCGCCCCGCCGGTCATGTTGCAGCGCAACCCCTGATCCGTGGTCATGACGGTGTCGTTGAACGTGCGCCCGCTGCAGTAGATCAACCGGGAGCCGTCGAACGGCGCCGCCGCCGGGTAGCCGAAGGAGAACATCTGCCGCCCCCTGGGCTGGTTGAACGCCACGCCCTGCCCGCCCACGACGTCGGTCAGCGTCCGCCCCTGCAGCGGCGCGACCACGGCGGCGGCGACGTCGAAGTTGATGTCCTCGCGGGCGTTCCACTGCTGGGTGGTCAGCAGCCTGGTGGCCACCCACGTGCCGAACGGGCGCCGGCCGTTGTCGAAACCGGGGACGAACACCCAGTTCCGGTGCGAGGCGCCGTCCAGCTTCACGCAGTGCCCCGCGGTCATCACGACGCTCTCGTTGGCGCTGGTCACGGCCGAGCCGGAGCAGGAGGCGTTGTTGCCGTCCGCGGTGGTGAAGAAGACGCGCCCGGTGGTGCGCACGACGGCGCCACCGTCGGTCCAGCGCAGGCCCGGGCTGTTGGGCACCGCGGCCACTTGCCGGGCGTCGACGGCCGCGGTGCCGCGGACCGACCATGGGGAGCCCTGGACGGCCGAGGAGGTCCCGCGGGTGGTCCAGGGGGTGCGCCGCGCGATGGTGTCGGAGGCGCCGTGGGTGGCCCACGGGTCGCCCTGGGTCGGCCCGCCCGAGCGGGTCCGTCGCGGCCTGGGCGTGTCCAGCGGCTGGGCCGCCAGCATGCGCTGCGGCGTCCAGTACTGCTGGACGCTCCTGGCCTCCGACCAGGAGTCCGCGGCGGACCATGCGGCCGGCCTGGGGTCGAGGCCGTTCGTGGCGCTGGCCTGCGCGGTGCTCACCGGGGCCAGGGCGCCCGCCACGGTGATCGCGACGGCGGAGAGCAGGACGACTCTGCGGTGCATTCGTACCTCCCGAAACCGGAATCTGCCGCATGGAGGTACGTACGCGGACATCCATCCGCCTCAAGGCATACGCAAATGGATATAACTCAGGCCTGTCCTTACCGGTGCAGCAGCCGGGCGGGGACCGCGTCGGCCAGCGCCTTGTAGCCGGCGGGGCTCAGGTGGAGGTGGTCGCCCACGTCGAAGGCCGCGACCAGGCGGCGCGGGTCGGCGGGGTCGCGGACGGCCCGGTCGAAGTCGATCACGGCGTCGAACCTGCCGCTGGTGCGGATCCACTCGTTGACCGCCTGCCGGGCCGCCTCGCGGTGTCCCTGGGCGTCGTCGTAGAAGCTGCCGCCGAAGGGGGTGAGCGTGGCACCGTACACGCGGATGTCCTGCGCGTGCGCGCGCACGATGATCTGGTCGTAGGCGGCGATCAGCTCGTCGGCGACCTTCTTCTGGGCGTCCTGGGTGTCCGCGGCGGTGCCGAGGTCGTTGACGCCCTCGAACACGATCAGCCAGTTGACGCCGCTCTGCGCGAGCACGTCCCGGTCGAGCCGGGCCAGGGCGTTGGGGCCGAGGCCGTCGTTCAGCACCCGGTTGCCCCCGGCCGCCTGGTTGGCGATGGCGACGCCCGCGGTGCGGCGATCGGTCCGCAGCCGGTCGAAGAGCTGGTCGGGCCAGCGGTTGTTCTGGTTGGTGGTCGAGCCCCGGCCGTCCGTCAGCGAGTCGCCGACCAGCGCGAGCGTGGCGGTGGCGGGCTTGGACCAGATTTCGATGCCGCTGAGGAAGTACCAGTGGTCGACGGGGGTGGCGCCGGTCAGGTCCGCGGCCTCGGCCTGGTTGCCCTTCGCCAGGTAGGAGGTGGTTCGGGAGCCGGGGTGCGAGGTGATGTTCGTGGATGCCTGCCCGTCGGCGAGGTACGCGGTCACGCTCAGCACGGCGCCCGCGGGCAGCGCGAGGTCGAGCGGGTCGGAGACGACCTGTGCACCGACGGACACCACCGTCGAGGGGCGCCCGTAGAAGGTCACCGGCTGGAGGGTCTGCGGCTGGATCGCGCTCACCCCGGCCTTGCCCTCGCTCGGGAGCGCCACGGTGACGCGCGTGATGGGCAGCGACGCGCCGCCGAACGCGTTGGAGAAGCGCAGCCGCATCCGCTGCCCGCCGACCGACACCCGCACGGTCTGCCGCACCGTGCTGTCGGCCAGGACCACGTTCTCCAGCGTGTACGGCGCAGGCGGCATGTTGTCGGGCTCGGCGAGCTGCGGCATCGCCGTCCACGTGGTGACCCAGTGCCCGTCGGGCTCGGAGGACCCGTCAGCCGCTCCCGCCGTCCCCATGGCGAGTCCCAGAACCGCGACGATGGCCAATTGCAGCGCCCTATCCATAGACCGGCCTCCCGAAATGTTTCGGGAGGATGTCGAATATTTCGGTAGCGAACGTATGACAGGTGGCCTCCGTGGTCAATGGTGTCCTGGGATGTCCGGTTCGTGATGAGGTCACGCCCGGCTCATGATCGCGTCTCTGGTGGGTTGATTCGCAGGCCAGCAGGGTTGTACCCAGTCGATGCGAAGGAGTCGTCATGGGTGTCCTGCTCAGGAAGTGGCACGGCCCGCTGAGCTGCTGTGCGGTGGCGATGGCGGTGCTGGCCGCCGTCAGCGTGGTGGGGCTCGTCGTGGACGAGCGAACGGTGCTCGGCCAGGGAGTGTGGCTCAAGCCGTTCAAGTTCGCGCTCTCCTTCGGCCTGTACGCCACCACGCTGGCCTGGATGATCGCGCAAGCCGGACGGTGGCGGCGGACGCTGTGGTGGCTGGGCACGGTCACGGTGGCCGGGTTCGTCGCCCCGGAGATCACCGCCATCACCTTCCAGGCGGCCCGCGGCGTCCCCAGCCACTTCAACCTCTCCACCGCGCTGGACGCGACGGTATTCATGATCATGGGTGGCGCGGCCTACCTCGGCTGGCTGCTGACCTTCGTGATGGGGATCCTCCTGATCGCGCAGCGCCGGGTGGACCGGGCGATGGCATGGGCGATCCCGCTCGGGCTGGCCGTCTCGCTCGCCGGCATGTCCATCGGCTACCTGATGACCGCCCCCACGCCCGGCCAGGCGGAGCAACTGGCCAGCGGACTGAGCCTCGCGACGGTCGGCGCGCACGGCGTCGGCGGGCCCGACGGCGGCCCCGGCATGCCGGTCACCGGCTGGGAGACCGGCTCGGGCGACCTGCGGGTGGCGCACTTCGTCGGCCTGCACGCCCTGCAGGTGCTCCCGCTGGTCGCGATCGGCCTGCGCATGCTCTCCCGCCGGTTCGCCGTCCTCGCGAGCGGCGCCACCCGCACGGGGCTGGTGATCACCGCGGCGTTCGGGTACGCGGGGCTCACCGCGCTGGTGCTGTGGCAGGCGCGGCGCGGCCAGGCCCTGGTCCACCCCGACGCGCTCACGCTGGGGGCCGCCGCGGGTCTCGTCGCGCTGGTGTCCGCCGCCGCGGTCGTGATCCTGGCCGTCTCCGCACCCCGGCGTGCCACGCTACGGGACATGCCCGCCCGCCCGGCCGCGACGCTCGCCGGACGGTGAGGCCGTGAGGCGTCCGGCCCGCCCTGCGGCGACGCTCGCCGGGCGGTGAGGCCGTGAGGCGTCCGGTCCGCCCTGCGGCGATGGTCGCCGGGCCGTGAGCCGGTCCTCGCGTCAGGGTGGTGAGCCGGTCCCCGGGGCCGGGCGGCGGCGAGAGGTCTCCTAGGCTGCACGGGTGCGCAGGCAGGCGGAGCTGATCGTGGTCGTGGCGTTCGCGGCCTTCGCGAGTATCTACGTGGTGGCGGGCTCGCCCTTGGCGCTGGCCGTGTTCGGGGTGCAGGTCGCCTTCGCCCGGCGGCGGTCGTGGTGGCTGGTCGCTCTGCAGGCCGCGCTGGCGTACGCCTCCGTGCTGCTCCACGGCTCCTCCGTCGGCATCCTCGGCTTCGTCGGCGGGTCTCTGCTGCTGACCTCGCTGTGGCCGCTCGCCCTGGCGGTGGTGGCCAGTGCCGCGTTCCTCGGCCCCGCCGACCCCGTGATCAGCATGATCCTGATCTCCCTGGTCGTCTACGGCCTGACCAGGATGATCGACCGGATCGAGGAGGTGAACGCGGCCAGGCTGTCCCTGGCCGTGGCGGCGGCGGCCGAGGAGCGGTTGCGCATCGCCGCCGAGCTGAGCACGGGCCTGGGCAGGGCGCTGTCCGCGATCGCCGCCGGAGCGCGTACGGGCCTCCCCGACGTGGAGACGGCGCGCCAGGCCCTGGCCGAGGCCAGGGCGGCGGCGGCGAGCTACCGGGCCATGTCGCTGGCCCCCGAGATGACCACCGCCAAGGCGATGCTGACCGCCGCGGGCGTCACCGTGGACGTGCGCATGGGGCACACCGAGCCGCTCGGCCCGGCGGGCGCGCTCCTGGCGGCGGTGCTCAGGGAGGCCGTGACAGAGATCGTCCGGCGGCGCACGGCCGCCACCTGCCTCATCGAGACCCTTACGGAAGGCGACACGGTACGGCTGCGCGTCACCAACGACGGCGCGCGCACGGCCGGCGACGAGAGCCTCGGCGACCTGCCGGCCCAGGTCGAGGCGGCAGGCGGCACGCTCGCCGTCGAGCTCGCCGGTGACGCCTCGATGACCGTGGAGGCCATGCTGCCCACCACGCGCCCGCCCGGCCGGCCGGCTCGCGACAGCGCCCTGTCGATGGCGCTGCTGGCGGCCGTGCTGGTGGGGTTCTCGGTCAAGGCGCTCCTGCTGGCCGGCTCGCTGTGGCCGGTGGGCCTGCTGGCCGTCATCGTCGTCATGCAGCTGCGATCGGTCGAGGGGCGGCACCCGGTGGCACTGTCGATCATGGCGGTGCTGACGTTCGCCCCGCTTCCGCTCTTCGGGCAGGCCTGGCTGGGTGTGGCGGGGTTCCTGGCGGGGCCGGTCCTGCTGGCCTTCTCATGGGCGGTGGCGCTGCCGCTGGTGGCGGCCGTCGTGGCGGCCGTCGCGACCGCCGGCGTGCTGCTGGGCCTGCCGGTCCCGCTGACCGTGAACTACGCGATCAGCACCCTGGTGACCGGCCTGGCCGTGTACGGGCTGCTCAGGCTGGCCCAGCTGGCCAGGGAACTGCGCGAGTCGAGGGACGGCCTGGCCCGCGCCGCCGTGCTCGAGGAGCGCCTGCGCGCCGCCCGCGACCTGCACGACCTGCTCGGCCACACCTTGGCGGCCATCCTGCTCAAATGCGAGCTCGCCCGCCGGCTCGACGCCGAGCGGGCCCGCAAGGAGCTCGACGACGTGCTGGCGATGACCGAGCGGGCGCGGGAGGACCTGCGGACCGTGTCGGGCGAGCACGGGGAGCTGTCGCTGACCGCGGAGGCGGAGTCGGCCCGCTCGGTGCTGGCTGCCGCGGGCATCGAGGTCCTCCTCGACCTGGGCCACGACCGGCTCGGCAGAGAAGTGGACACCACGCTCGGCATCGTGCTCAGAGAGGCCGTCACCAACGTCCTGCGGCACAGCTCGGCCGGCCGGTGCACGATCACGACGTCCGTACGGGACGGCGCCGTCCGGCTGAGCGTGCGCAACGACGGGGTGCGCTCCCCGCAGGGGCGCCGCGGCTCGGCCGGGATCGGCAACCTCACCACCCGGCTCGCGGCGCTCGACGGGCAACTGGCCGTCGGCCACGAGGACGGCTGGTTCGAGCTGGCCGCCACGGTGCCCACGCGGTCCTGGGCGCCCGTCTAGATCCAGCCGGCCTCGGTGGCGATCCGTACGGCGTCGGTGCGGTTGCGGGCGTTGAGCTTGGTGACGATCGCGGTGATGTAGTTGCGGACGGTCCCCGCGCTCAGGAAGAGCTGACCGGCGATCTCGGTGGCCTCGCCGCCCGCCGCGACCAGCCGCAGGACGTCGGCCTCGCGCGGGGTGAGCGGGTTGTCGGCCAGGTTCCAGGCGGTGATGGCGAGCGAGGGGTCGAGGACGCGTTCGCCCCCGGCCACCTTTCTGATCGCGGCGCTCAGCTCCTCCGGCGAGGCGGTCTTCAGGAGGAAGCCGTCCACCTGGGAGGCGAGCGCGCGGCGCAGGTGGCCCGGCTTCCCGTGCCCGGTGAGCATGAGCGTGCGGCACCCCGGCAGCCTGGAGCGCAGCTCGCCGGCGGCCCCGAGGCCGTCGATCTCGCCGGGCATGTCGATGTCCAGGACGGCCACGTCCGGCCGGTGGACCAGGGCGGCGGCGACCGCCGCGGCCCCGGACTCGACCGCCTCGACGACCTCGATGTCGGGTTCGAGGCCGAGCAGGGTCACGAGGGCTTCCCTGATGACGTGCTGGTCCTCGGCCAGGAGCATACGAATCACCTGACCATTATGTCCGGATCATGATGAGGTCATGGCGGGGTCGTGACCGGCTCTCTGGTGGGTGAAAGCGCAGATCAGCAGGCTTGGTCCCATGACAGAAGCAGTGCGGTTGGACGCGGTGAGCAAGGTGTACGGCAGGGGCCAGAGCGCGGTCGCGGCCCTGCGCGAGGTGTCGGTCGGCATCCCCCGGGGGACCTTCACCGCCGTCATGGGGCCCTCGGGCTCGGGCAAGAGCACGTTCCTGCATTGTGCGGCCGGTCTCGACGTCCCCAGCTCGGGCGCGGTCCGGCTGGGCGGCGCCGACCTGACCGGCATGGACGAGAACGCGCTGACCGAGCTGCGGCGGCAGCGTGTCGGCTTCGTGTTCCAGGCGTTCAACCTGGTCTCCGCGCTGACCGTGACGGAGAACATCACGCTGCCGCTCAAGCTGGCGGGCGCCCGCGTCGACGGAGCCTGGCTGGAGGAGGTCGTGCACCGGGTGGGCCTCGGCGGACGTGCCGATCACCGCCCGGCCCAGCTCTCCGGCGGCCAGCAGCAGCGGGTGGCGATCGCCAGGGCGCTGGTGACCAGGCCGGAGGTGCTGTTCGGTGACGAGCCGACCGGCGCGCTGGACACCATGACCGCCCGCGACGTGCTGACCCTGCTGCGGGAGGTGGTCTCGGCGCTCGGCCAGACCGTGGTGATGGTCACCCACGACCCGGTGGCCGCCTCCTACGCCGACACCGTGCTCTTCCTGGCCGACGGCCGGATCGTGGACGCGATGACCGCCCCGACCGCCGAGAAGGTGGCCGAGCGCATGACCCGGCTGGGGGCGTGGAAGTGATGATCTCCTTCGCGTTGCGGACGCTCAGGCACCGCAAGGCCGGCTTCGCCGGCGCGTTCGTGGCCCTGCTGTGCGCGGCCGCGCTGGTGACCGCCTGCGGGATGCTGCTGGAGACGGGCCTGCGCGGCGAGGTGGCGCCCGAGCGGTACGCCGGCGCCCCCGTGATCGTGGCGGGGGACCAGTACGTCAGACAGGTCAAGCAGAGCGGCAAGGAGAAGGCCAAGCTCCTGTCGGAGCGCAGATGGATCCCCGCCTCGCTCGCCGGGGAGATCCGGCGCGTCCCCGGCGTCACCAAGGTGGTGACCGAGGTGACCTTCCCCTACGCGGGGTTCACCGCCCACGGGTGGGAGTCCGCCGCGCTCACCCCGTTCACGCTCGCCAAGGGGCGCGCCCCCAAGGCGGCGAACGAGGTCGTCGTGGACGCCCGCCACTCCGGCCGGACGGTTCCCGGCTACCGCGTCGTGGGAGTGACCGCGCAGGCGCTGCCCGGCCAGGACACGGTCTTCTTCGCCACCGGCGAGGCCCGCCGCCTGGCGGGACGCGACGGCCTGGTCACGGCGATCGGCGTCTGGCCCGGGGTGGACGTCACTGTGGAGGGCGCGCTCGCCTACACCGGCGACGAGCGCGGCGCGGTCGAGTTCCCCGGCGCGGAGGGCGCCCGGGTGAAGCTCATCAGCCTGGGCGGCGCGCTCGGCGGCACCTCGCTGCTGGTGGCGATCCTCGTCGTGGTGGGCACGTTCGCGCTCTCCATGCAGCAGCGCCGGCGCGAGATCGCCCTGCTGCGGGCCGTCGGCGCCCTGCCACGGCAGGCCAGGAAGCTCATCGGCGGCGAGGCCCTGCTCATCAGCGTGGCCGCCGGGGTGCTCGGCTCCGGAGGAGGGATCCTGCTGGGGTTCTGGCTGCGGGACAGGTTCGTCGAACTGGGCGCGATCCCCGCGAACCTGCGGCTGGTCGTCAGCCCGTTCCCCGAGATCGTCGCGGTGCTGGCCACTCTGGCGGCCGCGTGGGTGGCGGCACGCGTCTCCGCCCGCCGTACCACCAGGATCAGGCCGGTGGAGGCGCTGGGAGAGACGGCGATGCCCGCCGACTCCCTCCCGCCGGTGCGGCTGGTCGCGGGCCTGCTCGCCCTCGCCGGTGGGGTGGCGGTGACGATCGTGCTCTCCCACCTGTCCACGGAGGCGGCCTCCACCCCGGTCACCATGCTGACCGCGCTGCTGTGGACGATCGCGGTCGCCCTGCTGGGACCGGCGATCGCGCGGGCGGCGACGGCGCTGCCGCTGCGGGCGCCCGGCGTGGCGGGCTATCTGGCGCGGAAGAGCCTGCGCGCCGGGACCGGGCGGCTGGCCTCGGTGATCACGCCGTTGACCCTGATGACGGCGATGACGTGCACGATCCTGTTCGTGCAGACCACCATGGGACACGCCGCACGGACTGAGGTGACCGCGGGCGTCAAGGCCGACCACGTGCTCGCCCCGGGCGCGTCCGTGGCCGCCGTCCGCCGTACGCCCGGCGTGCGCGCCGTGACGGAGGTGCTGCGGACGTCGGTCAGGATCGACCTCGAGAAGTACGAGGCCCAGGCCGTCACCCTCGACGGCCTGGAGCAGACCATGGACCTGGGCGTGGTGGCGGGCTCTCTCAACGGGCTGAGCGACACGTCGGCGGCGATCAGCCGCACCGCCGCCTCCCGGCTGGACGTGGGCGTGGGCGACCAGGTCCCGCTGGTGCTCGGCGACGGCACTCCTGCCGTGGTGCGGATCGCCGCGATCTACTCCCGTGGCCTGGGGTTCGGCGACCTGACCCTGTCACGCGGGCTCGTCGCGGCCCACGTGGACGACGCCCGTGGCACGCTCCTGGTGGCAGGCGGGGCGCTACCTGCGGGGACCGTGCTCGCCGAGAGCTCGGGCGGCGGGGCCGGTGCGGCGGTCGCATTCGTCGCCATGGGGCTGATCATCGCCTTCTGCGCCATCGCCGTGGTCAACACGCTGGCCATGTCCACCCTGGCCCGCTCCCGCGAGCTCGCCCTGCTGCGGATCGTGGGCACCACGCGGCGGCAGGCGGCGCGGATGCTGCGCGCGGAGACGCTGACGGCGCTGGCCGTCGCCGTGGTCGTCGGGACAGCGATCTCGCTGGTCACGCTGGCGGCCTTCAGCATGGGGATGACGGGGTCGGTGCTGCCGTACGTGCCGCCGCTCGACTATCTCGCGGTGGTCGCCGCCGTGGCGGGGCTGGCGCTGGCGGCCACGGCGATCCCGGCCCGGTTCGCACTGCGGTCCCGACCGGCTGACGCGCTCGGGGCGCGCGAGTGACAGGCGGGTCTAGAACGAATCAGGCGAATGTCCAGCGAGGTGTAAGTATCCCCGTCCAATCTGGAGGAAATACGCCTATTGCCACGGGGTTGTAGATGCGCCGAATGCTGATCGCGCTGGGCCTGGGCCTCGTCGTGCTGGCACCCGTGCCGGCCGTGGCCGCCGCGCCGTCGTACACGCTGCCCAAGACGGTCATCACCGCCACGGTGCACCGCGACGGCACGGTGAAGGTGGTCGAGGAGCACACGTTCCGGTTCTCCGCCGCCGGCCACGGTGCCTACGTGGACATCCCGCGCCTGGACGGGACCCAGGTGGAGGGCGTCACGGTCGGCGAAGGGAAGGCCGAGTACCGTGCCGAAGGGACGCCGGAGCTGAACGTGGAGCGCCCGGGGGAGACGTTCGCGGAGGGCGACTGCACGGACGGGCCGCATCGGGTGGTCTGGTACTTCTCCGCCGAGCCCGGGAGCACGCACACGTACCGGCTGGCGTACACGCTCAAGAGCGCGGTCACGGCGTACGAGAAGCACGCGTTCCTGCACCTCCCGCTCTGGGGCAGCGGCTGGAAGGGCGAGCTGGGGCAGTTGCGGGTCTCTGTACGGCTGCCGCGCGCCGCCAAGGGCGGTCACGAGCAGTACCGGGCGTACGGGCGTTCGGACAGCGGCTTCAAGCCCGCCCTCTCCAAGGACAGGCGGACCGTCACCGGCACCGCCCGGGACGTGGCCGCCGGGCATCCCGTCTCGCTCGACCTGGCCTTCCCCACTGCCCAGCTGACCGACGTGACCCTGGGGAAGGGGACCGGCGCGGCCAGGCTGGCCAACCTCGAGAAGAGCGTGCCGGAGGCGGCCACGACCTCTGAGTGCGTGCTGGAGGACTCCATGGCGCAGCAGGACTACGAACCGCGTGAGGCGTTCTCGGACACGGGCTCCGCGCCCACGGCGTCCACCGGCTGGATGGGCATGATGTTCGTGCTGGTCCTGATCATCGCCGTGGTGTCGCTGCTGGCCAAGGCCGGGAGAGCCGGTGGGTGGTCCTCCGGGACGTCATCACGGCCGCGCTCCTATCACCGGCACACCTACCACTCGCACACCTGGAGCAGCGGTTCCGACAGTTCCAGCAGCTCCAGCAGCTCCAGCAGTTACGACTTCGGCAGCTCCAGCAGCTACGACTCCGGCAGCTCGGGCAGCTCCGACTCTGGCAGCTCCGGCAGCAGCTCCAGCGACGGCGGCGGCGGAGCCTGGTGAGCCGTTAATTCGGTTGCGCCGGGTTTCGGCAAGCCCATACGGTTACGGACATGCGCCTTTACCTGTAATTCGCACTCAGCAGCGAAACCGCCTCAGTCCACCCAGACGCGGCAGCTGTGCATGTCGAGCGGCCTCCATGAGCCGCGTCGCGAGTTACGTAGAGGAGCTTCCTTATGCGAGTTCGTTCAGCCAAGAAGAAGAACCGGCCCGAGTTGCCCGCGCCACGGCAAATGCCCAGGATGCCGCAACGCCCGGTCGCGCCACCCAGGCGCATCCCGTCGAAGGGTCGCTGAGACAACTACCCGGGATGGTAGTTAACGAGCGCCGCCTCCACCGTACGCCAGGAGGCGGCGCTCACCCTTTTCGCGTGAGGCGCGACGGTGCGGTGGCTGACCGTAATTGTTGATTACTCAGTGCTATCGTCGGGGAGTCATGTCGTCATGATTGCCGGGGGGAACGTTGCGGACATTCGTACGGATCGCCGTAATAGCCGTCATAGGCTGCAGTGCATTGTCGGCCGCGAACGCCGCGGCGGCCTCCGCGCCGCCTCGCGCGAACTCCCTGCTCGCCGGGCTCTTCGGCGCGGACCTCGGCTCGGTGGTGAGCGCGCTCCCCAGCGTTTTCTGCGGCAATCGGCTGGTCAGCTACAACTCGCCGGCGCCCAATTCGCCGACGAAGTGCGTCAACGGCCCGGTGAACTCCGGAAACTCCACCAACAGCGGCAACTACCACAATGATGGAGACCCCATCAACAGCGGTAACTTCTCGAATGCCAACGGCTCCACCGCCAGCAACAACACCATCAATGGCGGCAACACCGCCAATGGCTCCCAGCGGTTCGGTGGCCGGTGATGCGCAGAGCCGGAGCGGTCGTGGGGTGTCTCGGGCTGATGTTGACGACGACCGCGATGTCGATGCCGTACGCGTCTCACCGTGACGGCGGCAACTCCTGGAACAGCGGAAACTACTGGAGCAAGGGCCGTCAGATCAACAGCGGCAACTTCTCGTTCGCGAAGAACTCCCCGAAGAGCAACAACGTTCACGGAGGATCCAACTTCGCCAACGGCTTCCAGTGCTTCATCGAGCGCAAGAGCATCGTCAAGCGCGGCTGCTGACCGGCGTCCTCGCCGGTCGCAGCGCGCCCGCCAGGGCCAGCGCGACCAGCACCCCGGCGCCGCCCGCCAGCGCGATCGCGGGCCCTGGCGCGAGCACCTCGCCGAGCGCTCCGACCAGCGCCGCCCCGGCCGCCTGGCCCGTCATCAATCCGGAGGACTGCAGCCCGAACGCCTGGCCCCGCACCTCCTCCGGCGCCGACTCCACGAACCGCCGCTGCAGCCCGAGCTGGTACGACAGCCCCGCGGTCGCCACCGCGGCCAGCACGGCCGCCCACGCGATCCCGGGCCCGAGCGCGAAGCCCAGCCAGGGCGCGCCGACCAGCACCGCCAGCGGCAGCGAAAGCCGCTCCCGCAGTCCCGGCCCGGCGAACCTGCCCACCGCGAACTCCCCGACCGCCATCCCGCCGGCAGCGGCCGCGAGCACCACCCCGGCCTGACCCTGCCCGCCCAGGTACGGCACGACCATGGCCTCGGCCCCGGCCAGGCACACGCACGGCAGCCACCCGGCCAGCAGCAGCCCGCGCACCCGCCCGTCGGCCAGCAGTTGCCGGTTCACTCGCACCGTCTCACGTATCGCGCCCGCCTTGGCCGAGCTCGGGCCGCTCTCACGTGCCACGCCTGCTCCGACCGTGCCCGGCGTCGCCTCACGCGTCGCGCGTGCTCCGGTCGTGCCCGGCGTCGTCTCACGTGTCGCGCGTGCTCCGGTCGTGCCCGGCGTCGTCTCACGTGTCGCGCGTGCTCCGGTCGTGCCGCGCGCCGGTCGGTGCGGCAGCCCGGCCCTGAGCACCACGGCCGCCACCACGGACAGCCCCGCGGTCGCGGCCAGTGCCCCGGAGGGTCCTGCCCAGGCCAGGAACGCGCCCCCGGCCGCCAGCCCGACGATCTGCGCGCTCGCGGAGGCCACGTTCAGCAGCGACCGCCCCAGCACGAACGCGTCCCCTGGCAGCACCTCGGGCAGCATCGCCGCCCGCGCGGCGAAGAACACCGGCGAGAACAGCCCCGTGACCAGCACCAGCGCCAGCATCGCCCACACCGGCAGCCCCGCGTACGCCAGCAGCAGGCACGTCACCGCCCTGACCAGCTCGCCGGCCACCATCAGCGCCCGCGGCGGCACCCGGTCGGCAAGCGAGAGCAGGAACAGCCCGCCGAGGATGAACGGCAGCCAACCGGCCATGTAGGCGGCGGCCGACAGGCCGGGGGAGCCGGTCCGCGCGTACACCAGCACGGACATGGCCAGCATCTTGATCGAGTCGCCGCCGACCAGCAGCGCGAAGCTGCCGAACAGCACCCTGAACTCTTTGACGGCGAACACCTCGCCGAACGTCGCCGCTTTCACGCTCACGATGCTCGGATCGGCCCGGCGAATTGGCGACTGTTTCGGATATAACCGAAAGGTGCTCGTGACGATCGAGGTCACCCCGCAGGACCTGGTGGCCAGCAGGTTCGCGATCTCGCCGCTGATCGAGACCATGCACGCGCAGTGGGTGCTGGCGGGCCGGGTCGAGGCGGGCGTGCACGGCCTGTGGGCCGCGCGGTGGCGGGGGACGTACCGGGAGCTCGAACGCGCCCACCCCGCGCTGCGGGCCGTGGCCGCGATCAGCGGCAACAAGGGAGACGCGAACGTCGACTTCATCGCGCCGCCGCCCACGGCGGTGGACGTGCCGTTCGAGTCGGAGCTGGCCGCCATGCGGGCGACGCCGCTGGAGCAGGCCCATGCGGAGATCGCCAGAGTGCTGGCCAGACGGCCCGCGACGGGATGGGTCAGGGACCTGCTGACGGGGCCGCGAGTGGTGGAGCGGTTCGCGGACGCGTACGAGGCGCTCTGGACGGAGATCATCTCCCACGACTGGCCCCGCTTCCGCGCGATCCTGCAGCGGGACGTGGCCCATCGGGCGGGACGGCTGGCGGCCTACGGCTGGGCGGCGGCACTGGAGGACCTCAGCCCGCGCGTCCACTGGCGTCCGCATGACCAGATCGAGATCGAGATGACCCACTCCAGCGGGTCGCACCGGCTCGACGGCAAGGGGCTGCTCTTCCTGCCCTCGGCGTTCACGACCCGCATCGGCGCCTACCTGGAGGACGCCTGGCCGTACGCCATGATCTACCCTGCCAGGGGCACCGGCGCCACGCCGCCGGCGCCCGACGCCGACCTGTCCGCGCTGATCGGCCGCAGCCGCGCCCGCATCCTCGCCGAGCTGGCCGAGCCGGCCACCACCACGCAGCTCGCGGCCCTGCTCGGGCAGAGCCTGGGCACCACGGGCGGCCATCTGTCGGCGCTGCGCCGGGCGGGCCTGATCGTGGGCACGCGCGTCGGCCGCGGCGTCCTGTACGCGCGCACGCCGCTCGGCGACGCCCTGGTCAACCGCTGACGTTCCGAGCCACCCGGGATCCGGGGTCGCCTATTTCACGGACAATCCACTCAACGGCTCTCGATCTTCGTGCCCCGGCTGCCGGTATGTGTTGGGGCTGCTGCCGTGAATGCGCTTGAAGGCCGAGCTGAAGCTGAAGGCGTCGGCGTATCCGACGCGGTGGGCGACGGAGGCGACCGTTGCGCCGGGCTCGTTGAGCAGGTCGGCGGCCAGCGCCATCCGCCAGCCGGTCAGATAGGTCAACGGCGGCTCGCCGACCAGCTTGGTGAAGCGGCCGGCCAGGGTGGTGCGCGAGACGTTCGCGACGGCCGCGAGCGAGGCGATCGTCCACGGCCGGGAGGGGTCGTCGTGGATGGCACGCAGGGCAGGACCGACCACGTCGTCACCGAGGGCGGCGTACCAGCCGGGCGCTTCGGCCTCCGGCCGGTCGAACCAGTCGCGCAGCGTGCACACCAGCAGCCAGTCGAGCAGGCGGTCCAGGACGATCTGGCGGCCGGGACGGCAGGCCAGCAGCTGCGCTTCCAGGTAGGCGCGCATGCCGGCGCAGTCGGCATCCTCGGGCAGCACGATCAGGGACGGCAGAATCCGCACCAGGCGCCGCGCCACCTCGCCGTTGACAAGATAGGAGCCGACCAGCAGGACCGTATCGCCGGTGATGTCACCGCCGTGCCGGGCATCGCTGACGTCACCGCCGTGCCGGGCGTCGGTGATGTCACCGTGCCAGGCATTGGTGACGCGCCGCGGCGCCTCGGTGTCGGAGAAGACGAACGGCTCCGGCCCCCGGACGATGGCCGCCTCGCCCTCCCTCAGCCGCCGGGCATCGCCGTCGCGGATGATCCAGCCCTCGCCGCGCAGGGGCACGCAGAGCGTCAGCGACGCCTGGCCGGTGAACGTCAGGGCCCACGGCGGCGACAGCACCGAAGCGCCGAAGACGGAGCCTTCGCCGCGTACGCCGTGCAGGAGGTCATCGAACGGATCCACGGGCCTCACCATAACCGGACGATCGGAAAGGTCCCGCGTACGCGTGGCCATGGTCGCCGGGTCGCCGGCCCGGTTGGCTGTCGGTCATGAACGACATCGTGATTCTCGGTGCGACGGGCAAGACCGGCCGTCGTGTGGTGGAGCTGCTGCGTGCGGAGGGCAGGCGGGTCCGGCCCGCGTCCCGTTCCAGTGAGGTGCGTTTCGACTGGTTCGACCGGGCCACGTGGGAGGGCGTGCTGTCAGGGGCGGACGCGGTGTACCTGGTCCCGCCGGAGGACCCCGCCGCCGTACGCGACTTCGTCAAGCGGGCCGAGCGGGTGAAACGGTTCGTGGTGCTGTCGGGGCGCGGGCTCGAGCACGCCGGCGACACGTACTGGCAGGGGATGAGGGCCGCCGAGGAGGCGGTAGGCGCATCGGGCGCGGAATGGACGATCCTGCGGGCGAACAACTTCAACCAGAACTTCTCCGAGGACCTGTGGCATGCGCCGCTGCTGGAAGGACGGCTGGCGCTGCCGGTCGGCGCGGCGTTGGAGCCGTTCGTCGACGTCCATGACATCGCCGCGGTCGCGGCGCGCGCCCTGACCGCGGACGGCCGCCACGGCGGGCAGGTCTACGAGCTGTCGGGGCCGCGCGGACTGACGTTCGGCGAGGCCGTACGGATCATGGGGCAGGCGTCCGGCCGGACGATCGAATACGTCGAGCTGACCCCCGAGGAGTACCGGACCGGACTGCTCGCCGAGGGACTTCCCGAGGAGGTGGCCGACGAGCTGGGCGACCTGTTCGCCGTGATACGTGCGGGCCATGTGGCGGAGCCCGCCGACGGGGTCCAGCGCGTGCTGGGCCGCCCGCCCATCAGCTTCGAGGAGTACGCCGCCCGCGCTTGGGCCGTCTCCCGCCCCTGACCGCGTCGCCACTCCTGTGACGGCCGGGACGGGCCCTGACGGACGGTACGCCGCCTCACTCCGACGGCAGGAGGAAACGCCAGGTCACGGAGTAGACGCGACCGTGGCCGTCCCGGTAGAGCGGCCACGGTCCCGGCCCCTTGACCCGCTTGACGGAGCGGATCACCGCCTTCGCCTGGCGGCCCGTCAGCTTCCTGACCAGGACGTCCGTGTCACCCTTGGCGGGCTCGCGGATCGCGGACGGCCACGGCGCGTCCGCCTTCCGCTCGGACGAGAGCTCGGCCACCAGCCGTACCCGGTCGGCGCGGTAGGCGCTTCCTTCGCGCCGCACCCGGTCGGCGAGCGTGGTCAGGGTCCGCTGGGCGCGGTAGAGGGCATCGGGGTAGCGCTTGCCGCCGAATCCCTGGAGGGCGTAGGCGCTGACCGTACGCAGGGTGCTGCCGCCGGTCCAGACACCGAGGGTCGTCGTAGTGGCGTCGTAGACCCTCGGTCCGCTGGGGGTGGGGGTCCGAGGCTGGTCGTCCAGGTCCTTCCTGAGCGACCGGACGAGGGCACCGACATCGGCGGACGTCAGCCGCAGCCGGCGGTCGGCGTCGGCGACCGCCAAGCCGTTCCCGTAGATGATGATCTCGGGTGGATTGATCGCCTTGAACCCGGGCCGGATGTAACCTCCCCATTCCCGCAGCAACGCGACCACCTGACGGCTGCCCGGCCGCTCGTCCGGCCGGGCGGCCTCGGCGGCGGCGGGGTGGCCGATGGCCGCCAGCATCGAAACAGCTGTCACCAGAACAGTCCAGAGAAGGCGCATATCCCCGAAACGGGGAAGATCCCTCGCCGGTTCACCGCCCGGCGCGTCAGTTGTGGCGCAGGACCGTACGCCGGCCGTCGTCGCCGGGGGTGCGCACGATGAGGCGGCGCGCCATCGCGGTGGCGTCCTCCTTGGTGAGGCTCGCCCCCATGGCCGTCGCCTCGTCGTACGCCTCCGGCGAGAGGGCGGCGCGCACGGCGGCCACGTTCCTGGGGCCGTCCAGCGGATCCATGACCTCGGGGGAGTAGCCCACGCGGGAGCCGAGGGCCGAGACCGCGCCGAGGAGCACCGCGCCGTCCACCGCCCGGCCCGCCATGCCGAGAGCCCCGGCGAGCACGTGGGCACAGGCCAGCCAGGAGGTCACGTCCTGCACGCGGTCGAGGTGCACGACCAGGCGGGCCGCCTGCTGCACGGCCCGGTCGGCGTCGCCCAGGTCCATGGCGACCTTCGCGCCGATCCAGCCCGAGGAGCAGTACGCCCAGTCGTGGCCGCAGGTCTCGGCGATGTCGGCGGCCTGCACGAGCTGCCCGGCGGCGAGCAGCGGATCGCCCGCCACCCTCGTGATCTGCCCGCGCACCATCATCACCTCGGCCTCGATCCAGGACAGCCCGGCCGCCTTCACCTGCGTCCAGCCTTCGGCGAGCGTGCGCTCCGCCTGGCCCGGATCGCCGCTGAGCTGGAGGAAGTACGCACGGTACGGCAGGGCGCGGGCCATGACCTCGGCGTCGCCGGTGGCCTCGGCCTGCCGCAGCGCCAGCTCGACGTCGTCGTTCCCGGCGAACGGGTCGCCCGCCAGGTAGCGGAGCAGCGCCCGCCCGATCAGCGCCCGCCCCCGCCCGGGATGGTCGGCGCCGGCGCGGTCGAGGGCCTCGGACAGCCGCGCGATGCCCTCCTGCACGTCGCCGTTGCGGTACCAGAACCACGACAGCGCGCTGGCGATGCGCAGGGCGGCGTCCCCGTCGCCGGTGGCCAGGGCGTGGGCGAGAGCGGCCCGCGTGTTGGCCTGCTCGTGCCGGAGCCTGCGCAGCCAGAGCTCCCCGTCGAAGGTACGCAGCCGCCGCTCGGCCGTCTCGGCCAGCTCCACCACCCACGCGAGATGCCGGCCGGCCCACCGCGCCCGTTCGTCGCCGGACAGGGCGCGGAGAGTGTACTGCCGGATGCTCTCCAGCATGCGGTAACGCCGGGGCACGGCGGCGCCGTCCACGGCGATCAGCGACTTGGCGACGAGGCCGCCCAACCTGTGCAGCACCGCCGGAGGGCTCGCCAACCGTTCGGCCGCCTCCAGGTCGAAGCCGCCCTCGAAGAGGCTCAGGCAGCCGAGCAGCTCCTTCTCGGACGGGGTGAGCAGGCGCACGCTCGACGCGATCGCCGCCTCCAGGCTCCGATGGCGCTCGGGAGCGGTACGGGAGCCGGTGGCCAGCAACGCGAACCGGTCGTCGAGCCCGTCGGCGATCTCCTGGAGGGACAGGACCCGGGTCTGGGCGGCCGCGAGCTCGATGGCCAGGGGGAGGCCGTCCAGTTCCCGGCAGATCCGTGCGGCCAGCTCCCGCTCGTCGTGTCGTGGACGCCGGCCCGGATGGAGCACGAACGATCGTTCCATGAACAGCTCGACGGCCGCCCCGTCGGGGTCCAGCGGCGGCAGGTCCCAGGTCGCCTCTCCCGCGACGGCCAGCGGCTCCCGGCTCGTGGCGAGCAGCCGCAGGCCGGGGCAGCGGGACAGCAGCGTCTCCGCCAGCGACGCGACCGCGTCGACCAGGTGCTCGCAGTTGTCGAGCACCAGCAGCGTCTCCCGGTCGCCGATCGACGCGACAAGGTGGTCGGTGCCGCCCGCGATGGCCGCGCCCATCGCCGCGCCGGCCGCGGCCGGCAGCAGCTCCGCGTCCGTCACGTCGGCGAGCAGAGCCAGCCACGGGCCGTCCTCGTCCGGGTGCTCCCGGGCGATCTCCAGGGCCACGCGGCTCTTCCCGGCGCCGCCGGGACCGGTGATCGTCACCAGCCGGTGCGCGGCGAGCAGATCCCGTACCGCGCCCACGGCGGCCTCACGCCCGATGAGGCGGGTGAGCGGCGCGGGCAGCCGCGGGCGGGCAGGCTCCCTCGGCTCGGCGACGGTCGCCACCTCCCTCGGAGCCGCCTGCTCCAGGGCGGGGTCCTGCCTGAGCACCGCGGCCTCCATGGCGCGGAGCGAGGGGCCGGGGTCCACGCCGAGCTCCTCGATCAGCCGCTCGCGTGCCGTGCGCAGGGCCGCCAGAGCGTCCCCCTGCCGCCCGCTCCGGTACAGGGCGAGCGCGAGCAACTCCCAGGACCGCTCCGCGAGAGGGTGCTCGCGGACCAGCGACTCCAGCTCGCCCACCGCCTGGACGGCCGCTCCCGTCGCGAGGCGGGCCGCCGCGTGGTCCTGGCGGGCGGCCAGCCGGGCGTTCTCCAGGCGGGCGATCTCGGCGCCCGCCACCTCGGCGTCGCCGAGATCGGCGTACGCGGGGCCGCGCCACAGCGCGAGCGCGGTCGCGAGGCTCTCCGCCGCCGCCCGCGGATCGTCGGGCAGCAGCCTCGCGCCCTGCTCCGCCAGAGCGGCGAAGCGTTCGGAGTCCACCGATTCCGGCCGGACCCGCAGGACGTAGCCGGGGCCCTGACGGTCGAGAAGACCCGTGGCCGCACGCGGAGGGCGCTCCGGCTCCAGGGCCTTTCTCAATCTGGTGATGTACGAATACAGCGTCGACGTGCCGCTGTTCGGGACCTGCTCGCCCCAGACGGCGTCGAGGAGGCGGTCGGTCGTCACCACCTTGCCCTGTGCGATGAGCAAGGTCGCGACCAGGGCTTTGACCCGGGTGCCCCCGAGGTCGAGTTGTTCGCCCGCGCGCGTCACCACCAGCGGACCCAAGACGGAGAACTGGAGCCCGGCTGGTTCAGCGCTCACCTATGGACCGTTCCCTTTTCGTCGCATCCGCCCAAATGCGGACATGCCGCTGTTATACCCCAAAGGGCTTTTTTCGCCAATAGAGCAACATCAGCGTGTCGTGTGGCTGAATGTCGCTCCTTAATCTGACTCGGCTGCCGGGTGGTCGCGGAGTTCGTCGGCGGCCTCCTGGTAGGCGGTGGCGGCGCGGGCGAAGTAGTCGAACAGGACGCCGCGCTGCTCGGGGGAGTACTGCTGGATGATCGCGGCGATCCTGTCGCGGGCGGGGGCGAGGGCCTCGTCCAGGCCGGACGGGGTGGCGATCGGTTCGACGATGACCTTGCGGCGGTCGCCGGGATCGGGGACGCGGCGGACGTATCCGGCCTGTTCCAGGCGGTCGATCAGCCGGGTGGTGGGGCCGGTGGTCAGGCCGGTGCGGCGGCCGAGCTCGCCGGGGGTCAGTGCCCCGTTCAGGCCCAGGATGTTCAGCGCGTACAGGTCGGTCGCGCCCAGGTCGACGGCCTTGGCGCTGGCGTGGCCGTGCAGCATGACGGCGCTCAGGTAGCGCCGGTAGACCGCACCGGCGTTCTCGGGTGTTGACACGTTCTGCCCTCCGGCCTAATCTCTTCCTCAGAGAAGATAAATCTTCAAGGAATCAACTTCCTTCTTGAAGCTATCATGAGAGGCCCGCACCCATGAACGCTCGTACCGCTGACACCGCCGCCATCACCGCCGTGCTCGACCGTCTGGCCGACGCCTGGGAGCGGGGGGACGGCGCCGCCTACGGCGCGCTGTTCACCGCCGACGCCACCTACATCACCTACGTCGGCACCCTCTACGTCGGCGCCCAGGAGATCGGCGACGCCCACCAGGCGCTGTTCGACAGCTTCGTCAAGGGCACCAAGCTGGCCGGCCGGACCGTCAGCATCCGCTTCACCGGCCCCGACACCGCCCTGGTCGTCACCCGTGGCGACACCTACAAGGGCAGGCCCGGCAAGCTCCACAAGATCCAGACCTACACCCTGACCCGCCAGGCGGACGGCGAGTGGAAGATCGCCGCCTTCCAGAACACCAAGCACCAGGCGGTCATGGAAGCCATCTCCTTCAAGTTCCAGCCTGCCAGCAAGCCCGCCGCCGCCCACGCCTGAACGCGCACGGAAGACGCCCACATGACCTCGCTCGCCGTCGTCGCCGCCACCGGGCGCACCGGACGCCTCATCGTCGAACGCGCCCTGGCGGCCGGACATGCGGTCACCGCCGTCGCCCGCCACCCCGAAGCCCTCGGCCTCGACCACCCCGAACTCACGCGCCGCGCCGCCGACGCGATGGACCCCGCCCGGTTACGCGAGGCGCTGGCCGGGCACGACGTCGTAGTCTCCGCCCTCGGCTCGACCGGTCGCGGCCCGACCACCCTCTACTCGGCCGGCACGGCCGCGATCATCGCGGCGCTGCCCCCGGCCGCCCGGCTCGTCGTGATCTCTTCGGCCGGCCTGGCCACCCCCGCCGACGCCGGACCCGCCGTCCGCCTCTTCGGCCGCGTCCTGCACCACGTCATGCGCCACCCGTACGCCGACATGAACCGCATGGAGCAACTGCTCGCCGGGACCAGCCTCAGCTGGACGGCCGTGCGGCCGACCGGCCTGACCGACAGGCCGGGCACCGGCCGCCCGCGCGTCTCCCTCGGAGCGTCCGAGCGCCTCGGCGCCCGGACCTCCCGCGCCGACCTGGCCGCCTTCATCGTCGACCACCTCGACGACCCGCTGACCTTCGGCCGCCCCGTCGCCGTCTCCTCATGAGCTCCACCTGGCTGCAAGGAGAACAGAACTGACCCATCGGCCGGTTCCCGCTGCCACGGCGTATCAGCGCGCGACGGCGGGGACGCGCGGGCGGTGCTCGACCTTCATGGGCGGTTGGACTTCGGCTGCCATCCAGGCGGAGGGTCCTCGCCGACGAGCCCGTCCACGGCCTCGCGGAGCAGGTCGGCATGTCCGGTGTGCCGCCCGTACTCCTCGATCAGGTCGCAGAGCAGCCGGCGCAGGCTGAAGTGGCGCCCGTCGAAGTAGGTGAGGTGGACGAGCTGGTCGAGCCCGCCGGAGGCCAGGGCCGCGTCGAGCTTCGCCCGCGACCGCTCCACGGTGGCGTCCCAGAGCGCGTAAAGGTCCTCGGGGGTGTCGTCGGCGGCCGAGTTGAAGTCCCAGTCGGGGTCGGCGGCCCAGTCCGCGCCGTCCCACGGCGCGCCCATCGGCGCGCCGCTGAGCTTGGTGCTGAACATCTGATCCTCGGCGCGCGCGAGATGCTTGAGCAGGCTGCCCAGCGTGAGCGGGGAGGCCCCGATGCGGGTCCGCAGCCCGGCCGCGTCAAGGTTGTCGGTCTTCCAGCGGAACGTCGTGCGCAGGCGGTCGAGCGCACCGACGAGGTGTTCGGCCTCGGTGCCGGCGAGGGGTGGTTCCCACCAGTAGTCGCTGTTGGTCATGTCGCCACCGTAGAGTCCGTTCCGGACGTTCTGCTTCCGGAACCGCAGGTCGAGGGGGCGGCGGCGCACCGGGCGCGCCGCGGTGCCGGACATCACAGGCGCGCCGCGTACTCCTGCGGCGCTCGATCCCTTGACCTGGAGCGCGCTCGACCTCCTAGCCTCGGCGGCACCGAGAAAGGAGCACATCACATGAGAACCGTGCAGCTTGGCCGTACGGGCGAGCAGGTCAGCCGGCTCGCACTGGGGTGCATGATCATGGGGACGGTGACGCCGGAGGACGAAGCCGTCACGATCCTCGACCGGTACCTCGAGGCCGGCGGCAACTTCCTCGACACCGCCGACTGCTACTGCTGGTGGGAGCGCCGGGGCAGCCACGGCGGCGAGAGCGAGGAACTGCTGGGCCGCTGGCTGGCCAGGACCGGCCGGCGCGAGCAGGTGTTCCTCGCGACCAAGGGCAGCGCCGTGGTACGCGACCTGGACGCGGTCTGGTCCGACGGCCGGCCGGACTGGGACGCCGCCTACCGGACGTTCGTCGGGGCCGGGGCGAAGACCCTGCGGGAGGCCATCGACGGCAGCCTGCGCCGGCTCGGCACCGACCATGTCGACCTGTACTACGTGCACGTCGACGATCGCGCCACGCCCTTGGAGGAGACGCTGGAGGCGCTGGCCGGCATCGTCCAGGCGGGGAAGGCCCGCTACATCGGCTGGTCCAACGTACGGACCTGGCGGCTGGAGCGGATCCGCCAGTTGTGCGCCCAGCACGGCTGGCCGGCGCCGGTGGCGCTCCAGCAGCAGCACTCCTACCTGCGGCGCCGGGCCGGGCTCCGGCACGCGTCCATCGTGGACGACGAGCAGCTCGACTACCTGGAGGCACACGACGACCTGACCCTGGTCGCCTATTCGCCGATCCTCAAGGGCATCTACGATGACCCCGCCAAGCGCGCGGGCCACGGGGCGATGGACCCTTACCAGGGCCCGGACGCCGAGGCCCGGCTCGCCGTCGCCGCCGAGGTGGCCGCCGAGACCGGCGTCACCCCGAACGCGCTGGTCCTCGCCTGGCTGCTGCACCAGACCTCGCCGGCGATCGTGCCGCTGATCGGGCCGCGCACGCTCCAGCAGTACGAGGCGGCGCTGCCGGCGCTCGACGTCAAGCTCACTGAGGAGCAGCTCGCCCGCCTCGACGCCGCCGGAGCCTGACGGGAACCCGGCACCGACCGTGAGCTGAGCGGTCGACGGACGGCTCACTGCCGAGATCCCATCGAGATCCTGCCGTCGTGACGAGGGACCCGCGAAGGGCGGGGCTGACGATGGAATTCGTGAGTGAGTTGTCTGGAAACACCCAGAAATCGCTAGAGTTCAGGCTTCTCGGCCCCCTGGAAGTGGTGGCCGACGGCCGCCAGCTCCCCGTCAGCAGCCCGCGCCAGCGCGTCGTCCTGGCGATGCTCCTCCTCGCTCCGGACTGCGTGGTATCCGTCGACACCCTGGTGGAAGCCATCTGGGACGACGATCCGCCCGTGACCCGGCGTACCCAGATCGCGATCTGCGTCACCGCCCTGCGCAAGATGTTCGCCGCGGCGGGATTCCCCAACGTGATCTCCACCGTCTCACCCGGATACAAGCTGAATTCGGCTGGTTGCCGGATCGATCATGAAGAGTTCGCCCGGCTGACCGGGCAGGCGCAGTCCGCGCTGCGCGAAGGGCGTACGTCCGTGGCGGGCGCCCTGCTGGAACAGGCGCTCAAACTGTGGCGCGGCGACGCGCTGGCCGGCGTGCCGAGCGGCATCCTGGCCGCCAAGGCACTCCAGCTCGAGGAGCGGCGGCTGACCGCCACCGAGGAGTGCCTCGCGCGCAAGGCCGAGCTGGGACGGCACACCGACCTCGTGCCCGAGCTGGCCGCCCTGGTCAGGGAGCACCCCTTGCGGGAGCGGGCACGGGCGGCGCTCATGCTGGCCCATTACCGGGTCGGGGGGCGCCGCGAGGCCCTGGAGGTCTTCAACGAGGGACGCCGCCGCCTGGTGGACGAGCTGGGCCTCGAGCCCGGCCCGATCCTCCGCGACATGCAGGCGGCGATACTCAACGACGACCCCGGGCTCTCCGAGGGCGGCGCCAAACCGGCCACGACCGTGTGGACCGGGCTGGTGCCCGCCCAACTGCCGCCCGCGCCGCCGTACTTCGCCGGCAGGAAGGCCGAGCTGGACGCGCTCGACGGGCTGCTCGAGCTGCGCGGGCGCGGCGGGCTGCCCGCCGTCGGCGTGCTCACGGGCATGGCGGGCGTCGGCAAGACCGCGCTGGCGCTGCAGTGGGCGCACCGCGCGGCCGAGTACTTCCCTGACGGGCGGCTCTTCGCCGACCTGCGCGGCTGGGACTCCGACTACCTCGCCGCCGAGCCGTCGGCGGTGCTGAGCCGGTTGCTGCGCGACCTCGGCGTGGCGCCGTCGGAGATCCCGGCGCGGGTGGACGAGCAGGTGCCGCTCTACAACAGCCTGCTGGACGGCCGCCAGACGCTGCTCCTGCTCGACAACGTCAGGAGCGCCGCCCAGGTACGCCCCCTCGTCCCCGGCAGCGGCAGCTGCTGCGTCATCATCACCGGTCGCAGCCTGCCCGACGCGTACGGCAGCGTGCAGGCGCACGTGACGCCGCTGGGGACGGCGGACTCGGCCGACCTGCTGCGCAACCTCATGGGCGCCGAGCAGCGGGCCGGTGAGGAGCCCGGCGCGCTCGAGCGGGTGGCCGAGCTCTGCGACCACCTGCCCCTGGCCCTGTGGGGCGCGGCCATGCGGCTGGGCTCGCGGGGCCACTGGACGCCCAAGGACCTGATCGGCAGGCTGGAGCGGCGCGGCGGCCGGCTGGGCGAGATCAGCCACGGCGTCTGGGACATGCGGGAGCGGATCGCGCTCAGCTACCGCGAGCTGCGGCCGGGCCCCGCGATGGCGCTGCACCGGCTGGGCGGCCTGGACTTCCCCGAGGTGACACCGTGGAGGGCCGCCCGGCTGTTCGGCTGCGGCCCCGAGGAGGCCGAGGACCTGCTGGAGGAACTGCGCGAGGCGGGCTTTCTCGTGCTGTCGACGGCCGGCGACGAGCCGCTCTACCGCACGCCCGGCCTGTTCGCCGAGTACGCCCAGGAGAAGGGCCACTATGTGTACGCCGACGTGCCCCGCCCCGTAGAGGTCCGAGGCTAGCGTGCCCGGCGCGAAAAAGCGGGCGGGCAGCAGGCCCGCCCGCCCTCACCGCCCATCAGCTCCCGGCGTTCTCCATGACGTTCACCAGGCTCTTCGGCCGCATGTCGGTCCAGTTGGCCTCGATGTAGTCCAGGCAGTTCTGCCGGCTGTCGGCGCCGTGGACGCTGTTCCACCCGGCGGGGATCTCGATGAACGACGGCCACAGCGAGTGCTGGCCCTCGTCGTTCGTCAGCACGTAGTAGTCGGCGTCGTTGTTCTCGAAAGGATTGGTCATGACGATCGTCCCTTTTCACACGGTGGGGATGGACGGGGCCGGCTCGGCGAGGTGGTCGAGCTTCCAATGAGGGGGCAGCCATTCCTCGCCGGCGTAGTGGTGGTTCAGCCACGCCTTCGAGTAAATGGTGTCCATGTAGCGTTCTCCCAGGTCGGGTGCGATGGCCAGGGCGGTCACCTCCTTCCCCGGGCGGTGCTCGGCGAGCCACCGCAGGGCGCCGCTGGCGACGGTACCCGTCGAGCCGCCGAACAGGAAGCCGTCGGCGGCCATCCGGTGGCAGGCGCGGATGGTGTCCGGCTCGCTCACGTGCACGACGTCGTCGACGTACGACTCGTCGAGCAGGGGCGGGCGCACGCTGGTGCCGAGGCCCGGGATCAGCCGGGGCTGCGCGGGGCGGCCGAAGGCCGAGGACCCCTCCGCGTCCACGGCCACCACGCACACCTTCGGCCGGTGCTCGCGGAAGTAGCGGGCGCAGCCCATGAGCGTCCCGGTCGTGCCCGCGCCGACGAAGAGCACATCGAGGTCGGGGAAGTCGGCGGCCAGGGCCGGGGCCGTCCTGAGGTAGTGGGCCCGCCAGTTGCCGGGGTTGGAGTACTGGTCGAGCCAGACGTAGCGCTCGTCCTGCGCGCACAGACTCCGTACGTAGTCGATCCGCGCCCCCAGGAACCCGGTCACCGGGTCGGGGGTCGTGATCACATGTACGCGCGCGCCGTACAGCTCCATCATCGCGCGCACCGGCGCGTTGCAGCGGGTGTCGGTCACGCAGACGAAGCCGTATCCCTTGCTGGCCGCCACGATGCTCAGCGCCAGGCCCAGGTTCCCGGAGGAGGACTCCACCAGGGTCGAGCCGGGCAGCAGCCGCCCCGACCGTTCGGCGGCCCCCACCATCTCGGCGGCCGCCTTCAATTTGACGGATCCGGCGAAGTTGAATCCTTCGCATTTCAGATAGAGGCGGCGGCCGAAAGTCGCTCGCAAATCGACATAGACGTTTTCCGCGTTGTACTGGAGCGGATCGCTTATCACCGGCACGGAAACGAATCTAACCGCCTCCGATTTCCGCTCATTATCGGCGGCATTTCACCGGAAAAGAACCCGAGGAGAAACCGATGAACGGACCACGCTGGATCTCCTGGCGCCACCGCAACCCCGCCGCGAGCGTCAGGCTCTACTGCCTGCCGTACGCGGGCGGCGGGACGCGGATCTTCGACGGCTGGCCCGCGCTGCTGGGCGAGGGGGTCGAGGTGTGCCCGATCCTGCTGCCGGGACGGGAGGACCGCATCACCGAGCAGCCGGTGTCCCGGCTGTCCGACCTCGTCCCCGCGCTGCTCGAAGGGCTCGCGCCGACCATGACCAAGCCGTACGCGATCTACGGCCACAGCATGGGCGGGCTGGTCGCGTTCGAGCTGGCCAGGCGGCTGTGCGCGGAGGGCGCGCGGATGCCCGCCCACCTGTACGTCTCGGGCTGCGGCCCCAAGCCCATCCCGCCCGCGCGCCGGGCGGGGGAGCTGTCGGACGAGCAGTTCATCGAGAAGCTGCGCGGCATGAACGGCACGCCGCCGGAGTTCTTCGAGGACCGCGACCTGGTGGATCTGCTGCTGCCCGCCATCAGGGCGGACTTCCGGCTGTCGGAGGACTCGTCGGTGCGCGAGGGGGTGCGGCTGCCGGTCCCGCTGACGGCGTTCGCCGGCGAGCACGACCCGAGCGCCCCTCCCGCCGAGGTCGAGCGGTGGCGGGAGCACGCGGTGGCGGGGTTCGCCTTCCACGTCCACCCGGGTGACCACTTCTTCATCCACGACTGCCCGCCGATGGTAGGTGCCATCCGCGACGACCTGCTGAAGGCGGCCGGCTCCCTGACGGCATGAGGAAGGGGCGCCGGGGAAGGTCCCCGGCGCCCCTCGTGTCTCCATGGGTCAGCCGTGGGCCGACCAGCGGCCGTAGCGGCGCAGGCCGTACAGCAGGGGCCTGGTCTCGGCGAGCGTGGAGATGCGGAACGGCTCGCCGAACACCATGCGCTGCGGCCCGACCAGCACGCTCTGGCTCACCCGGCAGTCCGCCACCGAGTGCGCCGCCTCGTACAGGTGCGGTCCGCCGTACCCGCTGTCGTGCTCCCACGCCACCAGGTCGAAACGGTCGGGGTCCGCGGAGGCGAACAGCTCGGCCGTCTCCCTGGCCCGCTCGTGCAGCAGGTTGACGGCGAAACGGCCGCTGTCGAGCAGCGCCTGCAGCGTCGGGCTCGCCGCCCTGATCCCCACGATCAGGGTCGGCGGGTCCACGCTGGCACTGCACACCGCCGAGCAGGTCATGCCCCACTGCTTGCCCCGCCGGTCCGTCGTGGTGACGATCGCCACCCCGCTCGGGAAGCCGGCCATGAAGCCTCGGAAGCGGCCGGGCAGGGAGGCGGGGTCCCCGGCCGTCATGGTGGTGGCATCACCTCGCAGCACGGTCATGTGGTCACCACCTCGCCGCCAGTGTGATGTTCGCTGCCATGGGATCATCCTTCGCGATCGGCACGTATCGATCGGCCGCGTTCAGCATCAGGCCGCTGAGCCCGGTCGTGATCAGGGCCATGCAGAGAAACGCCAGGTACAGCCCCGGCGACAGCAGGCCGGCGCCGTAGCCGGCCTGCAGGATGACGATCTCCGTCAGACCTCTCGTGTTCATGAGAACGGCGATCCGCGCGCCGGAGGCCGGCGACCGGCCGCCGAGGCGCGCACCGGCGTAGCTGCCGCCCACCTTGGCCGCGACGGCCACGGCCGTGACCACCAGCGCCGCCTGCCAGGGCAGGACGGCCTCGGGACCGGAGGTCAGCGCGACGCCGGTGGTGACGAAGAGCACCGGCAACATCGTGCGGCCGGTGCGGCCCAGCACCTCCGCCACTCTCGTCCACGGGCCGGGACGCTCCTCCGCGGGCAGCGACAGGCCGACGAGCACCGCGCCGAAGACCTCGGTGAGGCCGAACCGGCCGGTCGCCGTGGCCGCCGCCCACGCGGCGGCGCCCACCACGACCGGCACCGCCCGCGGGAACCTGCCCGCCAGCGAGCGCGGCACCACGCGCCGCAGCAGCAGCGCCGCGACCGCGCCCGCCGCCAGCACGGTCAGGGCGGCGGCCGGGCCGCCGCCGGAGGCCATCCCGACCGCCACCGCGAGCAGCACCCAGGTCAGGACGTCGATGCACGACGCGCTCAGCAGCGCCAGCCGCCCGTCCACGGTGTGGTCCATGCGGCGGTCCCGCAGGATCCCCGCCAGGACCGGCACCGCGGTGACCGTGAGCGCGACCGCGACCATGAGCGTGAACGCGACCGCCGGCGCCCCGCCGCGCAGCGCCGGGTCCCCGGCGGCGATCAGCCACCATGCCACCAGCCCGCCGGCGGCCAGCGGCACGGCGGCCGAGCCCGCCGACAGGAACGTGACGGTGCGGACGAGCCGGCGGTCGAGGCCCGCGCGCATCCCGTGCGCCGTACCCACCAGGAACAGCGCCAGGCCCAGGTGCCCGGCCTGGCCGAGCAGTCCCCAGTCCGGCCGCGGGCCGAGCTCCGCCAGGCGGGGCAGCAGGAGCCAGCCGGAGGCCAGACAGAAGGCGATCTCGACGACCACCGCCGGCTGGCGGGTCAGGCGGGCCACCAGCCGCGCGGCGAGCACGACGATGACCACCGCGACGGCTACGAGCAGGGTGGCGAGCAGGGTTCCCATGGCCATCAGTGCATCTGGGCCAGGTATTCGTACTGACTGGGCAGCTTGCTGAGCAGGTACTTGGACTGGTCCCTGATGAGCTGGAACTCCTTGTCGGCCGCCGTGCCGTCCATGAGCGCCAGCGCCGGGGCCGGCTTGACGTCCACCCCGCCGAGGCCGAGCAGCACCGCGAGGTACGAGTACGACTCGAAGCCGTGGTAGTGCGGGTAGATCGAGGAGTCCGTGGGCAGCTTCGACTGCCACTGCTCCAGCCGCTCGGTGAACCCGTCGGGGACCGCCCGGGTCTTGGCGTCGCGCCAGTACTGGTTGTCGTTGCGCGCGGCGCCCCGGTAGTGCAGCACCAGGAACTCGCGCACCCCGTCGATGGCCTCCGTCACCGACCGGTTGTAGGAGTCGCGCAGCACCGGGTCCCAGTCGGCGGCCGGGAAGTGCTTGACGAGCTGCTCGATGCCGTGCTGGATGAAGAAGATCCCGGTCGACTCGAGCGGCTCGACGAAGCCGCCGGACAGGCCGATGGCCACGCAGTTGTTCACCCAGGGGCGGCGGGTGCGGCCGATGCGCATTTTGATGTGGTTGGCCTCCATGTCCTCCGCCTCGGGCCCGACGAACTCCCGCAGCGTGCGCTCGGCCTCCTCGGGCGAGCAGTAGTCGCTGGCGTACACGTAGCCGGTGCCGATGCGGCCGAACAGCGGGATCGTCCAGATCCAGCCGGCCTCCTGCGCCGTGGCCGTGGTGCAGGGCCGCAGCCCGCGCTTGTCCATGTCCACCGGCACGCGCAGCGCGACCGCGCTGTCGTTCGGCAGGTTCTCCTGGAAGGAGATGAACGGCTCCTCCAGCGCCTGGTTGATGAGCAGGCCGCGGAAGCCGGTGCAGTCGACGAACAGGTCACCCTCGACCTGCCCGTGCTCGCGCGTCTGGACATGGGTGATCCAGCCGCGCTGGTCGCGGCCCACGTCCAGGACGTCGTCGAGGATCTGGACGGCCCCGCGCTCCTTGGCGTGCTCGGCCAGGAACCCGGCCAGCAGCGCCGCGTCGAAGTGGTAGGCGTACGGGAACTGCGTGGCCTGCTCCGACAGCGTCGTCCGCGTGCTCTCCGGCTCGGCGCCCTCCACGTAGTCCTGCTCGAACAGCCGCCCGTCCATGTAGCGGGGGGAGCGCTCGGCGTCGCAGATGGCCGCCATGAGGAACGCGTCGCGGTCGAACCGGTCGCCGGGCCGCTTCTGCACCCACCAGTCCGTCAGCGGGAAGCCGTCGACGATCCGCAGCCGCTCGAACGGGTGGTAGAAGTAGTGGCCGGGCTCGCGCCAGTTCTCGAACCTGATGCCGAGCTTGTACGTCGCGTTGCACCGCGGCATCCAGTCCTGCTCGCGCAGCCCGAGAAAGCCGAAGAAATGCCGGACCGTGCTGAAAGTGGCCTCACCCACACCGATCGGCGCGATTCTCTTCGACTCGACCACGGTGACCGCGATGCTGCTCCCGAATGCCGCCCGCAAATACGCGGCCGTCATCCAGCCAGCAGTTCCGCCACCAACGATGACAACTTTCTTGAGCATGAGGAACCATCCGTTCTCGTGTCTTGACTTGCCGGGGTGAAGCGTCACGCGCGGCGGCGGTAGAACCGTCCGACGGACATCGGGGCGAACACCACGAGAATCGCGCTGATCCAGGCGATGGCGCCGGTGATCGACTGGGAGCTGGCATGGCCGTCGAGCAGGCCCCGGGAGGCGTCGACGACCAGCGTGATGGGGTTGATGTCGGCGAAGGCGCGCAGCCACGCGGGCATGCCCTCGGTCGGCACGAACGCCGAGCTGCCGAACTGGAAGGGCAGCACCCACAGGGAGGTCACCGTCGAGACGGTCGTGATGCTGCGGACGGAGACGCCGATGAACACGGCGATCCAGGACATGGCGATCCCGAAGCCCATGAGCAGCGCGATCGCGCCGAGCGTGCCCACCGGGCCGCCGAGCAGCCGGAACCCGAAGAGCGTCGAGCAGGCGATGATGACGACCAGGCTGAGCAGCATGCGCAGGCTGTCGGCGATGACCCGGCCCGTCAGCACCGCCGACCTGGAGATGGGCAGCGACCGGAACCGGTCGACGACCCCCGAGTTGAAGTCCACGGACATCCCGACGCCCGTGGTCCTGGAGATGATCATCAGGTTGATGGCCATGATGCCCGGGATGAAGTACTGGGCGTAGTTCGTCACGTTCCCCGCGATCGCCGCGCCGAAGACGGCGACGAAGATCACGGAGATGATCACAGGGGTCAGGGTGGCGTCGAGCAGCAGCCCGGGGTCGCCCTTGATCTGGACGAGGTTCCGCCGCGCCATCACGGCGGCGTCGCGGAACGCGTGCGGCAGTGGCCGGCGGCTCATGCGTCCTCCCTGGTCAGTGCGAGGAAGACCTCGTCGAGGCTGGGTGTGCGGGTGCCGAACCCGGTGACCGTGACGTCGCTGCCGCCCAGGGCGCGCAGCGCGGAGGTCAGGTCCTCGTCGCGGGCCAGCGCCATGTGCAGGACGTCCTCCCCGGACGTGTCGGGCGGCCCGGCGACCGGGGTCAGCCCGGCGGCCACCAGCGCGGCCCTGGCCTCGGCCAGGTCGCCGAGCGCCGCCTGGACGTACAGGAGCTGGCCGCCGACGCGGGAGCGCAGCTCCTTGGGGGTGCCGCGGGCGATGACCTGGCCGTGGTCCACGACGACCACGTCGTCGGCCAGCACCTCCGCCTCCTCCATGTGCTGGGTGGTGAGCAGCAGGGTCATGCCGTCGTCGGTCATCGTGCGGATGATGTCCCACAGCTCCTTGCGGCTGCGGGGGTCGAGCCCGGTGGACGGCTCGTCGAGGTAGAGGATCTCCGGGCGGCCGATCAGGCTGGCGGCCAGGTCGAGGCGGCGCCGCATGCCGCCGGAGTAGCCCTTGGCCGTGCGCCCGCCGGAGGCGTCGAGGCCGAACAGCTCCAGCATCTCGTCGGCGCGGGCCCTGGCCCGGCGGGGGCTCTCGCCGCGCAGCCGGGCCAGCATGTAGAGGTTCTCGCGGCCCGAGATGCCGTCGTCGATCGTGGCGTACTGGCCGACGACCGCGATGACCTCGCGTACGCGCTGGGGGTCGCGCACGACGTCGTGCCCGCCCACCAGGGCCCGGCCGGAAGTGGGGCGCTCCAGGGTGGACAGGATCCTGACGATGGTGGTCTTGCCCGCGCCGTTGGGGCCGAGCAGGCCGAGGACCGTCCCGGGCGGCACGTCGAGGTCCACGCCCTTGAGCGCGGCCACCTCGCCGAAGCGCTTGGTCAGCCCCTCGACGACGATCCCGCCGGCGCTCATCGGGTCACCGCCGTGGGGGCGCCCATGGCCACCAGGACCTCGCGCGTGCCGTCGTAGGGCTCGCGGCTGTGGGCCGTGCGGAGGTTGTCGACGATCATCAGGTCGCCGCTCCGCCAGGGCTCACGTACCGTGCAGATCTCGTACGCCTTGTTGATGAGCTCCACCTCCTCGGGGCCGATGGGGGCGCCGTCGCCGTAGAAGGTGTTGAACGGCAGGCGGTCGGGGCCGTAGACCTCGATGAGGTAGTCGCGGACCTCGGGGCTCATCGTCCAGGCGTTGAGGAAGGCGACCTGGTTGAACCAGCAGCGCCGCCCGGTGACCGGGTGGGTGATCACGGCCGGCCTGCGCTGCCGGGTGGACAGCCCGCCGTCGCGCCACTCGGCCTCGATGCCCTGGGCCCGGCAGTAGGCCTCCACGACGGCCGGGTCGCCGGTGCCGAACGCGTCCTGCCAGGGCACCCCGATGTCGTCGCCGTAGTGCCGGGTCAGCACCCAGCCCTCCCGCTCGAACCGGTCGGCCAGCTCGCCGGGCAGCCGGTCGAGTACGGCCCCGGCGTCGGCCAGCGCGGTGATCCCCCCGCGCTCGGGCGCCGTGACGCAGCCGAACAGCAGCAGCCGGGGCGGCTCGGCCAGGTGGCTCAGCTCGTGGTGCATGCACATCGGCTGGTCAGGCGGCCACAGGGAGGAGGAGTAGACGCCGCCGCCGTGGTCGTGGCGGGGGGCGAACCCCTCCCGCTCGGCCACCGGCTCGCCGAGTAGCTCGGCCGCCACCCGCCGCAGGTCGCCGGGCCCGTTCATGCCGAGGCCGCGGACGATCACCGCGCCGTGCTCGGCGGCCAGCGCGGCCGGGTCCCGCTCCCGCAGCCAGCCGGCGTCCGCCCCGGGAGGCGCGGTCAGCACGAGCGGTCTCTCCGTGGTGGGCGGCGAGGTGGAGGGCGGGGCAGGGCGCCCGGGGATGAGTACGGGGTCGGGCATGTCGTGGCTACCTCCGTCGATGAATGCTGCGAAATCGGCCAGCGTGGGGTGCTCGGCCAGCGTCCGGGGGGTGGCCTGCGTGCCGAGCCTGGCCAGGAAGCCGATCGCCGACAGCGAGGTGCCGCCCAGGGCGAAGAAGTCGTCGCCGCGGCCGATCCGGTCCTCGGGGAGGCGCAGGACCCGGGCCCAGGCGGCGGCCAGGCGCCGCTCGGTGTCCGTCGCGGGCGGCTCGTACGACGACGTCTCGCTCCACAGCTCCCGCGCCGGCCCGGCCAGCCGCCGCTTGTCGATCTTGCCGTTGCCGGTCAGCGGCAGCGCCGCCATCCAGCGCGCCCGAGCGGGCACCATGTACGCCGGCAGCCTCACGCCCAGCGCCTCCCGCACCGCGCCCTCGGGGACCGGCGGGTCGGCCGTGTAGAAGGCGACGAGCTGCCGCCCGCTGTCCGCGGTCTCCGCCACGACCACCGCGGCGTCGCGTACCCCGGGGACGCCCGCCAGCGCGTTCTCGACCTCGCCCAGCTCGATCCGGTGCCCCCGGATCTTGACCTGCCCGTCCCTGCGGCCCAGGAAGGCCAGCTTGCCGTCCGGCCGCCAGTAGCCGAAGTCCCCCGACCGGTACAGGCGCTCCCCCGGCCGGTGCGGGTCCTCGGTGAAGGCCAGCCGCGTCCGCTCCGGGTCGCCCACGTAGCAGCGCGCCACGCAGCGGCCCGAGAAGACGATCTCGCCGGGCGAGCCGAGCGGCACGGGCCGGTCCGCCTCGTCCAGCACATAGACGCGCGCTCCGCGGATCGGCGCGCCGATCGGCACGCTGTCTCCGTCGGGGGGCTCGCGCAGCAGCTCGTGGTTGGTGTCGTCGTGCGTCTCGGTCAGCCCGTACGCGTTGAGCACCCCGGCCCCGGGGAAGCGGGCGAACCAGCGGCTCAGCAGCTCCTTCTTCACGGCCTCGCCGGTGACCGAGATGTGGCGCAGGTCCGGCAGCTCACGCGGCTCGTCGTCCAGGTGCGTGAGCACGGCCTCCAGGTACGACGGCACGAGCTGCACGACGTTGACGCGGCGCTCGGACAGGGTGGCGGCGAAGCGGCGCACGTCGAGGATCACGTCCTGCTCGACGATCAGCGTGCGCCCGCCCGCCAGCGGGGCGGCCAGGAGCTGCCACAGCGAGATGTCGAAGCACTGCGGCGCGGTCTGCGCGACCACCTGACCGGGGCCGATCCCCAGGTCGTCGATCTTGGCGTAGAGGTGGTTGAGCATGCCCGCGTGCTCGCACACGGCGCCCTTCGGCTGCCCGGTGGAGCCCGAGGTGAAGTAGATGTAGGCCGCCTGCTCCGCCGCCACCGGGACCCCGGGGTCGCCGTCGCGGGAGGCGGCCTGGCACTCCGCGTACGTGATCGCCGGCCGCCCGCCCGCGACCGGGCCAGGGGCCAGGACGTGGCGGCAGGAGGAGCGCTCCAGCATCGCCGTCACGCGGTCCGCGGGGAAGTGCGGCTCCACCGGCAGGTACACGCCGCCGGCCTTGAGCACGCCGATCACGGCGGCCATCCAGTCGAGGTCGCGCTCGCCGATCACGGCCACCACGTCCTCGGCGGCCAGGCCGCGGTCGAGGAGGGTCCAGGCGACGCGGTTGGCGCGGGCGTTCAGCTCGGCATAGGTCCAGGTGGTGGTCCCGCACTCGGCGGCCACCTCGCCGGGGTGGCGGCGTACGCGCTCCTCGAGCAGCTCATGGAAGCGGCGGCCGGGCAGCTCGCGGGGCGCGCCGGCCAGGACGTCGAGCTGATGGCGCAGCTCCGCCTCCGACAGCAGGCCCTGCCCGCCGTGCGCGGCGGCAGGATCGCCGGCCAGCAGCTCCAGCGCGCGCCGGTAGTAGCCGCCGATCCGGCCGGCGTGCGCCTCGTCCATGGCGTCGCGGCGGTAGCGCAGCCGGATCCGCTCGCCCGGCACGTCCACGCTTACGCACAGCACGGCGTCCGCGCCATCGGGCGAACCGCTCAGATCGAGCACCGTCTCCACGACCGCCGCCGTCTCCACGACCGCCGCCGGGTCCGCGACCGCCGCCGGGTCCGCGACCGCCGCCGGGTCCGCGACCGCCACCGGGTCCGTGGCCGAGGAGAGCGCCTGGCCGGCCGCGGCGATCAGCTCCTCCCACGAGCCGTCGCGCACGTCCACCTGGCACGTCACCGCCGTACCGGCCTCCCGGCACCGGGTGACCACGCGGGTCTCGCCCGCCAGCGTCGCGAGCACCCTGGCATGCACGGCCAGCAGCACCGCGGGCAGCGGGTCCCCGGCCGCGGAGAGCAGGCCGGGACGCAGCGACACCGTCACCTCGCCCGTCCCGGTACGCGTGCCCTCACCCGCCGGGCCGTGCCACCGCGGCACGCGTGTCGGCGCGGACGCCTCCTGTAGGGTTTCACGGTCCACCCGAGCCCACCTCCTTCGGCTTTACCGGGAGGCTAGGGACGGCGTTTATCCGCGCCATATCGCGGCCATTTCATAAACACCCGAAAACGGCCCGATAAGTAACGGGCCTAGCTTCTCCGGCATGGCTAGACTGACGGGCCGGATTGGCGGCGCCCCGGCGATCCTGCTGCACGAGGAAGTGCTCGAGCCGCAGTTCTCCCACGACGTGCGGCACCTGCTGCCGCACTATTTGCACATCGAGAAGGTGCTCCTCGTCGAGTACCGGCGGATGGGCATCCTCGCCGAGGGCGAGACCCGCGCGATCGCCCGCGCGCTCGACGGGATCGGCCCCGGCGAGCTCATGGCCGATCCGCACGAGAACATGTCCGATCTCTCGTTCGGCATCGAACGCCTGGTCAGCCGGGCGAGCCCGGCCCCCGCCTGGCATGTCGACCGCAGCCGCAACGACGCGCAGGCGTGCGCGCAGCTCATGTTCGGCCGCGAGCGGGTGCTGCGGATCGCCGCGGAGCTGCTGGCCTGCGCCGCCGCCGCGCACGCGCTGGCGGCCGGGCACACCGACGCGCCGATGCCGGGCTACACCCATCTGCAGGCGGCGCAGGTCATCTCGCCGGGCTTCTACGTGACCGCCCTGGTGGAGCACTTCCTGCACAGCGCACGCAGGCTGCTGGCGACGTACGACCGGATGGACCGGTGCCCGCTCGGGTCCGGCGCCATGGCCGGGCAGGAGCTGCCCTGGGACCGGGAGTCCATGGCCGGGCTGCTCGGCTTCGCCGGGCCCGTGACGCACGCCCTGACCGGCGTCGCCTCCCGCGCCTGGCTGCTGGAGCTGGCCGGCGAGTGCGCGACCTTCGCCACCGGGCTGAACCGGTTCGTGACGGACCTGATGACGTGGGCAGGAGGGCGGCACGGCCTGATCGAGCTGCCCGACGAGCTGGCCGGCATCTCCTCGGCGATGCCGCAGAAGAAGAACTACCCGATCTTCGAGCGCATCCGCGGCAAGACCGCGCACCTGCTGTCCTGGTACGTGGACGTGTCCGCCGCCCAGCGCGGCACCCCGTACAGCAACACGGTGGAGGCGGCCAAGGAGGGCGGCGCGCAGCTCGTCACGGCCACGCAGGCTCTCGAGAGCGCGCTGCGGCTGCTCGCGCTGGCCCTGCGGCACACGCGGTTCCCCGCCGAACGCGGGCTGGCCGGGTGCACGGGCGAGTTCCTCGGGGGCTTCTCCCTGGCCAACCGGCTCACGCTGGAGGAGGGCGTGCCCTGGCGGACCGCCCAGGTGGTCGCGGGGACGTACATCACCACCGCGGACTCCTCCGGCGGCGGGATCGCGGAGGAGAAGCTGCTGGGGGAGATCGCCCGCGAGCACGGGCACCCGCTGAAAGACCCCGCCGCGCTGCTGTCCGGCCTGTCGGCCCCGGAGGACCAGCTGCGCCGCAAGCGTTCGGCGGGCTCGACGGCGCCGGAGGCGGTCCACCGCATGCTGGCCGACCAGGAAGGCGAGCTGGCGGCCCTGGAACACGAGTGGGCCGCCCGCCGCCACGCCGCCGAGAGCGCCCCCGCCCGCGTCAACGCCCTGCTCGGACTGGAGGACCCGGCATGATCGGCACCGGCCTGGCGTACGGCACCTTCGGCGAGCTCCTGCAGGGACGGCTCACCGGATCCGTCGACTTCCTCGTCACCCTGCCCATCCCGCGCGCCAGCCGCGCCGTCTTCAGCCTCGACCTCGGCACCGACGAGGTGGAGGTACGGCCCGCGCACAAGCTGAAGTCGCTCCGGGCCGCCAAGAGCGTGCTCGAGCTGCGCGGCGCCCGCTGCGGCGGCGTGCTGACCGTGGAGAGCGACCTGCCCGAGGGCAAGGGCTTCAGCAGCTCGTCCGCCGACCTGGTCGCCACGGCCCGCGCGGTCGGCGAGGCCGTCGGCGCCACGCCGGCCCCGGCCGAGATCGCAGCGCTGCTGCGCCCCATCGAGCCCACCGACGGCGTCATGTACGACGGCGTCGTCGCCTTCCTGCACCGCGAGGTCCGCCTGCTGGCCAGGCTGGGCCACCTGCCGCCGATGACGATCGTCAGCGTGGACGAGGGCGGCAAGGTCGACACCATCGCCTTCAACCGCCTGCCCAAGCCCTTCCTCCCGGCCGACCTGCGGGAGTACGAGCGGCTGCTGGACACCCTGGTCGTGGCCGTGGCGGCGGGCGACACCAGGGAGATCGGCCGCGTGGCCACCCGCAGCGCCGTGCTCAACCAGCGGCTCAACCCCAAACGCACGATCGAGCCGATGCGCGCCGTCTGCGAGGCGGTCGGCGGGCTCGGCATCGCGGTCGCGCACAGCGGCACCGTCGTCGGGTTGCTGCTCGACGACGCCGATCCGCGCTTCCCCGACCAGCTCGACCGCGCCAAGCGGGCCTGCGTGCGGCTGGCCGGCCACGCGCACGTCTACCACACGCTCGCCGTGCCCGAGGAGGTTCGATGCTTCACCCGAACATGATCGCCGCCATCGGCCACACCCCGCTGGTCAGGCTCGCGGTGCCGGGCGCGGCGGCGTACGCCAAGCTCGAGCTGCAGAACCCGTTCGCGATGAAGGACCGCGTCGCGCGGCAGGTCATCCTGGCCGCCCGCGAGTCGGGGGAGCTGGCCCCCGGCGCGCCCGTCGTGGAGAGCTCGTCCGGGACGATGGCGCTCGGCGTCGCCCTGGTCGGCACCGCGCTCGGGCACCCGGTGCACATCGTCACCGACCCCCGGATCGACCCGATCACCCTGGCCAAGCTGCGCGCGCTGGGCTGCCAGGTGCACATCGTGGAGCGGATGACCGCGCAGGGCTGGCAGAGCGCGCGGCTGGAGCGGCTGGCGGAGCTGCGGGACACGCTGCCCGGCTCCTTCTGGCCCCGGCAGTACAGCAACCCGGACAACCCGCGCGCCTACCGCTCGCTGGCGGCGGAGCTGATCGCCGACCTCGGGCACGTGGACGTGCTGGTCGGCGCGGTGGGCAGCGGCGGCTCGCTGTGCGGGACCGCCAGGGCCCTGCGCGAGAGCCTGCCCGACCTGTGGACGGTGGGCGTGGACTGCGTCGGCAGCGTCATCTTCGGCCAGCCGGACCTGCCGGGACGCCTCCAGAGCGGCCTGGGCAACAGCCTGGTGCCGCAGAACGTCGACCACGCCGCCGTCGACGAGGTGCACTGGCTCAACGACCGCGAGGCGTTCGAGTCGACCCTCGCCCTGGCCGCCGAGCAGCAGATCTTCGGCGGCAACACCTCCGGCTCGGTCTACCGGGTGCTGCGCCACCTGGCGGCCGCGGAGCCGCCCGGCACCAGGATCGTGGCCATCATGCCCGACCGGGGCGACCGCTACGCCTCCACCGTCTACGACGAGACGCACTGGCTGGAGAAGGAGCTGCACGACCTTCCGGCCGCCGCCGCGCCCGTGGAGGTGGACGCGTCGGAGACGGTGCGCAGCTGGTCTTACTGCTTCCCAGGATCGAGACGCAAGGAGTCGAGATGGGCCGCTGCCTTGCCTTCATAGAGGCCAACACCACCGGCACCGGGATGATGGCGCTGCGGACCGCCAGGGACCTGGGGCTGGAGCCGCTCTTCTTCACCGGCCGGCCCGAGCGCTACCGCGGGCTGGACGGCTCCGGGGCCGAGGTGGTGCGCTGCGACACCAACGACGCCGCCGCGCTCCGCGCCGCCGTGGAGCGTCACGCGGGCGAGCTGTGCGGCGTGACCACCACCAGCGACTTCTACGTCGCCGCCGCGGCCGAGCTGGCGGCCGGGCTGGGCCTGCCCGGCAATCCGCCCGAGGTCGTGCGGCTCTGCCGCGACAAGGGCAGGCTGCGCCGGGTGCTGGCCGAGGCCGGGGTGCCGCAGCCGAAGTTCGCCGTGGTCACCGAGGAGGACCAGATCACCGCCGCGCTCGCGTCGGTCGGGCTGCCATGCGTGGCCAAGCCCGTGGACGGCTCGGGGTCGGAGCACGTACGGCTCTGCGCCACCGAGGAGGAGGTGCGCGCCCACGCCGGCGAGGTGCTGTCGGTACGCACGAACGTGCGCGGCCAGCCGTCGGCCGGGGCGATCCTGCTGGAGGAGTACCTGGAGGGCCCCGAGTACAGCGTCGAGACCTTCCACATCCGTGGCGAGCCCACCTGCGTCGGCGTCGTGGCCAAGTCGGTGACCGGCCACCCCTACTTCGTGGAGTCCGGGCACGTCTACCCGGCTCCGCTCGACCCCCTGGAGGGCGAGGCGCTGGTCGCCGCCGCGCAGGCGGCGCTCGCCGCGGCCGGCGTCCGGGAGGGGCCCACCCACACCGAGGTGAAGCTGCTGCCCGGCGGCGTGGCGATCGTCGAGATCAACCCGCGCCTGGCAGGTGGCATGATCCCCGAGCTGGTCCGCCTCGTGGACGGCCTCGACCTGCTCGAACAGCAGCTCCGCGGCGCGGCGGGCATGCCGGTGACGCTCGCGACCAGGCGCCGCGGATACGCGGGCGTGCGCTTCCTGACCGCCGAGCGGGCCGGCGTGCTGCGCACGGCGTGCGGATGGCGCCAGGCCGAGCTGCTGCCCGGCGTGGAGAGCGTCGTGATCACCGCCGAGCCGGGCACGCGCGTGTCGCCGCCGCGCAGCGCGTATGACCGGCTCGGGCACGTGATCGCGCGCGGCAGGACCGTCCGCCAGCTCACCGCGCGGCTCGAGGCGGCGGTTCCCAGTCTTCTGATGGAAGCGAGTGAGCGACCGTGATCAGGCACATCGTGCTGTTCAAGCTGAAGCCGCAGTTCACCTGGGACGACGAGTGTGTCGTCCGGGCCGAGCGCATGGCGGCCGAGGTCGGCGCGCAGGTGGGCGACCTCCTCGAATGGCGGGTCGGCAGGAACGTCTCCGACCGCGACATCGCCTACGACTTCGTCGTGATGGGCCTGGTCGACGACGAGGCGGCCCTGCAGCGGTACCTGGTCCACCCCTTCCATCAGCAGTCCGTGCGGCAGTGGCGCGAAATCAGCGACTGGGTCGTCGCAGATCTCGAGGAGTGAGGGAAAACGATGTTCACCGTCTATCATCCGGAGCTCGCCGACCTGGCGAGGTCCCTTCGCGAACGGCACGACGAGTTCCTGGCCGGCGGCTGGGACGCCGCCCGCCTGGCCGAGTACCAGGCCGAGCGGCTGCGGGCGACGCTCGCGTACGCCGGCAGCCGCTCGCCGTTCTACCGTGCCAGGCTCGACGGGCTGGCCGAGGGCGACGACCTGGCCACCGTGCCGTTCACCACGAAACAGGACCTGCGTGACGCCGGCCTGGACCTGCTGTCGCGCCCGATGCACGAGGCGTGGATCTTCTACGAGACCACCGGCACGACCGGTGCCGCGACGCCGTGCCCCCGCGACAACGTCGACACCCTGCACAACAACAGCGTGCTGACCGCCTACTACGGCACGGTCTTCGACCAGTACGGCGACGCCCAGGTGATCGGCGTCTCCGGCCCCAGCGAGATGCACGCCACCGGCGACACCTTCGGCGACGTCTGCCGCAACCTCGGCCTCGCCGTGGCCAAGATGTGGCCGCACTCGCCGATGGTCGGCTTCGAGCGGGCCCTGGAGGTCATGCGGCTGCTGCCGATCACGGGCATGTTCTGCACGCCCGGCATGGCGCTGTCACTGGCCAAGAGGGCGGTGGAGGCCGGGCTCGACCCGCGCGAGGACTTCTCGATCGAGGTGTTCATGCTCACCGGCGAGCTGGCCTCGCCCAGCCTGCTGGCCAACATCGGCTCCCTGTGGGGCGCCCGCGCCTACAACGCCCTGTACGCCTCGCAGGAGGCGTCGGTGCTGGCCGCCGCGGGCGCCGACGGCGGCCTCTACACGGCGCCGCTGATCAACTACTACGAGGTCATCGACCCGGAGACCACCCGCCCCGCCACCCCGGGGCCGGACGGCGTGCGGCAGGGCGAGCTCGTCGTCACCAACCTGTACCAGGGCGCCAAGCCGCTGATCCGCTACCGGACCGGCGACATGGTCAGGATGAGCCCCGCCGCGCCGGGGGCCGACATCCCCGCGCCGCGCGTGGAGGTCCTCGGCCGCGTCGGCGACCAGCTCGAGGTGAACGGCCGCCGCATCACCGGCTACGACCTGGAGGACCTGCTCCTGCGGCACGTCCGTAACTGCCTGGACTACCAGATCGTGCTGGCGGACGACCACGTCGGCCTGCTGCTCCACGGCGACCTCGGGGCCGACGACCCCGGCCTGCGCCTGGCCCGCGAGGAGTGCCGCGACACGCTCGGCACCGAGCTGGTCGTCTCCTTCGGCGACCCGGGCGCCATCACCAGCACCGGCGCCATGGTGAGCTGGAAGGCCGCCAGGGTGGTCGACCGCCGGTCCGGCCGGCTCGGCGCGCGGGACGAGCGTGAGGCGCGCGCCGCCCGCGCCCTGGCCGCCCGGAGGCGGTGATGCGGCCCCTGCACGGCCGCTGGGTCTACCACGGCGGCGAGTTCGTGCCGTTCTCCGAGGTACACCTGCCGCCGACCACCCAGGGCCTGCACTACGGCACCGGCGTGTTCGAGGGCATCAGGGCGTACGCCACGCGCGACGGCGCGCAAACCCATCTGTTCCGCGTGCACGACCATTACCGGCGCTTCCTGCGCTCGTGCCGGCTGCTGCGCATCGATCCGGGGCTGACGGCCGACGAGCTGGCGGACGTGACCGCCGAGCTGCTGCGCCGCAACGGCGACCGGGGAGACGTGTACGTCCGCCCGCTGGCGTACAAGCTGGGCCTCCTGCCGGGCACCCCGCCCGGCGTGGGCCTGGGCGGCGTGTCCGACGCCGTCACCATCGTCGCCTCGCGGCTCGGCGACTACGGCCCGCCCGGCGGCGTGCGCTGCCTGATCAGCTCGTGGCGGCGGCCGGGCCGCGCCACGCTGCCGGTGCAGGCCAAGGTGACCGGCGGCTACGTCAACAACGCGCTGGCCGTCGAGGACGCCCGCGCCGCCGGCTACGACGACGCGATCCTGCTGAACGAGGCCGGTCAGGTCGCCGAGGCGAGCACGGCCAACGTCTTCGCGGTGCGCGGGGGCCGCCTGGCCACCCCGCCCGCCGACGCCGACATCCTGCCCGGCATCACCAGGGACACGGTGCTCACCCTGGCCGCCGGGCTGGGGATGCCCGCGGAGGAGTCGCCGCTGCACCCGGCCGACCTGCTCCTGGCCGACGAGGTCTTCCTCACCGGCACCGGGATCGGCGTCACCCCGGTGATCGAGATCAACGGGCGGCCCGTCGGCGCCGGCGCGCCGGGCCCGTCCACCACCCGCCTCGCCCAGCTGTACGGCCGGCTCGTACGCGCCGAGCGGGAGGACACCCACGGATGGCTCACCCCGGTGGAGACCGGGAGTGACGAACAGGCTCTGGCGGAAGAAGCGGTGGCGAAGGCATGAACCGGACCGGCGACATGGAACTGCTCGGCTGGATGGACGTCGACACGCGCAGCCGCGCGCCGCTCGAGGCGATCGGAACGCTCGGCCCCGTGGGCACGAGCAGCGAGACGGCGGCCGCCATGCTGTGGCGGGTGGCCGAGGCCCCCGGCGACCCCAGGATCGACCTGTACGACACGTACGAGGAGGCGGCCCAGGCCCTGCTCGACGGCAAGGTCACCCACTTCGTCGTGGCCAACGCCTACCGGTGCGTCAACGAGTTCTACATGGACACCCGGATGGCTCTGGGCGGCGCGTTCATCATGGACACCCCGCTGTACGGGCTGGCCAAGTCACGCGGCCACGACACCGTGCCCGCCGAGCCGACGATCGCCACGCACCCGGCCCCGGCCCCGCTCATCGCGCAACTCCTGCCGCCGAACTACACGCCCGGCAAGGTGATGATCATGAGTTCGACCAGCGCCGCGGCCATGGCGGTCAGCTGCGGCACGATCGACCTCGCGCTCACCACCGCGCCGTCCGTGGAGACCTACGACCTGGAGTTCATCTCGCGGACCCGCCCGATCCGCATGGTCTGGTCCGTCTTCGTCGCCTCCGACTGATCCCGTACGTACGCAAAGGAGAGGATCATGCTGTTCCTCGACGGCCAGGCCGTGCGCAAGGCCCTGCCCGTGGAAGAGGCGATCGGCCTCATGGCCGGCGTCATGCGCGCCTACAGCTCCGGGGAAGTGACGCAGCCGCTACGCGCCATCCTGCGGCCGGAGTCGGACGACGGCGTCTTCGCCGCCATGCCCAGCCACGTCCCCGGCTCCGGGTACGGCATCAAGGCCATCTCACTGCGGCCCGGCAACCCCGCCAAGGGGCTGCCCGCGCACGTCGGCATGGTGATCGTGTTCGACCCGGAGACCGGTTACCCGCTGGCCCTGATGGACGCCGCCGAGCTGACCGCCGTGCGGACCGCGGCCGTGTCGGCGGCGGCCACGGACGCGCTGGCCCGGCCGGAGGCGGGCGACCTGGCCCTCATCGGCTCCGGCGTGCAGGCCCGCAGCCACTTGGAGGCCCTCGCCGCCGTGCGGACGCTGCGCCGGGTCCGCGTGTTCAGCCCGAACAGCGCGGCCGGCCTGCAGAAATGGGCCGCCACCTGGCTCGACGTGCCCGTCGAGGTCATGCCCTCCGCCGCGGCCGCTCTGGAGGGCGCGGACCTGGTCTGCACCGTCACCTCATCCAGGAAGCCCGTCGTGGCGGGCGCCGACCTCACACCGGGCGCGCACGTCAACGCGGTCGGGGCGTCCGTGGCCGACGCCAGGGAGCTGGACTCCGAGGCGGTCGCGCGGTGCGCGGTGTTCGTGGACAGCAGGCAGTCGGCCGCCGCCGAGTCGTACGACCTGCGCGCACCCATGGAGGAGGGGCTGACCGGAGCGGACCACGTACGGGCCGAGCTGGGCGAGGTGCTGCTCGGCCGGCACCCGGGCCGCACGGACGCCGAGGAGATCACCCTGTACAAGTCGCTCGGCATGGCCGCGCAGGACGTCGTCGCCGGCTTCGCCGCGGCGCGGGCCGCCCAGGAGTCCGGGCTCGGCATCCACGTCCCCTTCCCGGCGTCATGAAGATCTTCGTGGTGGACGCCTTCGCGTCGCGGCGGTTCGGCGGCAACCCGGCCGGCGTGTGCCTGCTGGACCGGCCGCGCGAGGGCCGCTGGATGCAGTCGGTGGCCGCGGAGCTGAACCTGTCGGAGACCGCGTTCGTGGACCGGTCGGACGGCGGTGACGGCATCGGCCTGCGCTGGTTCACCCCTGACGGGGAGGTGGACCTGTGCGGGCACGCCACCCTGGCCGCGGCCCACGTGCTCTGGGAGCGCGAGGGGGAGCGGCGGGAGCGGCTGCGCTTCCGTACCAGGAGCGGCGTGCTCGAGACCGAGCGGGGCGAGCACGGCATCCGGCTCGACCTGCCCGCCGAGCCGCCGGAGCCGGTCGAGGAGCCCGCCGGGCTGGCCGAGGCGCTCGGCGCGCGGCCCGTCTGGACCGGCCGCAACCGCTTCGACTATCTCGTCGAGCTGGCCGACGAGGCGGAGGTGGCCAGGCTGCGGCCGGACTTCGCCGCGCTGGCCGCCTTCCCGGTGCGCGGCGTCATCGTGACGGCCGCCGGGGAGGGCGAGCACGACTTCGTCTCCCGGTTCTTCGCGCCCCGGCACGGCGTGAACGAGGACCCGGTGACCGGGTCGGCGCACTGCTGCCTGGGCCCGTTCTGGGGCGCCCGGCTCGGGCGCGGTGACCTTCTCGGCCACCAGATCTCGCCCAGGGGCGGGCGCGTACGCGTGACGCTCCTCGGTGACCGCGTCGCCCTCGACGGCCGCGCGGTCATCTTCATGAGCGGAGAACTTCACGACCAGGAGGAACAATGACCACCTTCGTCATCGGCAACGTCGCCGCCATCCCCGACAAGGAGAAGATGGCCGAGTACCGCGCCAAGGTGCTGGCCACCCTCCAGGCGTACGGCGGCGGTTTCGCCATCCGCGGCGGCGCGTTCGACGTGCTCGAGGGCGACTGGCAGCCCACCCACCTGTCGGTGATGCGCTTCCCCAGCGCCGACCACGCCAGGCGCTGGTACGCCTCGCCCGAGTACGCCGAGATCGTGCCGCTGCGCGAGGGCGTCCACATGGACCTGATCCTCGTGGACGGTCCCGATGCCTGAGCCGACGTACGACCTGGCCGACCCGCGCACGTTCAGGGAGCACGACCAGTACGCCATCTGGCGGCACCTGCGCAGCGAGGCCCCCGTCTACTGGAACGCCCCGCGCGGCGGCAACCCGGGGTTCTGGGCGCTCACCAAGTACGACGACGTCGTGGCCGTCTACAAGGACGGCGAGCGCTTCACCTCCGAACGCGGCAACGTGCTGACGACCCTGCTGGCCGGTGGCGACTCGGCGGTCGGGCGGATGCTGGCCGTGACCGACGGCAAGCGCCACCAGGACCTGCGCAACGTGATGCTCAAGGCGTTCTCGCCGCGCGCGCTCGCGTACGTGGCCGAGCGCGTGCAGGCCAACACCCGCGAGCGCGTACGGGCCGGGCTCGACCTGGGCACCTGCGACTTCGCCGCGGACGTGGCCGAGAAGATCCCCATCAACACCATCTCCGACCTGCTGGGCGTGCCGGACTCCGACCGCGACCTGCTGCTGCGCCTGACCAAGACCGCGCTGAGCAGCGACACCGACAGCGACGACCCCGAGGAGGCCGCCGAGGAGTCGCTGATGGCACGCAACGAGATCCTGTTCTACTTCGACGACCTGGTGGCCGAGCGCCGCGCCCGGCCCCGCGAGGACGTCATCTCCACCCTGGTCCAGGCGACCGTCGACGGCCGGCAGGTCGAGCCCGACGACGTCGTGTTCAACTGCTACAGCCTGATCATCGGCGGCGACGAGACCAGCCGCCTCACCATGATCGGCATGGTCCCGGTGCTGGCGGAGAACCCCGCCCAGTGGGCCGCGCTCAAGAGCGGCGAGGTGAGCGTCAAGAGCGCCGTGGAGGAGATCCTGCGCTACGTCAGCCCCGCCATGCACTTCGGCAGGCGGGCCACGCGCGCCGTCACGATCAGGGGCGTCGACATCGCCGAGGGCGACATCGTCACGCTCTGGAACTCCTCCGCCAACCGCGACGAGGAGATCTTCACCGACCCCGAGAGCCTCGACCTCGCCCGCACCCCGAACCGGCACGCCAGCTTCGGGTACGGCCCCCACTTCTGCCTCGGCGCCTTCCTCGGCCGCACCGAGATCGGCGCGATGCTCGAGGCGCTGCGCGACCTCGTGGACGAGATGCACATCACCGCCGAGCCCGAACGGCTGCATTCCAACCTGCTGAGCGGAATAACGAGCCTGCAGGTGAAATTGACGCCGGCCGCCGGAAATTAAACGACTGATATCCCGACGAAAAATCGCCTTATTAGGCTGCGCTCGTTTATTTGGCCCGAATGCTGAAGGAGTCGACGGATGGCCGCCACGATGGTAGAGCGAGACCCGGTGAACGCCGCCGAGCACGGTCAGTGGCTTCCCGGGCTGATCGCCGCCCAGGCCCGGCGCGCGCCCGGCGCGCCCGCGGTCCGGTGCGGGGACGACGAGCTGACCTACGCCGAGCTCGACCGCCGGGCCGCCCTGCTGGCCGGCCGCCTGGCTGCTCAGGGTGCCGGCCCCGAGCAGGTGGTCGCCGTCGCCCTGCCCCGGTCGGCGGAGCTGGTCGTGGCGCTGCTGGCCGTGCTCAAGGCCGGCGCGGCGTACCTGCCGATCGACCTCGACTACCCGGGCGAGCGGATCGCGCTCATGCTCTCCGGCGCGCGGCCGGTCTGCCTGCTGACCGACGCCGCCACGTCCGCCGCCCTGCCGGAGACCGGCGTACGGCGGATGCTGCTCGACGCCGGCGAAGACGGCGGGACGGCCGCGGAGCTGCCGGACCGGATCCACGGCGCGCACCCCGCCTACGTCCTCTACACCTCCGGCTCCACCGGCACCCCGAAGGGCGTGGTCGTCGAGCACCGGGCGCTCACCGACTACCTGCTCTGGTCGCTGCGCACCTACCCCGGCCTGCGCGGCGAGTCGCTCTGGCACTCCTCCGTCTCCTTCGACATGACCGTCACCTCCCTGTGGGCGGCGCTGGCGGCCGGCGGCTGCGTGCGCGTGGCCGCCCTGGACGACGACCGGGCGGGCGGGCCGGAGGAGGGCGGCTGCACCTTCCTCAAGGCCACGCCCAGCCACCTGCCCCTGCTGGAGGTGCTGCCCGAGCGCTTCTCCCCGACCCGCGAGCTGATGTTCGGCGGCGAGGCGCTGCGCGGAGAGGCGCTGCGCTCGTGGCGCGAGCGGCACCCCGGCGTCACGGTGCTCAACGTGTACGGCCCCACCGAGGCGACCGTCAACGTGGCCGAGTACCGCATCGAGCCCGGGAGCGAGGTGCCCGACGGCGTCCTGCCCCTGGGGCTGCCCATGGACAACACCCGCATCCAGGTCCTGGACGAGGCCCTGCGCCCGCTGCCGCCCGGCGAGGTCGGCGAGCTGTACATCTCCGGGTCGGGCCTGGCGAGGGGATACCTCGGCCGGACCGGGCTGACCGCCGAGCGTTTCGTGCCCGACCCGTCCGGCGCGCCGGGCGAGCGCATGTACCGCACCGGTGACCTGGGACGCCGCCGCCCCGACGGGGTGCTGGAGTTCGCCGGGCGCGCCGACGGCCAGGTGAAGATCCGCGGGCACCGGGTCGAGCTCGGCGAGATCGAGGCCGTGCTCGGCGCCTACCCCGAGGTGGGGCAGGTCGCGGCCGTCGTACGGGAGGACCGGCCCGGCGACCAGCGCGTCGTCGCCTACGTGACGCCCGGCACGGTGGACGTGGCCGGGCTGCTGGCCCACGCCGGGCGGCGGCTGCCCGCGTACATGACGCCCTCGGCCGTGGTGGGACTCGACGCCCTGCCGCTGACCGCGCACGGCAAGCTGGACCGGCGGGCCCTGCCCGCGCCCCCGACCCAGTCGGCCGCCGGCGCCGCGCCCCGTACCCCGCTGGAGGAGACGCTCTGCCGCCTGTTCGCGGAGGTCCTCGGCCTGCCCGAGGCCGGGCGGGACGCCCACTTCTTCGAGCTCGGCGGGCACTCCGTGCTGGCCACCCGCCTCGTCGGCCGCGTCAGGGCCGAACTGGCCGTCGAGCTGCCCCTCCGGGCCCTGTTCGAGTCCCCGACCCCTGCGGCCCTCGCCACCCGCTGCGTCCCGTCGGAGGCCCCGACACAGGGCGCGGCACCGCGATTCACCGTCATGCCGAGACCGGAGCGGGTGCCGCTGTCGGCCGGGCAGCGCGGCCTGTGGTTCCTGCACCACCTCGAAGGGCCGTCCGCGACCTACAACCTGCCGCTCGCCCTGCGCCTGCGCGGCTCCCTCGACGTGACCGCGCTGAGCCGCGCCGTCGCCGACCTGGCCGCCCGCCACGAGCCGCTGCGCACCATCTATCCCGGCCTCGGCGGCGAGCCCTGCCAGCGCCCGCTCGACCCGGACGAGGCCGCCCTGGAGCTGCGCGTCGTGGACGCCGATCCGGCCGGCCTGCCCGCCGCCCTGGACGCCGAGGCCGCCGCGCCCTTCTCCTTCACCACCGAGCCGCCCTTCCGCGCCACGCTCTACCGCCTCGCGCCCGAGGACCACGTGCTGCTGCTGGTCACCCACCACATCGCCAGCGACGGCATGTCGGAGCAGCCGATGGTGGACGACCTGGCCGCCGCCTACGCCTACCGCGTCGGCGCGGGCCCGGAACCGGCGCCGCCGGCCCTGCAGCACATCGACCACACGCTCTGGCAGCGCGAACTGCTCGGCAACCCCGCCGACCCCGGCAGCCGGGCCGCGGCGCAGGTGGCGTTCTGGCGCGAGACCCTCTCCGGCGCCCCCGCCCTGCTCGACCTGCCGCTCGACCGCCCGCGCCCCGCCGTGCGCGCCGGCCGCGCCGGACGGGTCGCCTTCCGCCTGGACGAGGAGCTCCACCACCGCCTGGTGCGCCTGGCCAGGGAGTCGGGCTCCACCGTGTTCATGGTGGTGCACGCCGCGCTGGCCGCGCTGCTCACGAGGCTCGGCGCGGGCACCGACATCCCCATCGGCACCGCCACGGCCGGACGCGGCGAGGCGGCGCTGGACGGGCTCGTCGGCAAGTTCCTCAACACCCTGGCCCTGCGCGCCGACACCTCGGGCGACCCGACGTTCGCCGACCTCGTGGCCCGGGTGACCGACGGCGACCTGGCCGCCCAGGCGCACGCCGAGGTGCCGTACGAGAACGTCGTCGAGGCCGTCAACCCGGCCCGCTCGCTGACGTACCACCCGGTCTTCCAGGTCATGCTGACCTTCGAGAGCACCCTGCGCGTCCCCGGCCTGGCGCCCGGGCTGGCGGCGAGCGTGCAGCCGGGCGTGCACACCGGCGCGGCCAAGGTGGACCTCAGCTTCTTCGTCAGGGAGCCGGAGCGGTGGGGCGCGTCCGGCGAGGTGGAGTGCGCGCTCGAGTACGCCGCGGACGTGTTCGACCCGGGCACCGCCGAGGACCTGGCCGCCCGCCTCGTCCGCCTGCTCGGCCAGGCGGTGCGCGAGCCCCGCCGCCGGATCGGCGAGCTCGACCTGCTGGCGCCCGGCGAGCGGGAGCGGCTGACCGGCGACGAGAACCCGCGTCCCGTGCCCGAGGCGACGCTGACCGAGCTGTTCGAGCGGCAGGCCCGCCGTACCCCGGACGCGCCCGCCGTGGAGTGCGACGGCGAGGTGCTGGACTACGCCGCGCTCGACGCGAGAGCCACCCGCCTGGCCGGGGTCCTGGCCGCACGCGGTGTGGGACCGGAGCGGTTCGTCGCCGTCGCGCTGCCGAAGTCGGCCGGGCTGGTCGTGGCACTGCTCGCGATCATGAAGGCGGGCGGCGCCTACCTGCCCGTCGATCCCGGCCTGCCCGCCGAACGCATCCGCTTCATGCTCGAGGACGTCGCCCCGGTCCTGACCCTGGCCGAGCCCGGCGACCTCGCCCGCCTGGAGGCCGGGGGCGTCACCGTCCCGGGAGCCGTGGACCTCGCGACCCTGGAGGCGGAGGCAATCACCCGACCGGCCGCCGGACCCGGCGCTGAGCCGGTCGTCGAGGCCGACGTCCTCTCCCGCGAACGGGTCCCCGGGCCCGGCAACGCGGCCTTCGTGATCTACACCTCCGGCTCCACCGGCCGCCCCAAGGGCGTCGTGGTCGAGCACCGCTCGCTCAACGTCTACCTGGCCTGGGCCAGGCACGCGTACGGCGACCTGGCCGGGCGCGCTCTGGTGCACTCGCCGGTCTCGTTCGACCTGACCGTCACCGGCCTGTTCGGGCCGCTGACCTGCGGCGGCTGCGTGCACCTGGCCGACCTGGACGGCGCCGCCCCGGCGCTCGCGGCGCCGCCCGACTTCGTCAAGGCCACCCCCAGCCACCTGCCCCTGCTGGCCACCCTGCCCGACACGTGCTCGCCCACCGGCCAGCTCGTGCTCGGCGGAGAGTCCCTCATGGGCGAGGCGCTGGACGAGTGGCGCCGCAGCCACCCCACCGCGACCGTGATCAACGAGTACGGCCCCACGGAGACCACGGTCGGCTGCACCGAGTTCCGCGTCGAGCCCGGCGACCAGGTGCCCGGCGGCGTGCTCACCATCGGCCGCCCCGTCTGGAACACCCGGATCTACATCCTGGACGCCGCGCTGCGCCCGGTGCCGCCGGGCGTGGTCGGCGAGCTGTACATCGCGGGCGACCTCGTGACCCGCGGCTACCACCGCCGCCCGGGGCTGACCGCGGGCCGGTTCGTGGCCGACCCCTTCCGCACGGGCGAGCGCATGTACCGCTCCGGGGACCTGGCCCGCCGGCGCGCCGACGGAATGCTGGAGTTCGCCGGCCGCGTGGACCACCAGGTGAAGGTCCGCGGGTTCCGCATCGAGCTGGGCGAGATCGAGTCCGTGCTGCGCGAGCACCCGGCCGTGGGCGACGCCGCGGTGATCGTACGCGAGGACCGCCCCGGCGACCAGCGCATCGTCGCCTATGTGACCCCCGCCGACGCCGACACCGGCGGCGTGCTCGACCACGCGAGCCGCGCGCTGCCCGGCTACATGACGCCCTCCGCCGTCGTGGCGCTCGACGTGCTGCCGCTCACCCCCAACGGCAAGCTGGACCGGGCGGCCCTGCCCGCGGCGGGACCGGCCGCCTCCGCCGAGGGCTCGCGCCCGCGCACGCCGGAGGAGGAGATCGTCTGCGGCGTCTTCGCCGAGCTGCTCGGCCTGGTCAGCGTGGGCCGCGACGCCAACTTCTTCGAGCTCGGCGGCCACTCCCTGCTGGCCACCCGGCTCGTGGCGCGGCTGCGCTCGGTCTTCGGCGTCGAGGTGGGCGTGCGCGAGGCGTTCGAGTCGCCCACCCCGGCCGAGCTGGCCGAGCGCGTGGACCGGGCCGGGCTCGGCCGCTCCAAGCCGGTGCCCGAGAACCGCCCGGAACGCATCCCGCTCTCCTACGCCCAGCGCGGCGTCTGGTTCATCAACCGGCTCGACGAGGACAACCCGCAGTACAACATCCCCTCCGTGCTGCGGCTGACCGGCCTGGTGAACAAGGACGCGCTGCGCGCCGCCGTCAACGACGTCGTGGCCAGGCACGAGATGCTGCGCACGGTCATCAGGAGCGAGGACGGCGAGCCGTACCAGGTGGTGCTGGCCGAGGCCGCGGTCGAGACGACGTTCGCCGACGTCGAGCCCGACCGGCTGAAGGAGACGCTCACCGCGTTCGGCCACCGCGCCTTCCGCCTGGCCGACGAGATCCCCATCCGCGCCGGCCTGTTCTCCACCGGCCCGGAAGAGCACGTCCTGCACCTCGTCATCCACCACGTGGCCTGCGACGGCTGGTCGTGGGCGGCGCTGCTGCGCGACCTGGCCGAGGCCTACACCGCCCGCTGCGCCGGCGCGGCGCCCGCCTGGCGGCCCCTGCCCGTCCAGTACGCCGACTACACGCTCTGGCAGAACCGCATGCTCGGCGCCGAGTCCGACGCGGACAGCCCGCTGGCCCGGCAGCTCGCCTACTGGCGCGACCGCCTGGCGGGCATGCCCGAGCTGATCGAGCTGCCCCTCGACCGGCCGCGCCCGGCCATCGCGAGCAACCGCGGCGACATGGTCACCCTGAACCTCGACGCCGCCGCGCACCAGGAGCTCACCGCCGCCGCGCGGGAGGCGGGCGTCACCGTCTTCATGATGGCCCACGCCGCCTTCGCCGCCCTGCTGACCAGGCTCGGTGCGGGCACGGACCTGCCCATCGGCACCGGCCTGGCCGGGCGCAGCCACGAGGCGCTCGACGACCTCGTCGGCTTCTTCGTCAACACGATGGTGCTGCGTACCGACACCTCTGGCGACCCCACCTGGCGCGAGCTGCTCGACCGGGTGCGCGAGGTGGACCTGTCCGCCTACGCCAACCAGAACATCCCCTTCGAGCGGCTGGTCGACGTCGTCAACCCGGCCCGCTCCCTCGCCTACCACCCGCTCTTCCAGGTCAGCATCGTGCTGCAGAACTACGAGGGCGCCCAGGCCCGCATGCCGGGCCTGACCGTCAGCCCGCCGGAGGTGGAGCTGGAGGCGGCCAAGTTCGACCTGATGTTCTTCCTGGAGGAGGCGTACGGCGCGGGCCGCGAGCCCGCCGGCCTGCGGGTCAACCTCAAGTACGCCACCGACATCTTCGACCGGGCCACGGCCGAGCGGGTCGCCGAGTGGTTCTGCCGGTTGCTGCGCTCCGCCACGGCCGACGCCGACCAGCGGCTGGGCGCGGTGGAGCTGCTGTCGGGCGACGAGCGGGACCGGCTCCTGGACGGCTGGGGCGACGGCGGCTCGGTCGGGGCGCCGGTGACGCTGCCCGAGCTGTTCGAGGCCCGGGTGCTGGAGTGCCCGGACGCGGTGGCGGTCGTGGACGGGGCGATCTCGTGGACGTACCGGGAGGTGGACGAGCGGGCCAACCGGCTGGCGCGGCTGCTGATCGACCGGTACGGCGCCGGCCCCGAGTCCGTCGTCGCCGTCGCCCTACCCCGGTCGGCCGACCTGGTCGTGGCGCTGCTCGGCATCGTCAAGTCGGGGGCGGCGTACCTGCCGATCGACCCCGACTACCCGGCCGAGCGCGTCGCCCTCATGCTGGAGGACGCCACGCCGCTGCTGGTGATCGGCGACCTCGACGCGCCCGTGCCGAAACTCGACGCCGCCGGCCTCGACGGCCTGGCCGGCGGGGGCCTGACCGACGCCGAGCGGCGCGCGCCGCTGACGCCGGACTCGCCCGCGTACGTGATCTACACCTCCGGCTCCACCGGCCGCCCCAAGGGCGTCGTCGTCACCCACCGGGGGCTCGCCGCCACCGTCGCCTCCATGAGCGAGCGCCTGGGCACCGGCCCCGACTCCCGCGTGCTGCAACTGGCCTCGCCCAGCTTCGACGTGTCGGTCATGGAGCTGCTCATGGCCCTGACCTTCGGCGGCGCGCTCGTCATCGCGCCCCCCGAGGTGCGCGGCGGCGACGACCTGGCCGCGCTGCTCGCCGGGCGGAGGATCACCCACGCGGTCATCCCGTCGGCCACGCTGGCCAGCGTCCCGGCCACGCCGCTGCCCGACCTCGCCACCCTGCTCGTCGGCGGCGACGTCGTCGGCCCCGAGCTGGTCGAGCGCTGGGGCGACGGCCGCCGCATGCTCAACGGGTACGGCCCCACCGAGGCCACCATCTGGGCCACGGCCAGCCAGGCGGCTCTCGTCCCCGGCGAGAACCCGCCCATCGGCACCCCGCTGCGCGGCGCTCGCGTGTACGTCCTGGACGCCGGCCTCCAGCCGGTGCCGCCCGGCGTGGCCGGCGAGCTGTACGTCGCGGGCGACGGACTGGCCCGCGGCTACCTGGGCCGCCCCGCGCTCACCTCCGAACGGTTCGTGGCCGACCCCTTCCACGCGGGCGAGCGCATGTACCGCACCGGCGACCTGGCCCGCTGGCGGCCCGACGGCTCACTCGACTTCGCCGGCCGCGTCGACCACCAGGTCAAGATCCGCGGCTTCCGCATCGAGCTGGGCGAGATCGAGGCCGTGCTGGCCCGCCACCCCGACGTGGAGCGGGCGGCCGTCATCGTGCGCGAGGACCGGCCGGGCGACAAGCGCATCGTCGCCTACCTGGTGACCGCCAAGGCTCCCGAGTCCGGGCCGCTCCGCGCCCACGTGGCCGTCCACCTGCCCGAGTACATGGTGCCCGCGGCGTTCGTCGTCCTCGACGAGCTGCCCATGACGGCCAACGGCAAGCTCGACAGGAAGCTGCTGCCCGCTCCCGAGTTCGCCACCCGCTCGGGCGGTCGCAGCCCGCGCACCGCCCGCGAGGAGATCATGTGCGGGCTGTTCGCCGAGATCCTCGGCGTGCCCCACGTCGGCATCGACGACAACTTCTTCGAGCTCGGCGGCCACTCCCTGCTCGCCACCCGCCTGGTCGGCCGCATCCGCTCGACCCTCGGCGCCGAGGTCCGCGTCCGCGACCTCTTCCGCGCACCTACGGTGGCCGCGCTCGCCGACCGGCTCCAGGCCGCCGACGACGACCGGCCCGCGCTGGTGGCCGGGCCCAGGCCGGAGCGGATCCCGCTCTCCACCGCCCAGCAGCGGCTGTGGTTCCTGCACCGGCTCGAAGGGCCGAGCCCCACCTTCAACGTGCCGCTGGCGCTGCACCTGTCCGGCGCGCTGGATGTCGAGGCGCTGCGCCAGGCGCTGGGCGACCTGGTGGACCGGCACGAGTCGCTGCGCACGGTCTACCCCGACGACGGCGGGCGGCCGTACCAGCTCATCCACCCGGCGGGCAGCGTGCGCCTGGTGCTGGACGTCGTGTCCGGCGGGTCGATGAACGAGGCGCTGACGTACACGTTCGACCTGGCCGGGGAGCCGCCCATCAGGGCGACCCTGTTCACCCGGCCCGAGCCCGGCGAGCACTGCCTGCTCCTGCTGCTGCACCACATCGCCACGGACGGCATCTCGATGAGCACGCTCAGCCGCGACCTGTCGGCCGCCTACACCGCCCGCCTCAGCGGCGGCGCGCCGGACTGGGAGCCGCTCCCCGTCCAGTACGCCGACTACACGCTCTGGCAGGCGCGGGTCCTGGGGAGCGACGAGGACCCGGACAGCGTCCTGTCCCGCCAGCGGGACTACTGGAAGAAGCAGCTCGCCGGCGCCCCCGAGCCGCTCGAGCTGCCCGCCGACCGGCCGCGCCCCGCCCGCCGCGGCGGCCTGGCCGAACGGGTGAGCTTCTCCGTGGACGCCGGGCTGCACTGGGACCTCATCGACCTGGCCAGGCGGAGCAACGCCACGCTCTTCATGGTCATGCACGCCGCGCTCGCCGGGCTGCTCACCAGGCTCGGCTCCGGCGCGGACATCCCGATCGGCACGGGTGTGGCCGGGCGCGCCGAGCCCGCGCTCGACCAGGTGGTCGGCTTCTTCATCAACATGGTCGTGCTGCGCGCCGACACCTCCGGCGACCCCACCTTCCGCGAGCTGCTCGACCGCGTACGCGAGACCGACCTGGCCGCCTACGCCAACTCCGACGTCCCGTTCGACCGGGTCGTGGACGCCGTCAACCCCGCCAGGTCGATGAGCCACGCCCCGCTGTACCAGGTCACGCTGACCGTGGACCGGGACGTCATCGACGGCAACCTGCGCCTGCCCGGCCTGTCCGTACGCACCGACAGCCCCGACCCGGGCTCGGCCAAGTTCGACCTCTGGGTGGGCCTGACGGAGGCCTACGCCCCCGACGGCACGCCCGTCGGCATGGAGGGCGTCGTCAAGTTCGCCACCGACATCTTCGACCGGTCCACGGCCGAGCGGGTCGCCGAGTGGTTCTGCCGGTTGCTGCGCTCCGTCGCGGCCGACGCCGACCAGCGGCTGGGCGCGGTGGAGCTGCTGTCGGCCGCCGAGCGCCGCCGGCTCCTCGACCAGTGGGGTGACGGCGGCTCGGCCGGGTCGCCGGTGACGCTGCCCGAGCTGTTCGAGGCCCGGGTGCTGGAGTCCCCGGACGCGGTGGCCGTGGTGGACGGGGCGGCCTCGTGGACGTACCGGGAGGTGGACGAGCGGGCCAACCGGCTGGCGCGCCTGCTGATCGACCGGTACGGCGCCGGCCCGGAGTCCCTGGTCGCCGCCGCCATGCCGCGCTCGGCCCAGGCTGTGGTCGCCATGCTCGGCATCGTCAAGTCGGGGGCGGCGTACCTGCCGATCGACCCCGACTACCCGGCCGAGCGCGTCAACCTCATCCTGCGCGAGAGCGACCCCTTGGTCACCGTGACCGCCGAGCTCCTCGACGGCCTCGGCTCCTACCCGGCGCACGGCCTCACCGACGCCGAGCGGACCGCGCCGCTGACGCCGGACTCGCCCGCGTACGTGATCTACACCTCCGGCTCGACCGGCCGTCCCAAGGGCGTCGTGGTGACCCACCGGGGGATCGCGGCGAGCGCCGCCTCGCAGCGCGACCGGCTCCGCACCGGGCAGGGCTGCCGCGTGCTGCAGTTCGCGCCGCTCAGCACGGACACGTCCGTGTTCGAGATGCTCTACGCCTTCGGCGCGGGAGCCGCCCTCGTCGTGGTGCCGCCCGGCGTGCGCGGCGGCGACGAGCTGGCCGAGCTGCTGGCCGGAGAGCGCATCACCCACGCCGTCCTGCCGCCCGCGGCCCTGGCCAGCCTGCCCGTCGTACCGCTGCCCGACCTCGCCACCCTGCTCGTCGGCACCGACGTGCTCGGCGCCGAACTGGTCGAGCGCTGGGGCGAGGGCCGCCTGATGCTCAACGGCTACGGCCCCACGGAGGCCACCATGTGGGCCTCGGCCAGCGACCCGCTGATCGCGGGGGAGAAGCCGCCCATCGGCTCGCCCCTCTACGGTCACCGCTTCTACGTCCTGGACGCGGGGTTGCGTCCGGTGGCGCCGGGTGTGGTGGGGGAGCTGTACGTGGCCGGTGACGGGGTGGCCCGTGGGTATCTGGGCCGTCCGTCGTTGACGGCGGAGCGGTTCGTGGCCTGTCCGTGGTCGCCGGGGGAGCGGATGTATCGCACCGGGGACGCGGTGCGGTGGCGTGGCGACGGCCGGTTGGACTTCGTGGGCCGGGTGGACGAGCAGGTGAAGGTGCGGGGCTTCCGTATCGAGCTGGGCGAGATCGAGGCCGTGCTCACCCGCCACCCCGCCGTGGAGCAGGCGGTCGTGGTGGTCCGGGAGGACCGGCCGGGCGACAAGCGGATCGTGGCCTACGTGGTGGGTCGCGGGACGGACGGGTTGCGGGAGCATGTGGCGGCGTATCTGCCCGCCTATATGGTGCCGTCGGCGTTCGTGGCGCTGGAGGCGTTGCCGTTGTCGCCGAACCGGAAGGTGGATCGGCGGGCGCTGCCCGCCCCGGTCTACGCCGTGGAAGCCGGCCGGGCGGCGCGGGGGCCTCGGGAGGAGATCGTGTGCGGCCTGTTCGCCGAGGTGCTCGGCCTGGAACGGGTCGGCGTGGAGGACAACTTCTTCGAGCTGGGCGGCCACTCGCTGCTGGCCACCCAGCTGGTCAGCCGCCTGCGCACCGTGCTCGGCGCCGAGGTCCCGCTGCGTGAGCTGTTCGACCACCCGACCGTCGCCGCCCTGGCCGCCCGGCTCGACGGCGCAGCCGAGGCGCGCGTGCCCGTGACCGCCAGGCCGCGGCCCGAGCGCGTCCCCCTGTCCACCGCCCAGCAGCGGCTGTGGTTCCTGCACCGGCTGGACGGGCCCAGCCCCACCTACAACATCCCGCTGCCCATCCGCCTGTCCGGTGACCTCGACCGCGAGGCGCTCCAGGCCGCCATCGACGACCTGGCGGACCGGCACGAGGTGCTGCGCACGGTCTTCCGCGAGAGCGACGGGCACGCGTACCAGCACGTCCTGCCCGCCGCGCACATCCCCGTCGAGCTGGTCACGACCACCGAGGAGGCGCTGCCGGGGCTGCTGTCCGAGGCGATCGCCGTCCCGTTCGACCTGGTCGAGGAGGCGCCCGTGCGCTGCCGCCTCTACTCCACCGGGCCGGACGAGCACGTGCTGCTGCTGCTCGTGCACCACATCGCCGGCGACGGCATGTCGATGATGCCGCTCTCGGCCGACTTCGCCACCGCGTACGCGGCCCGCCGCGAGGGCCGGGCGCCCGGCTGGCAGCCCCTGCCCGTCCAGTACGCCGACTACACGCTCTGGCAGGCCGAGAACGCCGTCGGCGAGGACCAGGTGGCGTACTGGCGCGACGCCCTGACCGGCGCGCCCGAGCTGCTCGAGCTGCCGGTGGACCGGCCGCGGCCGTCGGTCGCCACGCACCGGGGCACCACCGTGCCCGTGGACATCCCGGCCGAGGTGCACCGCCGCCTCGCCGCGCTGGCCCGCGAACGCGGCGCCACCGTGTTCATGGTGCTGCAGGCCGCGATCGCCGCGCTGCTGGCCAGGCTCGGCGCCGGGACCGACATCCCGCTCGGCACCGTCGTCGCCGGACGCCACGACGCCGCGCTCGACCAGCTCGTCGGCTTCTTCGTCAACTCGCTGGTGCTGCGTACCGACGTCTCCGGCGACCCCGCCTTCCACGAGCTGATCGACCGGGTGCGGGAGACCGACCTGGCCGCCTACGCGCACGCCGAGGCCCCCTTCGAGCGCGTCGTCGAGGCCGTCAACCCCGCCCGCTCGATGAGCCACACCCCGCTCTTCCAGGTCATGTTCAGCCTGATGAGCGACGGTCACCCCACGCTCGACCTGCCGGGCCTGCGTGCCTCGTTCGAGCCCGTCCAGGGCGGCGTCGCCAAGTACGACCTGGCCTTCGGGCTGCGCGAGAACCACGGAGGCGACGGCCTGCCCGCCGGGATCGCCGGCTCGCTGGAGTACGCCACCGACCTGTTCGACCGGGACACGGCCGTCTCGCTCACCGAGCGGCTCACCCGCCTGCTGACCGCCCTGTCGGCCGACCCCGGTCTGCGGCCCGGCCAGGTGGACCTGCTGTCGGAGGACGAGCACCGCCTGCTGGACGCGGGCAACGACACCCCCGCGCCCATCCCCGGCCAGGCGTTCCAGGAGCTCTTCGAAGCCCAGGCCGCGCGCACCCCGGACGCCGCCGCCGTGGTGGACGCCACCGCGTCCCTGACGTACCGGGAGCTGAACGAGCGGGCCAACCGGCTGGCCCACCTGCTGCTCGAACGGCACGGCAGCGGCCGCTTCTTCGCCGTTGGGCTGCCGCCGGGCAACGACGTCGTCGTCGCCCTCCTGGCCATCTTCAAGGCCGGCGGCGTGTACGTGCCCTTCGACCCCGCCCACCCGGCCGACCGCGTACGCGGCACGCTGCACAGCGCCCGCCCGGCCGTGCTCATCGGCTCGGGCGAGCCCGCGGACATCCCCGGCGTGGACACCCCGTGGCTGCTCCTCGACGCCCCGGACGTGGCCGCCGACCTCGCCGCCCGGCCCCACGGCAACCCGCCGCCGGACGCCGCGCCCGACCGGCTCATGTACGTCATCTACACCTCCGGCTCGACCGGCCGCCCCAAGGGCGCCATGGTGCACCAGCGCGGCATGATCAACCACCTGCTCGCCAAGGTCGAGGAGCTGGGCATCGGTGAGCGCGACGCGGTGATCTTCAACGCGCCGCTCACGTTCGACGTGTCGGTCTGGCAGATGCTCTCGGCGCTGCTGACCGGCGGCCGCACCCACATCGTCACCAAGGACGTCGCGAGAGACCCGCTCGAGCTGTTCGCCGAGGTCGAACTGCACGGGCTGACCGTCCTCGAGGTCGTGCCCTCCTTCATGCGGGCCGGACTCGACGCCTACGACGCGGGCCTGCCGGCGCCGTCCATGCCGACGCTGCGCTGGTTCATCGTCAACGGCGAGGTGCTCTCCCCGGAGATCTGCAAGCGCTGGTATGCCCGCTTCCCGCAGGCCGGCCTGATCAACGCCTACGGCCTGACCGAGTGCTCCGACGACAACACCCACGCCTTCATCGGGCACGACATCGACGCCCAGGTCGAGCACGGCAGGCTGCCCGTCGGCCGGCCGCTGCGCAACAACCGGCTGCACATCCTCGACGCCGGGCTCCTCCCGGTGCCGCCCGGCCTGCCCGGTGACCTCTACATCGCCGGCACCGGCGTCGGCCTCGGCTACCTCGGCGACCCGGGGCGCACCGCCGAGCGCTACCTCCCCGACCCGTTCGCTCCCGAGCCCGGCGCGCGCATGTACCGCACCGGCGACCTGGTACGGCTGCGCGCCGACGGCCAGCTCGACTTCCTGACGCGCGTGGACCACCAGGTCAAGATCCGCGGCAACCGCATCGAGCTGGGCGAGGTCGAGGCCGTCCTGCGCGCCGTGCCCGGCGTGAGCGACGCCGTCGTCATCGCCGACGAGCCGGACGGCGGGCCCAAGCGCCTCGTCGGGTACGCCGTCACCCGGCTCTCCCCGGACGCCCTGCGGGAGCACCTGGAGGCGGCGGTGCCGGACTACATGGTCCCGGCGGCGCTCGTACCGCTCGACGACCTGCCGCTCACCCCGAACGGCAAGATCGACAGGAAGGCGCTGCCCGATCCCTCCTACGCGGGCGTGAGCGGCGGGCGCGAGCCGAGCACCGAGCGGGAGCGGATCTTCCGCGACCTGTTCGCCGAGGTGATCGGCGTGGCGGACGTCCCCGTGGACGCCGGGTTCTTCCAGCTCGGCGGCGACAGCATCATGTCGCTCCAGCTCGTCTCGCGGGCCCGGCGGGCGGGACTGGCCATCACCGCGCGTGATGTGTTCCAGCAGCAGACCGTGGAGGCGCTGGCCGCCGTCGCCCAGGAGACCGCGTCCGGGCCCGCGCCCGTGAGCGCCGGGACCGGCGGGTTCCCGGCCACGCCGATCATGCACTGGCTGCGGGAGCTGGGCGAGCCCTACGACGGGTTCAACCAGTCGATGGCGCTCGCCGTGCCGCCAGGGCTGGGGGAGCACCTCGTACCGGCCGTGCAGGCGCTGCTCGACCACCACGACGTCCTGCGGGCCCGGCTCGACCCGGACACCTGGGCGCTCGAGGCACGGCCCGCCGGGTCGGTCGCGGCGGCCGGGATCGTCCGCCGGGTCGACGCCGCCGGGCTGAGCGGCGACGCGCTGGCCGAGACCGTCGCCCGCGAGGGCGAGGCGGCCAGGTCGGAGCTGTCGCCCCGCGACGGCGCGATGGTGCGGGCCGTCTGGTTCGACGCGGGGGAGCGGCCCGGCGTGCTGCTGCTGGTGCTGCACCACCTCGTCGTGGACGGCGTCTCCTGGCGCATCCTCGTCCCCGACCTGCGCGCCACCTGGGAGGCCCTGGCCGGCGGCGGCACGCCGGACCTGGACCCGGTGCCCACCTCGTTCCGTGCCTGGGCGCACACCCTGGCCGCGCTCGCCCGCGAACCCCGGCCCGACCGCGCCGTGTGGGAGGCGCTGCCCGCGGACGGGCCGCCACTCGGCGCCCGCCCGCTCGACCCGGCCAGGGACACCGCCGCCACGGCCCGCGACGTGACCGTGACGCTGCCCGCCGCGGTCACCGAGCCGCTGCTGACCCGGGTGCCCGCCGTCTTCCACGCCTCCGTCAACGACGTGCTCCTGACCGGCCTGGCCATCGCGGTCGCCCGGCGCGCGAACCTGGGCGGCCTGCTGGTGGACGTCGAGGCGCACGGCCGCGAGGAGCTGGCGGACGGGCTCGACCTGTCGCGCACGGTCGGCTGGTTCACCAGCATGTACCCGGTCAGCCTGGACGCGGGCCCCGTGAGCGACCAGGACCTCGCCGAGGGCGGCCCCGCCGTGGGCGCCGCCGTCAAGCGCATCAAGGAGTCCCTGCGGGAGATCCCCGACAACGGCGTCGGGTACGGCCTGTGGCGGTACCTCGGCGGCGAGCCGCGCGTGTCGCCGGTCCCGCAGATCGGCTTCAACTACCTCGGCCGGTTCGCCGGCGGCGACGGGACGGGGCACTGGACGCCCGCTCCCGGCATGCCGACGCCCGCCGCCCGCGACGCCGGGATGCCCGCCGCGCACGCCCTCGAGGTGATCGCCACCGCCGTGGACGGCGCCGAGGGGCCTGCCCTGTCCGTCACCTGGTCCTGGCCGGGCGAGCTGTTCACCGAGCGGGAGATCCGCGACCTGGCCGAGGGCTGGTTCGCGGCGCTGGGCGGCATCGTCAGGCACGCCGACCGGCCCGACGCGGGCGGCCACACGCCGTCCGACCTGTCGCTGGCCCTCAGCCAGGACGAGATCGATGAGCTGGAGAACGAGCTGATGGAGGAGGAGTGGGCGCGATGACCACGACGCCTGAGATGACCGCGCCGACCGCGACGCCCGCGACGACCGAGATGACCGCGCCGTCCGCGAGGGCCGCGACGACCGAGATGACGACGCCCGCCAGGCCCGCCAGGGCCGGCAGGTCGGCCTTCGAGGACGTGCTGCCGCTGGCGCCGATGCAGGAGGGGCTGCTCTTTCACGCGCTCGCCGACCCCGACGGCGTGGACGCCTACACCGTCACGATGGTCCTGCGGCTGGACGGCCGCCTGGACCCGGCGGTCCTGCGCTCGGCCGCCCGCGCCCTGCTGCGCCGCCACGCCGGGCTGCGGGCGGGCTTCCGCCAGCGCAAGAACGGCCAGTCCATGCAGGTCGTCCACCACGAGGTCGAGCTGCCCTGGAGCGAGATCGACCTGAGCCGGGCCGCGGAGGAGGGGCAGGAGCGGGAGTTCGAGGCGCTGTTCGAGGCCGAGCAGGCCCGCCGCTTCGACCTGGCCCGGCCGCCCGCCCTCCGGTTCACGCTGGTCAGGATGTCCGCCGAGCACCACCGGCTGATCGTGGCCAACCACCACATCCTGTACGACGGCTGGTCGCTGCCGATCCTGCTGCGCGAGCTGGTCGCGCTCTACCACTCGCGCGGCGACGCCTCCGTGCTGCCCCGCGTCACGCCGTTCCGCGACTACCTGGCCTGGCTGGGCCGGCAGGACGCCGCGGAGACCGAGCGGGAGTGGCGGCGCGCGCTCGACGGGCTGGCGCAGCCGACCCGGCTCTTCCCCGACGCCCCGGAGCGCATGCCCGAGCTGCCGGGACGGCTCATCCTCGACCTGCCGGACGCGGTGGCCACCGGCCTGGTGGAGGCCATGCGGGCCCGCGACATCACGGCGAACACCGTCGTCCAAGGCGTCTGGGGGCTGCTGCTCGGCGAGCTGACCGGCCGCGACGACGTGGTGTTCGGCGCGGTCGTCTCCGGCCGGCCGCCGGACCTGCCGGGGGTGGAGTCCATGGTCGGGATGTTCATGAACACCGTCCCGGTCCGCGTCCGGATCGACCGCTCCGAGCCGTACGCCGTCCTGCTGGCCCGGCTCCAGGACGAGCAGGCCGCGCTGCTGGCGCACCAGCACATGAGCCTGGGCGCCGTGCACCGCATGTGCGGGCTCGGCGAGCTGTTCGACACCGTCGTCACCGTGGAGAACTACCCCTCGGGCCCCGCCACCGGCGAGGACTCCGAGATCCGGGTGAGCGTCGGCGGGCGCGACTCCGCCCACTACCCGCTCCGGCTCATCGCGGGCCTGGCGGGCGGGCGGCTGCAGATGGAGCTGGAGTACCGTACGGACCTGCTGGACGAGGCCGCCGCCCGCGCGCTGGGCGGCTGGCTGTCCGAGGCGCTGACCCGCCTGGCGGCCTCGCCCGACCGTCCCGTGGACCTGCCGCCCTGCGCACTCCCCGCCCTCGCCAACGCGTCCGCCCCCTCGGAGGCCGTCCGCGTGCGGCGGACCGGGCCCGTGGCGGAGATCCTGTGCGGCCTGTTCGCCGAGGTGCTCGGCGTGCCGGACGTGCGTCCGGACGACGACTTCTTCGCGCTCGGCGGCCGGTCGCTGACCGCCGTCAAGCTGCTGAGCAGGGTCAGGGCCGTGTTCCGGGCGGGGCTGCCGGTGCGCGCCGTCTTCGACGCGCCGACCCCCGCCCTGCTGGCCCGGCGCGTCGAGGCCGCCGGAGAGGCCGGGCAGCCGCTCACGCCGATGCCGCGGCCGGAGCGCGTCCCCCTGTCGTGGGCCCAGCAGCGGCTCTGGTTCATGTTCCGGCTGGAGGGGCCGAGCGCCACGTACAACATCCCCGGCGCGCTGCGGCTGCGCGGCCCGCTCGACGCCGCCGCGCTGGGCCTGGCCCTGCGCGACGTGATGGACCGGCACGAGTCGCTGCGCACGGTCTTCCCCGACCGCGACGGCGTGCCCGAGCAGCGGGTGCTCGCACCCGGCGAGGTCCCCGTGCCGCTGGAGGTGCGCGACCTCGCCCCGGCGGAGCTGGACGCGGCGCTCACCGCCGCCTGCGGGCACGCCTTCGACCTGACGCGGGAGCCGCCCATCCGCGCCACCCTGTTCCGGCTGGGCCCGGAGGACCACTGCCTGCTCGTCCTGCTGCACCACATCGCCGGCGACGGCTGGTCGATGGGGCCGCTGGCCAGGGACCTGTCCACCGCGTACGCCGCCCGCCTGGGCGGCGGCGCGCCCGCCTGGGAGCCGCTGCCCGTCCAGTACGCCGACCACGCGCTCTGGCAGCAGCAGGCGGACCTCGGCCCCGACCTCGACCACTGGACGAAGACCCTGGCCGGCCTGCCGGAACGCCTGGAGCTGCCCACTGACCGGCCGCGCCCGGCCCGCGCCAGCCACCGCGGCGACCTGGTCCCCATCGACTGGGGCGAGGAGCTGCGCGACGGCGTCGCCCGCCTGGCCAGGCAGACCGGCACCACCGTGTTCATGGTGCTCCAGGCGGGCCTGGCCGCCCTGCTGAGCAGGCTCGGCGCGGGCACCGACCTGCCCATCGGCACCCCCGAGGCGGGCCGCGGCGACGAGGCGCTCGACGACCTCGTCGGGTTCTTCGTCAACACCCTGGTGCTGCGCACGGACACCTCCGGCGACCCCTCCGTACGCGACCTGCTCGGCCGCGTGCGCGAGACGGACCTGGCCGCGTACGCGCACGCCGCCGTGCCCTTCGAGCGGCTCGTCGAGATCGTCAACCCGCCGCGCTCGCTCGGCCACCACCCGCTCTTCCAGGTCATGCTCGCCATGCAGGACGCCGGGGACGACACGCTCGGCCTCGCCGGGCTGGAGGTCGTGCCCGAGCCCGTACGGGCGGGGGTGGCCAAGTTCGACCTGGCGTTCAGCGTGGACGCCGGGCTGCGGGGCGTCCTGGAGTACGCCACCGACCTGTTCGACCGGCGCACCGCCGAGGCGCTCGTGGAGCGGCTCGGCCGGCTCCTGTCCGCCGCGGTCGCCGACCCGGACGCACCCCTCAGCGCGCTTCCCGTGCTCCTTCCCGGGGAGGAGCGATGGGGCGACGGCGGGCCGGCCGCCGCGCCCGTGACCCTGCCGGAGCTGTTCGAGCGGCAGGTACGCCGCACTCCGGCCGAGCCCGCCCTGGCCCTCGGCGGCGAACGGCTGACCTACGACGAGCTCAACGCCCGGGCCAACCGGCTGGCCCACCAGCTCATCGACCAGGGCGTCGGCCCCGAGCGGATCGTCGCGCTGCAGCTGCCCCGCTCCGCCGGCCTGGTCGTGGCCGCGCTCGCCGTGCTCAAGGCGGGCGGCGCCTGCCTGCCCGTCGACCCCTCCTACCCGCCGGCCCGCATCGAGGCCATGCTCGCCGACGCCGCGCCCGACCTGGTGATCTCCGGGCCGGTGGCGGATCCCCGCTACCCCTCCCGCAACCCCACGAACGCGGACCGGGCCGCGCCGCTGACGCCGCGCTCGCCCGCGTACGTGATCTACACCTCCGGCTCGACCGGCCGTCCCAAGGGCGTCGTGGTCACCCACCACGGCTTCGCCGCCATGCGGGAGAACCAGTCCCGCGCCTACCCGGCCGGGCCCGGCGACCGGGTGCTCCAGTACGTCTCGCCCAGCTTCGACGTCTCGGTGGCCGAGCTGTGCCTGAGCCTGCTCACCGGGGCCTGTCTGGTCGGCCCCGGCGACGGCCTGACCGGCGGCGAACTGGCCGCCCTGATCGCCGCCGAACGGGTCACCCACGCGTTCCTGCCCCCGGCGGTGCTGGCCGGGCTGCCGGTGGACGATTCATCGCCCGGCACGGTCGTCACCGGCGGCGAGACGCCGTCCGCCGAGACGCTCACGCACTGGACCGCAGGCCGCCGCCTCATCAACGAGTACGGCCCCACCGAGGTCACCGTGGCCGCCGCCGTCAGCGCCCCGCTGTCGGCGGGCGAGCCGCCGTCGATCGGCCGCCCCGTTCCCGGCGCCCGCCTCCACGTCCTGGACGCGGGGTTGCGTCCGGTGGCGCCGGGTGTGGTGGGGGAGCTGTACGTGGCCGGTGACGGGGTGGCCCGTGGCTATCTGGGCCGTCCGTCGTTGACGGCGGAGCGGTTCGTGGCCTGTCCGTGGTCGCCGGGGGAGCGGATGTATCGCACCGGGGACGCGGTGCGGTGGCGTGGCGACGGCCGGTTGGACTTCGTGGGCCGGGTGGACGAGCAGGTGAAGGTGCGGGGCTTCCGTATCGAGCTGGGCGAGATCGAGGCCGTGCTCACCCGCCACCCCGCCGTGGAACAGGCAGCGGTGATCGTCCGGGAGGACCGTCCGGGCGACAAGCGGATCGTCGCCTACGTCGTGGGCTCCGGGACGGACGGGTTGCGGGAGCATGTGGCGGCGTATCTGCCCGCCTATATGGTGCCGTCGGCGTTCGTGGCGCTGGAGGCGTTGCCGTTGTCGCCGAATCGGAAGGTGGATCGGCGGGCGCTGCCCGCCCCGGTCTACACCGTGGAAGCCGGACGGGCGGCGCGGGGGCCTCGGGAGGAGATCGTGTGCGGCCTGTTCGCCGAGGTGCTCGGCCTGGAACGGGTCGGCGTGGAGGACAACTTCTTCGAGCTGGGCGGCCACTCGCTGCTGGCCACCCAGCTGGTCAGCCGCCTGCGCACCGTGCTCGGCGCCGACCTGCGGGTGGGCGACGTGTTCGAGCTGCCCACCCCGGCCCGGCTCGCCGGGCGGCTCGACGGCGGCTCGCGCGGCGCCTTCGAGGTCCTGCTGCCGCTGCGCGAGAGCGGCGGGCGGCCCCCGTTGTTCTGCGTGCACCCGCTGGCCGGCCTGAGCTGGCGGTACGCGGGCCTGCTCCGCCACCTCGCCCCCGACCGGCCGCTCTACGGCCTGCAGGCCCGCGGGCTCGCCGGCCGCGAGCCCCTTCCCGTCACCCTGGACGACCTCACCGCCGACTATGCCGCGCACATCCGCCGGGTCCAGCCCCACGGGCCGTACTACCTGCTGGGCTGGTCGCTGGGCGGCAACTTCGCCCAGGCCGTGGCCGCCCGGCTGCGCGCGGAGGGCGAGCAGGTGGGGCTGCTGGCCGTGCTCGACGCGTACCCGACGCCGCCGGACGAGAAGGACTACTCCGACCGTCACGTCCTGCTCCGCGACATGTGCGAGCACTACGCCGAGGCGTACGGCGCCGACCCGGTGGACACCTCCGCCATGACCACCGCCGAGCTGCGCGACCGGGTGGTCGAGTTGCTCGGCGGCAGCCAGGGCGAGCTGGGCAGGCTCGACCCCGAGGAGCGCGGCCACGCCCTGGAGGTCATGGTCAACAGCATCCGCATCACCTCCGGGCCGGCCCCGGTCTTCGACGGCGACATGCTGCTCGTCGCCTCGTCGAAGCCGTCCTCGCCGCCCGGCGCCTGGCAGCCGTACGTCACCGGAGCCGTCGAGGTTCGCGGCGTCGGCTGCGAGCACCACCGCATGCTGGAGCCCGAGCCGCTGGCCGAGATCGTGAAGATGATCGAGGAGCGGATGGCGTGAGGGCACATGGAACCGCCCGTGGCGAAGGCCACGGGCGGTTTCCGTTTGTCAGACGAGAACGTCGAGCAGCTCGTCGGTGTAGAAGTCGTCCACCTCGCACACTCCCGACAGGGTCGCGAAGTAATGGTCGACGAGGTCCTGCCGCCCGGCGATGGCACGCAGCAGCGCGAGCCGCTCCGGCGGGTTGCGCAGCTCCGCGGCCCGCAGCGTGCCGTGGTACGTGCCGGTGAACCGTTCGTCGCGCTCCGCCGCGAAGCCCCGCAGCGCCGCCGTCAGCGCGGCCTCGTCCCGCAGCCCCTCGCCGATATGGTCCACCAGCGACTGCACCTGCAGGAACGCGTCGGTGATGCCGCTGTTGCCGATCGAGTCCTTGTGGTAGCCGGCGTCGCCCACCAGCACCCAGCCCGGCCCGGCCGCCTGCCGGAAGAAGTTGCGCTGGTCGCCCGTACCGTACAGCCGCTCGGCCCGCCGGGCGGAGCGCAGCCGCTCGTGCAGCTCGGGCGACGTCACGCGCACGTTCTCCAGGTACGCCGCCATCGCATCGCCCCGGATCGACTCGAACTCCGCCTGTGGGAAGTAGGCGCCCACCAGCGTGCGGCCGTCGTTCGTGGGCACCGTGCCGACCAGGCGGCGCCCGCGCGCGTACACCTCGAAGGTGGCCGGCAGGTCCTCCCAGTAGCTGAAGTACACGCATGTCCTGCGCTCGCCCTCCAGCAGAATGGGCGCTCCGACCAGGGCGGCGACGGTGGAGCGCATGCCGTCCGCGCCCACGACGAGCCTGGCCCGCTCCTCGAAGCGACCGGCCGCCGTGCGCAGCACGACCCCGCGGACGCGGTCGCCGTCGTACAGCAGTTCGTCCACCTGGCAGCCGTCACGGAACTCGGCGCCGGCGGCGACCGCGGCCTCCGCCAGGACCGGGTCCAGGCGGTGCCGCCGCGGCGCGTACGCCGTGCGGTAACCGTCCACGCCCCAGGAACAGCCCTCCAGGCGTACGTCCTCGACCTGGTGGACGATACGGTCGATGGGCGGAGCGCCGGTCGCCACCACGGCGTCCAGCACGCCCCAGCGGCCCATCGCCGCCACGCCGGGCTGGTGGATGTAGTGCGTGGAGAGCGTGTCCCGGGGGAAGCGGGCCTTGTCGACGAGCAGGACCCGGTACCCGGCGCGGGCGAGCAGCATGGCCGTCGGCGACCCCGCGCAGCGCGCGCCGACCACGATCACGTCGTACACGGCCCGCCCCTCAGCCACGGCGCGCGACGACGGGCAGGTTCTTCGGCCCCCACATGCCGCGTTCGTGGTAGCCGATGGGGACGCCGCGGTTCACGGCCAGGCGCGGGAACCGGTCGAGCAGCGCCTCCAGCGCGATCCTGGCCTCCATGCGGGCCAGTGACGAGCCGATGCAGAAGTGGATGCCGTGGCTGAAGGCCAGGTGCGGGTTCGGGTCGCGGCGGATGTCGAACTCGCCGGGCCGGGCGAAGACGCGCCCGTCGTGGTTGGCCGCCAGCAGCCATGGGGTGACCTGCTGGTTCTTCGGGATGACGGTCCCGGCGATCTCCACCTCGCGGGCGGTGATCCGGCTGGCCGAGGTGAACGGCGGCCGGTAGCGCAGCACCTCCTCGATCGCCGAGGGGATCAGGCCCCGGTCGGCCCGCAGGTCGGCCATCGCGGCGGGGTGCTCGTCCAGGCACAGGACCGTGCTGCCGAGCAGCAGCGTCGTGGTGACGCTGCCCGCCATGAAGACGATGTCGGCGAACTTGACCACCTCGTCCTCGCTGAGCCGCTCGCCGTCCACCTCGGCCTGGACGAGCCTGCTGATCAGGTCGTCCTGAGGGCGGGCGCGGCGCTCGCGGCAGTGCTGGAGCAGGTAGTCCGCCATGTCGCGGGTGACCTGCTCGAGCAGGGCGGCGTACTCGGGCGAGTCCGAGGTGATGCCCTCGCGGGCGGTCATGCCCTGGGCGTTGAGCAGGCGGTCGATCCAGGTGCGGAACAGGTGGCGGTCGGAGGCGGGCACACCGAGCAGCTCGGAGATCACGATCACCGGCAGCGGGAAGGTCAGCGCGTCGACGAGGTCGAACTCCTCGCCGTCCACCTCGTCCAGCAGCTCGGCGGCGAGCGCCGCGACGCGCGGCGCCAGCCCGGTGACGGTGCGCGGGGTGAACGCCTTGCTCACCAGGCGGCGCAGCTTCGTGTGCTCGGGCGGGTCCACCGAGTTGAGGTTGCCCCGGCTGATCTCGGCCAGCTCGGGGTTGATGCGGCTGATGTCGTTGGAGAAGGCCGTGTGGTCGCGGACCACGCGCTCCACGTCCGCGTGGCGGAAGACGTGGTAGGCGCCGTCGCCCTCCTGCCACACGGGCTGTTCGTCGCGCATGCGGGCCAGCCAGTCGAACAGCTGCGTACCGCCGTCGGCCAGCGGGACGCTCTCGAGCAGGACCTCGGTCATGATGTGTGTCCCCATTCTCTAGTCCGCCCGCGAATATGGCAGCCCGGCCTATCGCGGTGTTATCGATATCGAGCCGATAACGCGCCCGCTTAGCGTGCCCTGGTGAACGTTCTCGGTGTGCTCGGCGGAATGGGGCCGCTCGCCTCGGCCGAATTCCTCAAGACGCTGTACGAAACGAATCTGCGCACCCCGGAGCAGGACATGCCGAGGGTGCTGCTCGACTCCGATCCCGCCTTCCCCGACCGTACGAGTGCCGTCGGCGGACCGGCCGCGCCCGAGCTGGGCCGCCGGCTCGACCGGAGCCTGGGCGAGCTGCTGTCGCGCGGAGCGAGTGCGCTTGTCATGGCCTGCTTCACTGCCCACCACTTCCTGCCCCTGGTACGCCCCGCCGTACGGGCCCGCGTCACCTCCCTGGTCGACCTGACCGTGGCGGGCCTGGAACGCGCCGAGGGCAAGCACCTCATGCTGTGCACCCGGGGCACGCGCGACACCCGCCTCTTCGAAGACGCCCCGGGCTGGGGCGGCGTCGCCCACCGGGTCGCGCTCCCGGTGGAGAGCGACCAGGAGCTGGTGCACCGCCTCATCTACCGCCTCAAGGCCGACGGCGACCGCGCCGAGGCGGCGGCCGAGGTCGACCGCCTGCGCCGCCGGTACGGCTGCTCGGGTGTCGTCCTGGGCTGCACGGAGTTCCACCTCATCGCCCGGCCGCTGGCCGACCGGTGCGGCGACGGCAACGTGGTGGACGCGTTGCGCACGGTCGCCCGTACCCTGCCCGCCCTGCTCACGACCCCCCGAGAGGAGCTGCGCCATGCGGGATGACACCCTCGTGGTCCCCGAGTTCGGCGTGGTGCCGGCGTCGAGCGTCCGCCGCACGCTGGCCGGGACCGAACGCCAGGTGATCGACCTGGTCGAGCGGGCCTACCGCGACCACGGCGATCGGCTCACGGCCAACCCGCCGTCGTACTTCCTGCGCTTCCCCGACCGCCCGGCGGCGCGCATCATCGCGCTGCCCGCCTCCATCCGCGGCGATGCGGCCGTGGACGGACTCAAGTGGATCTCCAGCTTCCCCGCGAACACGGCGGCGGGCATTCCCCGCGCCTCCGGCGTGCTGGTGCTCAACGACCCCGCCACCGGCCACCCGTACGCGTGCCTGGAGGCGTCCCTGATCAGCGCCGCCAGGACGGCGGCCTCGGCGGTCCTGGCCGCCGACTGGCTCACCCGCGGCGGGTCGCGGCCCGTGCGCGTCGGCTACGTCGGCTGCGGCCTGATCGCGCGCACGATCCACTCCTACTTCACCGCCACCGGGTGGTCCTTCGAGAGCGTCGCCGCCTACGACGCCGTCCCGGCGAACGCGGCGCGCTTCGCCCCCGGCGTCGTCGTGCACGACACGGCCGAGGAGCTGATGCGAGCCTGCGACCTCGTGGTGTTCGCCACCGTCGCCGCGACCCCGCACGTCAGCGCGCCGGAGGCGCTGGAGCGCCATCCGCTCGTCCTGCACGTGTCGCTGCGCGACCTGGCGCCTGAGCTGATCGCCGAGGCCGCCAACGTCGTGGACGACGTGGACCACTGCCTACGCGCCGGCACCTCGCTCGACCTGGCCCAGCAGCTCACCGGCGGGCGTGCCTTCGTGGACGGGACCCTCTACGACGTCATGACCGGCAAGGCCGAGGTGCGCCGCGACCGGCCCGTCATCTTCTCGCCCTTCGGCCTCGGCGTCCTCGACCTGGCCGTCGGCAAGTTCGTGTACGAGACCGCCCGCGCCCAGGGAGAGCTGGGCATCGTGCCCGACTTCTTCCCCGCGAAGTCCAGCTGAATTCTTTGGAGAGTGAGCCGATGTTGCTGACCACGGCGGACACCAACACCCTGAGCCCCGCCGACGTCGACCACCTGCGGGCGCTGGCCCGCTCAGTCCTCCCGGTGGCCCGCGGGCGGCTCGACGCCCCGCTGATGATCGAGGCGTGCCGGCAGGCCGCGGCCGAGACGCCTGCCGCGTTCCGGCGCATGTTGCGCTCGTTCCTGCGCGACTCCGGCAGCCGGGGCTCGATGGTGATCTCCGGCTTGCCCGTCGATGAGGACTCGCTGCCCTGCACCCCGCGTGCGAGCACGTCGGTGCAGCTCACGGGTACCGTTCCGGCGCTGCTGCTGATGCTGGCGGCCGTGGAGCTGGGCGAGCCGGTCGCCTACCTGCCGGAGAAGGGCGGTGCGCTCGTCCAGGACGTCGTGCCGGTCGAGGGCAAGGAGGACTTCCAGGGCAACGCCGGATCGGTGCTGCTGGACTTCCACAACGAGAACGCCTTCCACGTCCACCGCCCCGACTACGTCATGCTGCTGTGCCTGCGCGCCGACCACGAGCGGGTGGCGGGGCTGCGTACGTCCTGCATCAGAGAGGTCATGCCGTTCCTGGGGGAGGAGCACGTGGCGGCGCTGTCCGCGCCCGAGTTCGTGACCTCGGCCCCGCCGTCGTTCGGCACCGGCGACCGGGCCGCGCCCGCGCCCGTGCTGACGGGCTCGCCGGAGGACCCCGACATGTGCGTGGACCTGTCGGCCACCGAGCCGCTGACGCCGCGCGCCGGGCGGGCGCTGGAGGAGCTGCGGCGGCTGTTCGACCAGTTCGCGCAGACGGTGCTGCTGCGGTCGGGTGACCTGGCCATCGTGGACAACCGGGTGGCGGTGCACGGGCGCACGGCGTTCCGTCCGCGCTATGACGGGGCCGACCGGTGGCTGCAGCGCACATTCGTGGTCACGGACTTCCGCCGTTCACGTTTGCAGCGCCCCGGCGACGGCCACGTCATCGTCTGACCCGTATTCTTCGCGGGACCGTCTGGCGGCGTCCCAGAGGCGTACCCGCCACGAGGAGGATCGATGGGACTGGGGCCGGAGACGGACACGGTGGCGGGGCCGGCGGACGCGGCGAACCTGCCGCCCCACCGGCGGCTGCTGCTGTTCTTCCAGGGGAAGCGCGTCTCCCAGATGATCTACGGGCTGACCGTGCTGGGCGTGGCCGACCGCCTGGCCGGCGGGCCGATGACCGCCGCCGAGCTGGCCGAGGCCGTGGGGGCGGACGCGGGCGCGCTCTACCGGGTGCTGCGCTGCACGGCGTCCGTGGGCGTCTTCTCGCAGCACCCCGACGGCCGCTTCGCCCTGACCCCCATGGCCGACGCGCTGCGCGCGGACAGCCCTGTCAGCCAGCGCGACCTCGTCCTGCACGACGGCGACGAGCTGGGGTGGCGGCCCCTGGTGGAGATCCTGCACACGCTCCGCACGGGCGAGCCGGCCGTCCCCAGGGCGCTCGCCGACCGGCTCCAGACGGATCCTCTGTACGGGCAGCTCAAGGCCCGCTACGACCGTGCCGCGGACGAGGCGCTGCTCGAGAGCTTCGACTTCACGAGATTCGACCAGATCATCCAGATCGGTGGCGGGTACCCGATGCCGGGGCTGCCGGTCTCGCGCCTGCTGCCGGTCTCCGACCTGGACGAGCTGCCGGGCGGCTCGGAGGCGTACCTGCTGCGCCATCCCGTGCACGCGCTGGACGACGACCGGTTGCTGGAGGTGTTCGGGTACGTCCGGCGGGCCGCCACAGGACAGGCGCGGCTGCTGGTGTGCGCGTTCGTGCTGTCCGGCCCCAACGCCTGGGACGCGGGCAAGTTCGTCGACGTGGACATCATGCTGACCAGCGGCGGACGCCACCGTGACCTGGCCGAATGGCGCCGGCTGGTGGGCGTGGCCGGGTTCGAGCCGGCCGGTCCGGTCAGGGCGGGCGGGTGGGCGGTGCTGGAATGCGAGCTGCTTTATTGAATATTGCACTAACTAGGTGTGGGTCTTGCTGGTCGGGATCGGCCAGGGTACTTTGGCTTGCGAAAGATCATGTTGTCCTGACTTGTGAGATCCGATCGGGGTGTGCGTGGGAGCGCACGGGAGAGAATCAGGCGGCAGGCATGCCATGGGGGAATTCGACGCTATAACCCTCCGAGCAACAATCGCTGAACACTTACTGAATCGCCAGGACGAATTACTCGGCGCATTCGTCCACGAATTACGCAAGCTGAAGAGTCCGATTCTGGGGAATCCCGACTCCGCGCGGCAGGTGGTCGAGCACTACTCGACGATCCTCGTGGACGTGGCCGAGGAGCTGCGCGACCCGGGCGTCGTCATGGGCGGCGGCAACGCCGACCTGAGCCAGGAGATCGCCGCCTCCAGGGTCCGCAGCCGCATTCATCCGACCGAGTCGCTGCGCGCGGCGGGCGTGCTCTTCGACGTCACGCTCGACTGGCTGTCGCGCACCATGCACCGCGACGCCGATTCCGACCACGTCTTCCGCGAAGCCGTACGCCTCCTCAACGCCAGCCTCACCCACCGCATCCGCGACGCCTCCGCCTGGTATGCCAGCTTTCTGCTGCACGAGGTCCACCGCGACCAGATGGAGGAACGCGGCAGGATCGCCAGAGAGCTGCACGACCGCGTCAGCTACGGCGTCCTGGTCACCCGCCAGCGGCTGGAGGCGTCCAGGCGCATGTTCGACGACGACCCCGCCGCGGCCATGGAGAAGGTCGCCGAGGCGCAGGAGGCCGTCGAGGACGCCATGGAGTCCATCCGCAAGCTCATCAGCGACCTGCGCTTCAGCAACTCGGTCGACAACCTGGAGAAGGCGCTGACGACGCTGCTGGCCGAGATGTCGTCCGAGGTCCGGCACCAGCTCATCGTCAGCGGCGACGAGAACTGGCTGACCTGCGAGGTGCGCGACGAGGTCTACCTCATCATCCGGGAGGCGCTGCGCAACGCGTTCGGTCACAGTGCGCCGGCCGAGGTCGTCGTCAGGATCGACATCGCGCCCCACGAGCTGCGTGCCTCGATCGTGGACGACGGCCGCGGCTTCGACCCCTTGGCCGTGAAGGACGGCGCGGGCCTGGCCATCATGGAAGAACGCGCCAAGCTCGTCGGCGGCTCCGTGGCCATCACCAGCCGCCCCCGCACGGGAACCCTGGTCGAACTGCTCGTCCCGATCCTGAGGAACGCCGATGACGGAGAGGAATAGCCGCATCACGGTCGCCATCGTCGACGATCACACGCTGTTCCGGGTCGGGCTCAGGGAGATCATCGAAGGCCAGAAGGACATGGAGGTCGTCGGCGAGGCGGGCGACGCCGCGAACGCGCTGGCCCTGGTCGCCCAGGTCAAGCCGGACGTGCTGCTGCTCGACGTGTCCATCCCCGGCGGCGACGTCACCGACAACATCCACGAGGTCGCGGAGGTCTCCCCGGACACCCGGATCGTCATCCTGAGCATGCAGGACGACCCCGAGCTGGTCCTGGAGCTGATCGGGCTGGGCATCCGCGGCTACCTGCACAAGAGCGCCAGCTGGGACGAGCTCATCGCGGCCATCAGGATGGCGACGCCGGGCACCGACCGCGTGCTGCTCGCCGTCTCGCGCCAGTCGCTGCTGGCGATGCCCGCGGGCACGGCCGACAAGCCCGCCGCCGGCCTGCTGTCGCCGCGCGAGCTGGAGGTGCTCGGCCTGGTCGCCAAGGCCATGAGCAACGCCCAGATCGCGGCCGAGGTCATGCTGACCGAGGCCACGGTCAAGCGCCACCTGCACAACATCTTCGTCAAGCTCGGCGCGGTCTCGCGCATCGACGCCGTGAACAAGGCCACCGCCGCCTCCCTCATCCCCAACGTGGGCTGAGCGGGGTCACACGGCCCACCGCGCGGGCGTCGAGCCGGTGGTCAGCACGGCCTGCTGCAGCTCCTGCAGCTCCTGCGACGGGTCGAGGCCGAGGTCGTCGCTGAGGATCGCCCGGACGGTCCGGTACGCCTGCAGCGCCTCGCTCCGCCGGCCGCTCCTGGTCAGCGCCGAGATCAGCCGGCCGTGGAACCACTCATGGTGCGGGTGCACCGTGACCAGCGACTTCAGCTCCCCGATGAGTTCGCGGTGGCGCCCGAGCCGCAGGTCCGCCTCGATGCGCAGCTCCAGCGCGTGCAGCCGCTGCTCCTCCAGGTGCACGGCGTACGCGGTGAGCAGCGGCCCGCACGGCACATCCGCCATCGGCTCGCCGGCCCACAGGTCCAGCGCCCGCGAGAGCTGCCGCGACGCCTGCTCGTAGGCGCCCTCAAGCAGCAGCCGCCGCCCCTCGCCGGCCAGGTCCTGGAACACCTGCACGTCGAAGCGCTGCTCCGGGCCGAGCGGCAGGAGGTAACCGCTCGGCCTGGTCAGCGGCATCACCTCGGGGGAGACCTCCCGGCAGATCGCCTTGCGGAGCTGGTAGACGTAGGTCTGGGCGGTGGTCAGCGCGGTCTTGGGCCGGTCGGCGTCCCACAGCTCCTCCATCATGGCCTCGAAGGTGACCACGTGGTTGGCGCGCGACAGCAGCAGAGCGAGGATCTGGCGGAGCTTGGGGCTGCTCGGAGCCCACGCTCTGTCGCCGTCCGACACGCTGAGTGTGCCGAGAGCCGTGAAAAGCACCATTACCGGTGCCCCCTTCCGTGGCGCTGATTACCTGCTGGAAAACATAGGAACATCCCCTTCTGTCAGGCAAGATGTAATGGCCGTACCGAAGGATGTATTCCCAAATGCGTCCCGGGTGTATCGCAGGTTGTATACCTCCGGCGAAACGGGGGTGTATTTCGTTATATTAAGGCGTACGCCCCTGTCTTTCCGTCAGGGGTGGATTTAGTTTTCAAAGCATGGTCACTCTTTCCGGATTTCACTTAGGCCGTCCCCGTCTCTTTCCGCTCGTGCGGCTCTGCCTGGCCGAGGCCAGGCCCGTCGTGCAGGTCATCTTCCTGCTCAGGTTCTGCTCCGGCGCGGCGCTGGGCTCCGGCATGAGCGCGCGCGTGCTGCTGGGGGCCTTCGCCTGGGAGTGCGCGGTCGTCTTCGTCTATCTCCTGAACGGCGTGACCGACGTGGTGGAGGACCGCGTCAACGTCTCCGGCAGGCCCATCGCCCGCGGCGAGCTGCCGCCCGGCCAAGCCCGCCGTTTCGCCTGCCTCGCCGCCGGCGTGGCCCTGCTCGCCGGGGCCGCCCTCGGTCTCTGGTTCGTCGCCGCCGTCGCCGGGTTCCTGCTGCTGGGCTACCTCTACAACGCGCCCCCGTGCCAGCTGAAGCGGCATCCCGCCGGGGCGGTGGCCACGGTGACGCTGGGCGGGCTGCTCACCTACTGGGCCGGTCTGGTGAGCGGGGAGGGCCTGACGGGCGACGCGCGGCCGCTGCTCGCCGCGGCTGTCCTGGCCGTGGCCATGTCGTTGTGGATGGGACTGGTCGGCACGTCCACCAAGGACTTCTCCGACGTCGCGGGCGACGCCGCCGCGGGCCGCCGCTCGGCCGCCGACCTGTTCGGCGCCACGGCCGTGCGCGGCGGCGTGGGTCTGGCGGCCGTCGCGCTGGGCGGGGCGTTCCTGTGGGTCTCCGCGGCTCTCACCCCTGTTCTGGTCACGGCCGCTGCCGTCACCCTGTCCGGGGCGGTCGTCCTGGCCGGGCTCGCGGTCAGCCCGCTGTCACGGGGGAGCAGGACGGCGGCTCGGCGGCCGTACCGGGCGTTCATGGTGACCCAGTACGGTGCGCACCTGGCCGTCGCCGTCACCCTGTGACCGTTTCAGCGGAGCCGGGGGAGAGGGAAAGAACTTCGTCGGATTAAACCCGACAGACATTATTTCGGTCCTGACACACCGTGTTTTAGAGCCTGGCCAGAGCTGCTTTGTTGTGTACTGTCCCGGACCTGGTCACGGAGTCGGCTGAGGGCGTTCCGGTCAACCCGGTGTCGGGATCGTTGTAACGCCCTGACTCGTCTGCGTAATCGTATATATCCATCATTATTGGATGGGGCAGAGGCCCGACCTGCTTCTCGGTCTCCTTCGTTGCGTTCTACCAGGATACGGGCCTGTTCGTCCTGGTGCGCGGCCGCTTCGCGCACGGCTTTTTGCACGCTCATCCCGCCCGGCTTCGCGCTGATTCCGGTTCCCCTTGAGTGAAGACTGTGAGTGCTGTTACCTTCACACGGTGGACGACAGGCGTGCACGGGCAGAGATAATCGAGGACTTTGCGGCGATCCTGCGGGAGTTACGCAACGCGGTCGGCAACCCACCTTTCCGTGAGATGTCCGGCCGGTCCGGGGCGATTTCTCACACGACGTTGCATGAAGCCACTAAGGGTAACCGGCTCCCGAGTTGGGAGACCACCGTCGAATTCGTCAAAGTGTGTAACGCGGACCCGGCCGCGTACCGCGAACTCTGGGAGAGAGCGAACCGGGCGATCAGATCGACGAGCGCCGGGGATCCCTCGGTCCGCGCGGACACCGACGGGCTCGCAGCCGCCGCCACAGGCGCCGTGGAGCTTCGTACGGTGCACCTCGCCGTCGGGTCACAAGCGCTCCGGTCGGCCGGCGAGACCTCCGCATTCGGGCCTACGCCGCCGCCACCGTCCGACGAGTTCGTGGGCGAGGTCCGGCCTCTCCTTCCTGCACAGCGGAGCAGAGGGCGATTACGGCTGACTGGCCCGGCCGCGTTCGTCACAGCGGCTGTCACCGTGGGGGCAGCGGTCCTCGTCGTGGTCGCCGTCAACAGCGGCTCCAAGCCCGAGGGACCCAGCCTGATCGCGACCGGCAGCCCGTCGGTTGCCGCGCCGTCCGCGGCCGACTGCCCCGTGCGTGCGACCAACCCGCCTTGGGCCCCGCCGCTGCACGAGGGTGACGCGGCCGCGTTCATCGAGGACGTCACGCTTCCCGACTGCACGCGCGTGGGTCCCGGCAAGACCATGACCAAGGTCTGGCGGCTCAAGAACGCCGGCACTGTGCCGTGGAAGGGATACTCGCTGCGCCGCCTCGACCGCGCGCAGCAAGCCGACCAGTGCCAGACCATCGCCGACGTGCCGATCCAGGACACGCAGCCTGGCGAGACGGTCGACATCCGGACCGACATCACCACGCCCAAGAAGCCGGGCCTGTGCTACGTGCGCTTCAAGATGGTGGACGCTTCGGGGGCGGTCGTGTTCCCCGGCAGCCGGCCGATCAATTTCCAGATCATCGTCGACGGACTTTAGCCCCCGCCGGGTGACACGGCGGGGGCTGAAGTCGGACGCCTCAGCAGGTTCAGGAGCTGATGACGATCCCCGTGTAGTAGTACTGGAGGATCCTGGAGTAGCTCCAGCCGTCCCTGGCCTTATCGCGAGAGCCGTACTGCGACATCCAGTCGCCGTCGACCCAGTTTCCGCAGGCCGTCGTCGTGGAGCAGTACTGGGCTCGGAAGATCTTCCCGTTGCGCGTCAGCCGGGTGCCCCACGTCGCGTCCACCGCGGCGCTCGTCACCGCCTTCGCGGAGCCGGGCTTGTACACCTGACTCGACGTGTGGTCGTAGACGTCGAAGCACTCGCCGCTCGGCGTCTTGCGGTTGGAGTGCAGCGCCCAGTACCAGCCGAAGTTCTTCACGGCCATCGCCCCGGCCTTGAGGGACTCGGTCGGCCAGGTCGAGACCCACTCGTTGGGCAGGACGTTCTTGACGTAGGTCTTGAAGTCCACCCGCTCCACGCGATCCAGGTCCTTGCGGTACACGAGGATCGTCGTGGGCAGCTTGGTGTCCGTGCCGTCGGTCTTGCACCCGGTCGGCGATCCCGGCGATCCCGGTGAGCTCAGGAACTCGTGCGAGGCGTTCTGGTTCTTGAGCGTGGGGTTCAGGTTGCCCTTGGCGCCGGGGGCGAAGTCCTGGTAGGTGCCGGTGTGGCCGCTGTTGTAGTAGACGCGGACGGTTTTGCTGCTGCGGTTCCAGGCGGAGGCGGCGGCGTTCTTGATGCACTGGCCCTTGCCCTCGCCGGGGCCCTTGAAGTCGTAGCAGGTGGGCTGGGTGGTGGCGTAGTCGTCGATCGATTCGGTGAAGTCGGAGACGGACCCTTGGTTGTTGCTGTTGAAGTAGTAGCAGAACTCGCCGGTATCGCAGATTCCGTCGCGGTTCGCAGCCGAGGCGGGCGCCGCGGTGGCGAGGATCGTCCCGCCGAGCGCCATCGCGGTGGTCGCCGCGGCGAGCCGCGGGATCAGCCGGGCAGTTCGTAAAGGCACAGCTGTCTTCCTCTTCTGGTCAGTGGCCGCGGAGCGTTATCGGACGTTGTAGCCCTGGGAGTTCCAGAACGAGGTCGGGTTCGGGTTGTCCAGGTGCGGGTCGTTGACGCTCTTGGCCGCAAGCGTCTGCCGCCCGGGGCGCATCTCGACGTGGGTGTGTGCGGCTGAACTGCTCGACACCCCATGCCACGACTCGGTGGCGATGACCTGGCCGCGGGTGATCTGCTGGCCCACGCGCAAGGAGGACGCCGGAGCGGAGTGCAGGTAGATCACCGTCTTGTTCGCCGCGGCGTTGTAGATGGCGATCGTGGAAAGGCCCCCGCTGCCGGTGGATCCGCGTACGACGTTGATGAGCTCGCCCGCCACCAGGGCGTGAACACTCGAGCCCACGCTGCGGGCGATGTCGATGCCTTCGTGCCGGCCGGGAGTGGAGTCGTAACCGTCGAAGCCGCAGGTGATCGTGCCACCGCTGGTCGCGTAGAGCGAGTACGACATGTTGCTGCGCGGCGATGACGACGGGCCGAACTCGTGCGAGGCGTTCTGGTTCTTGAGGCTGGCGTTCAGGTTGCCCTTGGCGCCCGGGGCGAAGTCCTGGTAGATGCCGGTGTGGCCGCTGTTGTAGTAGACGCGGACGGTTTTGCTGCTGCGGTTCCAGGCGGAGGCGGCGGCGTTCTTGATGCACTGGCCCTTGCCCTCGCCGGGGCCCTTGAAGTCGTAGCAGGTGGGCTGGGTGGTGGCGTAGTCGTCGATCGATCCGGTGAAGTCGGAGACCGACCCCTGATTGTTGCTGTTGAAGTAGTAGCAGAACTCGCCGGTATCGCAGATTCCGTCGCGGTTCGCAGCCGAGGCGGGCGCCGCGGTGGCGAGGACCGTTCCGCCGAGCGCCATGGTGGCGGTCGCCGCGGTGAGGATCCTGGTGAGCGTTCTCATGCTGTTCTCTCTTTCTGTTCTGCGGAGCTTGGGTTGTCGGATGGATGAGTCAGCGGCGCCGGTACTCCTCCCAGGTGCGGATGGTCACCTTGGGGCCGTCGTCCGGGCCGCGGCCGGCGAGTCCGTTCAGGCCGAGGTAGTAGTCACCGATCTGGTGCTGGGCCTGTCCGGAGAGGCTTGTGTCGCTGATGGCGGCGGCGTGGATGTGCCACGGCCAGTCGTCCTGCTGGGGGTTGCGCAGCCATGCGGCGAAGCCGACAAGGCGCAACGTGCGGACGACCGCGGTGCGGGTGGCGGAGTTCATCCCCTTCACCGAGATGTCGACGACGCCGCCGCCGTCGTGGGTGCCCGCGGACGTGGGGTCGCCACCGGGGTTGTACGACCCCTGATCCAGCTTGAGGTCGCGGCCGAGCAGCCGCTTGGCCTCCGCCAGCATGCTTCGCGTGCGGGCGTTGATGACGAAACCGTCGCTGGACACCCGGCCGCCCGGGTCGATGGTGTCGGTGACCTTGAAGCGGCCGGTGCCGAGGCTGGTGAGCGACGTCTTGTTCGGCAGGCCGGTGGCGTCGAGGCCACTGAGGCCGAGCGACTTCTGGTAGTTCGCGTAGGCGGCGATCGTCGTGGTGCCGAAGTAACCGTCCACCCACTTCGCGTCTAGAAGCTGTCGGTCACGCAGCGCCTGCTCGACGAGGAGCACGCTGGCCTTGGCGCCCGGGGTCTGGGTGCTGTCGGGCCGCCGCGGGTCGATCTGGGCGGCCTTGACGGTAGCCTCCATGTTCAGGCTCGGAAGGGCCCCAGCGCCGGCCACCGGTGCCGCCGACGCCTCGGACATTCCAGTCAGCGAGGCGAACAGGGCGGCCGCCGTGAGGGCAGCGGCGCGTGAGGGCAACTTCATCGGATACTCCTGATTCAGGGGCTGAGGCGGTTCCGGCGTGGCGGGATCCAAGATTGCGGTTCGCTCGCGTGTCCGCCAGGAGATCGGTGTTGTCAGCCTGTTCGACAGGCCTCTCCGTACGGGCGTACGCGCCGTTCGACAGGTCGTCCGATGGCGAGAAACGCCAGCTCAGACCGGGTTGCGAGGCGATACGTGGCACACCTTCTGCCAAGACGCCCGAGGCGGCCACTTACGAGCGCGGCTCGCTTCCCGGACGCTTTCCGGACGGCCGGTGCCCGGCCCCGACACGAAGGAATCGGGCTCTGCGCGAGCGCCCGCCGCTCACCTCATGGCGACGCACGAAGCCCTTTCCTAACCGCCGAGGCGGATGATCCCCCGCGTGGCCGCCACGGTCACGGCGGCGGTGCGGTCGTCGACGTCGAGCTTGGCGAAGATGTGCAGCAGGTGGGTCTTGACCGTGGCCTCGCTGATGCACAGGTGGGCGGCGATGGCCTTGTTGCTCATCCCCTGGGCGACCGCGCCGAGGACCTCGATCTCCCGGCCGCTGAGGGCGCCGGGCGCGTCGGCGCGCGCCCACGACAGCACCCGGGTCGCTATCGCCGGCGACAGGGCGCTCTCCCCTCGGGCCGCCGCCCTGATGGCGTCGAACAGCTGCTCACGGTGGCTGTCCTTGAGCAGGTAACCGATCGCTCCGGCGTCGATGGCCCGGGAGATGTCGCTGTCGGCATCATAGGTGGTCAGGACGATCACCCTGGCGCCCGGGTCGTGCTCGCGGATCCGGCCGATCGCTGTCGCGCCGTCGAGCTCGGGCATCTGCAGGTCCATCAGCGTGACATCCGGCCGCAGGTCACGCGCCAGCCGTACCGCGTCCGAGCCTGAGACCGCCTCGCCGACCACCTCCAGATCGTCCTGGGTGCCGAGCATCGCCCGGATGCCGTCACGGACCACCGGGTGGTCGTCGGCGATCAGGACCCGGATCGCGCCCCGCGCGGTCATCGGGCCCTCGCGGCCATCGCGTCCCGGGCGGTCATCGCGCCACCGTCGGGAGGCCGGCCACGATCGTGGTGCCCTCCCCGGCCGCGCTCTCCACGAGGAGCGTGCCGCCGAGCTGCTCCATCCGCTCAAGCATGATCTGCAGGCCGTGGCCGGCGGCGGCCCGCTCGGGATCGAAGCCGTCGCCGTCGTCGTGGACATCCAGCACGACCAGGTCCTCCATGTACGACAGGGTCAGCGTGACCTGCCCGGCGTGGGCGTGCCGGCGGGCGTTGGCGACCGCCTCCTGCGCCACCCGCAGCAGTTCCGCCTGGAGGTGCGCGTCCAGGGGCCGCGGCGCCCCGGTGATCACGGTGTGTGCCTCGATGCCGGTCTCGTCGGACAGCCGGCCCGACAGCCGCCGCAGCGCCTCCGGCAGGCCGCCGTCGTCGAGCTCGCCGGGCCGCAGCGCCCGCACCACGCGGCGGCTCTCCGCGAGGTTCTCCCTGGCCGCCCGTAACGCCTGGGTCAGGTGCCGGTCGTCCGGCAACCGCTCCTGCGCCGCCTCCAGCAGCATCACCACGCTGGCGAACCCCTGGGTCAGGCTGTCGTGGATGTCACGGGCCAGCCGCTGCCGCTCGGCGGCCACACCCGCCTGCCGTTCGGCCGCCGCCCGCGCCTCCTGGGCGGCCTGCAGCTGGTCGATCAGCTCCTTGCGCTCGGCGCTCTGCCGGGCCACCGAGTAGAAGTACCCGACCGAGGTGGCCGCGCTGATCGCGATCAGCGCGGTGATGGCGGTCTCGGTCCAGGTGATCGACCCGCCCTCGTGGTAGCTGTGCCACAACCAGCCCCCGGCGCACGACAGCACCGCGACCAGCCCGACGCGCAAGGCGTCCATGCAGTACGGCACGAGCACGCTCAGGCAGACCGCCAGGAAGGACGAGTCGATCGCGAACAGCCCCAGCCAGAGCAGCCCGCCGCCGACCACGTACGGCAGCGGCACCTCACCGGCGGGAGGCGTGCGCAGCACGAACCACACCGCATACCAGGCGGCCAGCCCGGCCACGAGCAGCACCGGCAGGACCTGACCCACCTCCACCAGCGGGCCGGCCGAGGTCAGCACCAGCCACGAGACGAAGAAGGCGTGCTGCCACCGGCGCCGGGACCGCTCCCAGGACTCCACAGCACCGACGATAATCAGCCACCCGCCGGTCCGGCATCAACCAGTCGACTGACCCGGCGATCGGTGTCCCGCTCGATGTGCGCGCAGCCGCACCGGAGCGAGACTCGACGGCGTGACAGCCATCCCCAGTCCGTCCCAAGCCGTCTGGTACCTCGGCCCGCTGCCCATCCGCGCCTACTCCCTGCTCATGCTGCTCGCCGTCGCCGTCGGCATCTGGATCACCCAGCGCCGCTGGACGGCCCGCGGCGGCGAGCGTGGCCTGGTGGGGGACATCGCCACCTGGGCCGTGCCGTTCGGTCTGATCGGTGCGCGGATCTACCACCTGGCCACCGACTGGCAGCGGTACTTCGGCCCCGGCCAGAACCCCCTGCGCGCCTTCGCGATCTGGGAGGGCGGGATCAGCATCTGGGGCGCCGTCGCCGGCGGCGCGCTGGGCGCGTGGCTGGCCTGCCGCCGGCGCGGCATCCCCCTGCGCGACTTCGCCGACGCCGTCGCGCCCGGGATCGCACTCGGGCAGGCGATCGCCCGCTGGGGCAACTGGTTCAACCAGGAGCTGTACGGCAGACCGACCACCCTGCCCTGGGCGCTCGAGATCGACCCCGCCCACCGGCCGCCGGGCATGGAATCCACGGCCACCTACCACCCGGCCTTCCTCTACGAGTCGCTGTGGAACCTGGGTGTGCTCGGGCTCGTCCTCTGGGCCGAACGGCGCTTCCGGCTGGACCGCGGCCGGGTGTTCGCCCTGTACGCCGCGGCCTACACCACCGGCCGCGCCTGGATCGAGTGGCTGCGCATGGACCCCGCCCCTCTCGTCCTGGGGCTGCGCTTCAACGTCTGGACCGCGCTGCTGGTCCTCGGGGCGGCGGTCGCCTACCTGACCGCCACCCGGTCGTTCCGCGCTACCGGGCCTGCTGGTCGTACAGGCCGTCCATCATCCGCAGGATAGGCGCGGGGTACGAGCCCTGACCCTCGTCGCTGAACTCGCCCCCGTACGACGCCTGCCAGTCGCCGGTCGAGGTGTTCCGGATGGAGGTGTGACTCAGCGTGCCGCCGTCGGCGTTCGAGCCGTAGACCGCCCAATGGTGGGCGGTGCGCTTGTTGGTCGCCGAGTCGACGCTGACCGTGTCGTCATGACTCGAGGCGAGGAAGGTGTAGTCCGTGCCCATCTGGGAGGGCGGCTGCTTTCCCAGCCAGCTGATGAAGCCGCTGCCGGGACGCATGTCGCTGCACTGCTCGTGGGTGATGGCGCACGCCGTCACCACCGCGCTGCCGATGCCCAGGTGCGGCGTGGCGAACGTGACCATGTCCTCGATGTACAGGAAGGGGGGCCAGGCTCTGGGCCACGCGGTCGCGCCGAGGTTGTTCGGATCGACTGTCAGCCCGCTCAGGTCGGGCGGCGGCTTGCCCACGCCGTACCGGTTGACGCCCTCGATGGCTGCCTTCGCGACCAGCCCGCCCATGGAGTGCGCCACGACGTCGATCGCCACGTCCTTGCTGGAGTACAGGTAGTAGACGGTCCACGCGAACTGGCGGCCGACCTCCTGGATGCGCGTGTCGGTGGTCCCTTGGAGCCTGAGGTCGCAGTTGGTGGCCTTGTTGTAGTAGCCGAAGGTGACGACGTCGCCCCAGCCATTTGCGTTCAGCACGTTCTTGGCGCTGTTCCATGCGCCGGAGCAGCTGATGTCGGCCTCGCGGTCGAACCCGTGGACCATGACGGTGACCCGGTGCCCGTCGGCGCGCGCGGGCGCGGCTGACGCGGCTGGTGCGGTGGCGATCAGGGTGGCCGCGACTATGGTCCCGACTAAGGACAGGGCAAAACCGGATCTGGCTAATTTGTGCATCCACGGTCTCCGTTTCCGTTGGGCCGGAGGCAGAGTAGCGCGCAGACGATCATTCTGTGAATCAGTTGAGCAGCTGGATTTCGCCGCTCATGCCGGCTCGCGACCAAGCAGGCGCAGGGTACGGGCCGGTCCGGGGGAAACTCACGGCGGCGGCCCCACCGAGTCCCGCCTGACCAGCGGGCACGGCATGAGATGTCCTTGCTCCCCTTGCTCGGGGTCGTCCTCGATGAGCCCCAGCAGCCGGCGGACCGCCCACCTGCCCATCTCGTAGTGGGGGAGGGCGACGGTCGTCAGTGCCGGGGACAGCTCGGGCGCGATCAGGTCCTGATCGTCGTACCCGACGACGGACAGGTCGTGGGGGATGCGCAGGCCGCGTTCGGCCGCGGCGCGGTAGCACCCCATGGCCATCCGGTCGTTGTAGCAGAAGATCGCGATCGGCCGTTCGTCGAGATCGAGAAGGCGGCCCGCCGCCCGGTAGCCTCCCGTCGTGTCGCCGTGCTCGGCCGCCACCAGCTCCGGGTCGGCGGGGATCCCGGCCGCCGCCAGCGTTTCGTGGTAGCCGGCCAGGCGCCCGGTCGCCGCCGGCACCTCCAGAGACTCGGTGGCGAAGCCGATCCGCCGGTGACCCGCGCGCAGGAGCTCGCCCACCGCCGCGGCCGCGCCTCCGCGTTCGTCGGGCACGACGTACGGCACGGAGCCGCCGGTGGGGCGCGCGTCGAGGACGACGGTGCGCACGTCGCCCAGCAGCTCGGGGAGCTCGACGTGCCGGTGGTACATGGTGGCGTAGATGACACCGTCGACGCTCCGGTCGAGCAGCGCCCGAACGGCATGGCGCTCGAGCGCGCGCTCGCCCCCGGTGTTCACCAGGAACAGCAGGTAGCCGGCCTGCCAGGCGGCGTCCTGAGCTCCCTGGATCATCCGCCCGGCGAACGGGGTGGTCGCTATGTCGTCGCCGACGAAGCCGATCGTCTGAGTCCTCCGCGTGCGCAGGCTCCGGGCGATCGGGTCGGAGGTGTAGCCGAGGGCGCGGGCGGCGGAAAGGATCCGCTCCCGGGTCTCGAGGCTGACGCGCGCGCCCTCGACGTTGTTCAGCACCACGGACACTGTGGAGACGCCTACGCCCGCTCGGGCTGCGACGTCCTTGATCCGCGGCCTGCCCATGATTCTCCTTGAAGAAACGATTCAGCAAATCGATTCTTCACCCCGGAACGGACATCTGACAAGGGGTTCGTCTGCAAGCCCGCCCCGGCGCGCCCTGCGGCTCAGGGAGTGGCGCGGAAGGCGTAGTCCGTGGCGTAGGTGACGAACTGCGAGGCGGTGGCGCTGTCGATCACCTTCGTGCCTCGCGTGCTCGCGTCGAGCACCACGGCGTTCGCCGCGACGTTGCTGGCCATGCTGTTGTTGGAGACGTGGTTGTTGGATCCGGTGGCGACCAGGATCATGGTAGGTTTCGCGCCGGCTGGTTTGATCTTGGCGGGGGCGACGTCATAGGCGAAGAGGTTGCCGGTGACCATGTTGCCGTCACCGCACAGGTGCATCACCCCGTAGAGATCGTCCTTGCCGTTGTCGTACGGCTGCATCGGCGCCCAGGGCTCGGGCTCCCTCCGGAAGTGGTTCCCGCTGACGAGGTTCTCCTTGTTGACCCCGTCCGAATCGAACATGCCGGGGTAGAAGCCGTGCAGCCGGTTCCCCGTGATCGACGATCGACTGGTGTTGCGCAGGTGAACCAGGCTCTTGCCGCGCGGGAAGATGTTGTTCCCGGCGATCAGCAGGCCCTGGTGCCCTTCAGCGAAGATCGAGTAGCCGATGTAGCCCGCGCCGACATGGTTGTCGGTGACCTTCGACGCCTGCCCTGAGCCGATCAGCTCCACGCAGTTGCCGCATTCGGCGATGAAGTTGCCGTGCACGCTCAGCGCGTCCGCGTCCCGGATGACCAGCGCGCGCTCGAGGTAGACGAACCCCATCCGTTCGACGCGGAAGGCGTCGTTGGCCGTGTCGACGCGGATGCCGACCTTGCCGTTGGCGTAGGAGTTCTGGTTCGGCGTGAACGAGATCCCGTCGAGGCAGAAGTTGTCGAAGACGACCGAGCTCAGCCGCGGGTCCCCGCTGCGGGAGACGAGGAAGGCCTCGCTCTTGCCGTCGGTGTTCTCGACCCGGATCCGGCTGCCGCCCGGCCAGATCTCATGCCAGGCCGAGGTGTCTCCGGCGTTGTACCGGATGCTGGAGGAGGTGAAGCCGTGGCCGTCACCCCTGATGGTGAGATAGCTGACGTCGACCGTGACCCTGGTCTTGAGCGGGTAGTCGCCGGGCGGGATGTAGATCACCGCACCGGGCTTCGACGACTGGTTGGGCTGGCGCTTCTTGATGTCGGCGATGATGTCGTTGATCAGCGCGCCGATATCGGTGAAGCAGGTGATGGCCGCGTTGGTGGAGTGAACCCAGGTCGTGACGTCGTACGCCATGGACGGCCCGGCCTGGGCGGAGGCGGCGGACGGGTTCGACAGCACGGCCACGCCGGCTGCCGCCACGCCGACTGCCGGCGCTCTGAGCAGCAGGCGCCGGGTGAGGCCGGGATCCTTCTCGGTCATGCGGTTCCTCCTGAAGGTTGGGGGGTGGGGGATTGCCCGGACTGAGGCGGTCTCACATCGGGAGCGGCTGGGTGCTCCGCAGGCCGTGAGCCGGATCGAGGCGCACGGGGATCGGGTCGGTGATCTCCCCGATGAAGCCGTCGTCGTCGGTGTGGCGGAAGGCGAGCAGGACCCAGGCGCCCGCGCGATCTCGGATGACGCGGCCGCTGTAGAGGGACTCCTCGGTGAGGCGCCGCGCCTTGAGCGGGTCGTACGGTCCGAGCAGATCGCCGGGTTCGAGGGCCCAGACGCCGCCGCGCTCCCCGGCCAGCCGCCGTTCCTCCGACAGCTCGGTGTGGAGACACGAGAACAGCAGCACAGGGCTGCCGTCGACCAGCTCCACCTGGGCGACCTCCAGGTGGCCGAAACCGGTGCCGGGTGCGCTGAGCGGGGGTTGCGCCTCCCAGGTGAGCAGGTCGTGCGAGCGGGCGTGGCCGATCACGCCGCGCTGGTCAGGGTGGCCGGCCCGGGAGCGGGCTGTGATGAGCATGTGCCAGCCGTCCCCGCCGGGGTCGCGGAAGACCCAGGGGTCGCGCCAGGCCTCGTCGGGCCACTGAGCGGTCTCGAGCTGCTCGTACCAGCGCGGATCGCTCTCCAGGATCGCTGCCGTGCCGTGCTTGCGCCAGGTGTGCAGGTCGTCGGAGGTCGCCAGGCCGATGCGCTGCTTGAGGCCGCGTTCGGCGTGGCTGGTGCCGGTGTAGAACATGTGCCAGGTGCCGTCGTCGGCCCGGACGATCGAGCCGGTCCAGGTGGTGTAGTCGTCGAAGGCGGGACCGGCGCTGGGGGCCAGCGCGTCCGGGAGCACGGTCCAGTCGGTGAGGTCGGCGGAGACGGCGTGGCCGACCGAGACGTTCCAGTGGCGCTGGTCGGGGTCGCCGATCGCCTTGGGTGCCTTGAGGAAGTACAGGTGGTAGGTCCCGCCGTCGTCGGCGAGCCAGAAGTCCCAGACCCAGTGGTCGTCGAGACGCAGCACGAAAAGCCTTTCAGGTGATGACGCCGGTACGCCTCAGGCGGTCGGTGCCGCGACCGAGGACCGGCGGACGAGGGGGCAGGGCAGTGTCCGCACCGGGACGTCGCCCGCGTTCCGGGCGGGGTCGTCGATCAGCTCCATGAGGCGATTGACGGCCCAGGCACCCATGTCGTAGTGGGGTAGTTGCAGGGTGGTGAGGCCGGGGTACAGGCCGTCGGCGATGTACTCCTGGTTGTCGAAGCCGATGACGGACAGGTCCGTGGGGATGCGCAGGCCGACTTCGGCGGCCGCGCGGTAGGCCCCCATGGCCATGCGGTCGTTGAAGCAGAAGATCGCGGTGGGTCGCGGCGTGCGCTCCAGCAGCCGACGGCAGGCGCGGTAGCCGCCGGTGGACTCGGACTCCTCCCGTACGACGAGTTCCGGGTCGTAGGCGATGCCCGCCTCCTCCAGCGCCTGGCGATAACCGCGCAGGCGCCCGTGGGTGGCGGGGACGTCGTCGGTGTTGAGCGCGAGCCCCACGCGCCGGTGGCCGTGCTCGACCAGTTCGCGGGTGGCGTCGTACCCTCCCCGGACCTCGTCCGGGACGACCGCGGGCGGCCCGTCGCCCGCGGTCCTGGCGTCGGCCATGACCAGGGGGAGGCCGCGCAGCGCGGCCGGGACCTCGACGATCCGGTGGTACATCGTGGCGTACAGCACCCCGTCGACCTGCTGCTGGTGCAGCGCCTGGATGCCGCGCGCCTCCGCGGCCGGGTCTCCCCCCGTGTTGATGAGCATCAACGCCCACCCACGGGTGGTCGCGACCTCCTGCGCGCCGAGGATCAGCCGGCCGGCATGCGGGGTGGTGGCGATGTGGTCGCTGACCATCCCGAGCAGGTGGCTGCGCTGGGTGCGCAGGCCGCGTGCCATCTTGTTGGGGGCGTACCCCAGCCGCTCGGCCGCCTCGCGTACGCGGCGACGGGTGTCGTCGGGCAGTCGGGCGCCCTCGACGTCGTTGAGCGCGCGGGAGACGGTCGTGATGGACACGCCTGCCTCGCGCGCCACGTCACGGATGCTCGGCCGCCTGGTCACCGCGTCTCTCCTCTGTTCCGCTGTCTCCTGGGGGATCCCTTGATGGCGCGACCGGAGGCATCACTCGTCCCAGAGGCCGTGCTCGGGCCAGCGGCGCGGCAGTCGCTCCTCGACCGGCGGGAGGTCGGCGTGCGGGGCGTGCGGGTGGAGCTGGTACCAGTACGCGACGCTGGAGAAGTCGTTGCCTTGATCGTTGGCGTGACCATGCTCGATGGTGACGCGAATCGACTCGGCAAAGCGAACCGGGTCCTCAATGTGAAAGCGGTACAAACTCCACAGGCCGAAGTGCTCCTGCGGGCTGCTGGCCAGCGAGACCCCGTGGTACGGCCCGGCGTACGCGCCGCTGGGGAATCCCCACGCGGCGTTGAAGTAGTCCTCGGTGCCGGTGCCGTGGAGGGACGGCGGCCATTTCTCACCGTCGATGAAGATCATGTCGTCGCCCTCGCCAGGCCAGGTGAACTGCTGGTTGGAGGCGTCGAAGTTGTCGATGCTCAGCACGCAGCCGACGTAGTGCCCGGTGCCGGTGGCATCCAGGATGACGTAGTTGTCGTCCCCGGTCAGGTTGACGCCCGGCAGCTCCCACGGCGGCGGGTTCTCCGCGCCCGCGGGGTGCACGACCTTCTCACAGGGCTTCTCCTGCCGGTAGTAGGCGTGGAAGCGGCCCATGTCGTCGGGGATCGGCTCCTTGGTGAGCTCGTAGTCGACGTAATAGAAGAAGTTCTCCACCGGCATGTCGCTCTCGTTGCGCAGCACGATCTTGGCGTGCGAGCCGAACGGCATGGGGAAGTAGGAGTTCATCGCGGCGGCGAAGGGGCCCTTGGGGCCGCGGCGCGGGCCGAAGACCATGCTCAGCGGCAGCGACACGTAGTGCGTGCAGGTGGCGTGGCCGACGCCGAAGAAGTCGCCGAGCGGGCTGCGTACGCTGGGGTTGTCCTCGCCGTCCCAGTACATCTCGATGACCAGCTTGCGCAGGTACTTCTCCGAGTAGCACCGGGTGGTCAGCCAGATGTGCTCGATGATCCCGCTGCCTTCGATGTCGGCCAGCACGTGGGTCTCGCCAGGGGGGACGACGGCGAAGTCGCGGTTGCCGCCGGTACGGTCCCAGCTGGACGATCGCCGCGATCGTCCGGCCTTGATGCGCGGGAGCCCGCCCAGTGGGCTGGTCGGCTGCCAGAACTGCATTGCTGGGTAACCTTTCGCTTGGTGTGGATCAGCCCTTGACGGCGCCGAGGGTCATGCCCGCGACGATCCGCCGCTGGAGCAGCAGGGTGAACAGGACTACGGGGACCGAGTACAGGGTGGCCAGTGCGGTCATGGGTCCCCATTGCAGGCCGTACTGGGTCTGGAAGTTGGCGATGACGATCGGCGTCGTCTGTGCCCGCACCGCCGTGAGCAGCAGCGCGAACAGGAACTCGTTCCAGGATGCGAGGAACGCGAAGATCGCTGTCACCGCGATGCCGCCGCCGACGACCGGCACCACGACCCGCACCATCGCCTGCAGCCGGGTGCAGCCGTCGACCTGCGCCGCCTCCTCCAGACTGGGCGGCACGGCCTCGAAGAAGCTGGCCATCAGCCAGATCGACAGGGGCAGCGAGATCGTCGTGTGGGCCAGCGCGAGCGCGGTGGGCGTGTCGGTGATTCCCGCCGTGCTCATCAAGTTGACCAGCGGGACCCCGATGGCGACCGGCGGCACCATCCGGGTGACCAGGGCGAGCATGACGAAGATCCGCCCGCTCACGGTCCCGTAGCGGGTGATCCCGTATGCGGCCGGGACCGCGAGCAGCACCGACAGCACCGTGCTGATCACAGCGGTGGAGGTGCTGTTGATGAACGAGGGGATCACGCCGGGCGTGGCCAGCGCGGTGCCGTAGTTCTCCAGGCTCCAGGCCTTGGGCAGCACCGTCGGCGGCACGGAGATGGCGTCGGTGGGCAGTTTCAGCGAGGTCAGGATGAGGTACGCGAACGGGAACGCGTACAGCACCACGATGGCGGCCAGCAGCGCCCACAGCAGGGTCCGCGTGCTCAGGCGGGAGGTCATCGCGCCGCTCCCTTCCCCGGCCGCCAGATGGTGGCCACCGCGATCAGCGCCACGGCCAGCATCGCGACCAGATAGAGGGTGCCCATGGCGCTGGCCAGTCCCGGCTCGCCGAAGCGCACCATCGTGCGGTAGATGAGCAGGCTGAGCGTCTCGGAGGCCGACTGGGGGCCGCCGTTCGTCTGGATGAGGATCACGTCGAAGGCCCGCGCCGCGTCGATGCCGCGTACGACGAGCGCGACGGCGATGACCGGCCGCAGCAGCGGCAGCGTCACCCGGGTGAGAGTGTGCCAGGGCCCGCTGCCGTCGAGACGGGCGGCCTCCAGCACGTCGCCCGGGATGTTCTGCAGCCCGGCGAACAGCACCAGGGCCATGAACGACGTGGTCAGCCAGATGTCGGGCAGCGCCACCGAGAACAGCACGATGCCCGGGTCACTCAACCAGCCGATCGCGGCGGGCCCGCCGATGACGCCGAGCCGGGCGAGCAGCTCGTTGACGATGCCGAAGTTGTCGATGAGCAGGAACCGCCACAGCAGGCCCGCGACGACGGGGGCGATCATCAGCGGGTACAGGAACAGGGTCCGGATCCACCTCGCCCGCCGGCCCAGCGCGTTGAACAGCAGGGCCACCGCCAGCCCGAGAGTGAACTCCAGCGTGACCACGAGCATCGTGTACAGGGCCGTGCGGCCGGCGGCGCCGAGAAACTCGGGCGAGGTCAGCGCCTCGCCGTAGTTGCCCAGGCCGGTGAACTCGCGCGTCCCGGCCAGCGGGGCGATGTCGTACAGGCTGTCCACGACCAGCTTGACCAGTGGCCAGCCGACGAACACCGCCAGGAACCCCGCCGCCGGAGCCATCAGCACCAGCGCGAACCGGTTGTCAGTGAGGCCGGGACGCCGCCGGCGCCGGACGTGATCGCCGCCCGCCCGGACGTCGCCGCCGGAGGGCCGGGGGGCGGCCGGCTCCAGCGCGGGCTTCGGGCTACTGCGCAAGGCTCTGGACCTTCTCCTTGGCGGCGGCCAGCAGGGCCGCGTAGTCGGCGCCCGGGGTGAGCGACTTCTGCAGCGTCGGGATCAGCACGGTGTCGACGATCTGCTGCCACTTGGCCGTCGCGGGGCGTGGCTTGGTGGCGGTCGCGTTGAGGGTCTCCAGCAGCGGCTTGAAGTGCTCGTAGCCGGGCTTGTCGGCGTACTGCTCGAACGCCGACTTCCGCGCGGCCAGCCCGAGCGAGGACTCGATGGCCATCGCGTTGTTGTCGTAGGCGAACTTGACGAACTCGGTGGCCAGATCGGTCTGCTTGGTGGCCTTGGGCACCGACAGGTACCAAGGGCCGGGGATGCCCGCCACGCCGGCCGCTCCGCCGATCATGGGAGCGGCGCCGACCTTGCCGTGCACCGGGGAGTCCTTCGGGATGAGCGGGAACGCGTGCGCCCAGAACCGCGTCATCGCCGTCTTGCCCTGGTTGAACAGGTTCTGCGCGCCCGCCCAGTCGAGCTGCTCGGCGCCGGGCGGGCTCACCTTGAGCTTGTTGTGCAGATCGCTGTAGAACGTCAGCGCCTTCAGGTGCTGGTCGTTGTCGATGATGACCTGGCCGGAGGCGTCCAGGACCACGCCCGGCGACCCGGCCTGGAGCACGTGCGCGAGCCATTCGGTCTCGACCGCGCCCTTGACGTCGGTGCCGAACAGCTTGCCGTCGCGGGTGAAGAACGTCGCCGCGTCATTGAACTGATCCCACGTCGTGGGCGGGGCGAGCTCGTAGCCGTACTTCTTCTTGAAGGCGGCCTGCTCGCCGGCGTCCTCGAACAGGTCCTTGCGGTAGAAGAGGATCTCGGCGTTCGTCCACACCGGCATGCCGACGAACGTGCCGCCGACCTGCGCCTCGGCCACCAGGGCCGGGAACAGGTCAGCCTTGACGTCCGCGGTGAACAGCTCGGTCAGGGGGCGGACGGCCCCGGCGAACGCGGTCAGCCAGATCGCGTCCAGCGCGGCCACGTCGAAGCTGAGGGCGCCGGAGGACAGCTCGCCGGACAACCGGTTGAACAGGCCGTCGTACGGCAGCTCGATGAACGTCACCTTCGCGCCGGTCTTCTTGGTGAACGCCTCGGCGATCTTGGTCAGCTCCGCCTTGCCGCCCGCCTCGACCAGGACGCTGAGCGCCTTGGCGCCGCCCGTACCCGATCCGCTCGTGGTCCCGCCCGCGCCACACGCGGTCGCCATTGCCGCCAGACCCGACACGCCCGTCCACTTCAACAGGTCGCGCCGGGACAGGCCAGAGTTGTGAGACATGGTGCTCTCTCCCGTCAGCCCGGGGCTCATGCGGTGCCCCGAACCGCCACTGAGCTAAAACGTTTGCGCAAACGTAGCTCCCGCATCGGACGAGGTCAAGAGGGTGCCGGAAACATTGCCGCAACCCCCGCGAAACGGGCCCCCGCTCTTGCGGAATCGATTCATCAAATGTCACCATGTCGCCGGCATGAGGGGAGAGCACATGACGTTCCTGGTGATCGGCGAGAGCATCGTCGACCTGATCGGCTCGCCCGGCGCATGGCGGTTCAACGCCGTCGCGGGAGGCAGTCCGCTCAACGTCGCGGTGGCGCTGGCCACGCTCGGGCAACCGGTCAGACTCGCCGGCGAGATCGGCGGCGACTTCTTCGGCGAACTGCTGCGGGGCCATCTCAGCAGGTACGGAGTCGAGCAGGGCGAGCTCGTCCCGAGCGCCGCGACCAGCCTGGCCTTCGCCAGGGTCGGCGACGACGGGTCGGCGTCCTACGACTTCCGGTTCGACTGGCGCTTCTCCGGCTCCGTCTCGCTCGACGGCGTCACCTGCCTGCACACCGGATCACTGGCCACGCTCGTCCCGCCCGGCGCCGCGCATGTCCGGGACGTGATGCGGGCCGCGGCCGACGCCGGGGTCGTCGTCTCCTACGACCCCAACATCCGCCCCTCGCTCATCGGCGACCGGGCGACCGCGCTGACGCAGGTCGAGGAGTGTGTACGGCTCTCGAGGCTGGTCAAGGTCAGCGCGGAGGACCTGGCCTGGCTGTATCCCGGCGAGCCCGATCTGAACGCGGCGAAACGCTGGGCGGCGTGGCCCGGGGAGCGCCTGGTCGTGGTGACCCGAGGCGGCGACGGCGCGTCGGCGATCCTCGGCGACTCGGTGATCACCTGCCCCGCTCCCGTCGTCGAACTCGTCGACACGGTCGGCGCGGGCGACACCTTCACCGCCGCCTATCTCGCGGTTCTCGGTGATGGCGAGCTCACCGAGGAGCGGGTCCGCGACGCGCTGCGCTACGGATGCGCGGCGGCGGCCGTGGTGTGCACCCGGGAGGGCGCGGTGCCGCCCGAACCGCAGGAGATCGACCAGCTGATTTCCTCGGTGCCGGCGACCCCGGTTTGACGGACCTCAACGAGCCGGAGCTCTCTCCGCCTCCACCGTCGGGTCGTCGGCCGGCCTTGACCATGACACCAGTGTCAGTACCTAGCGTGACATCCGTACAGGGCTCACCCTTCGCAAACGCGCGGTACGGAGGTCCATCACGCCATGAAACGCAGCCTGCCAAGTTGGCTGTTCGTGCTCTTTCTGACTCTGCTGGCCACGGCGACAGACGAGTTCATCATCGCCGGAGTTCTCAAGACCGTCGCGTCTGACCTGAACATCAGCGTTTCGGCTGCGGGCCAGTTGGTGACCGTGTTCGCGGTCGTCTATGCGATCGGCGCGCCGACGCTCGCGGTCGTCTTCGAACGCTTCCCCAAGCGGACCGTGATGGTCACCGGGCTGCTGGTCTTCGTGCTGGCCAATGTCGCAGCGGCGGTGGCTCCCGGCTACTGGTTCCTGATGGCGGCTCGCGTGGCCGCCGCGGCGGCTGCGGCCATCGTCACTTCCGCTGCCTTCACGACGACGGCGGTCGGCGCACCGGAGGGGATGCAGGGGCGCTACCTGGGAGTGGTGACGGCCGGCATGACGGCCGCTCTGTTCACGGGTGTGCCGCTCGGCTCGTGGCTCGGGGGCGCGTTCGGGTGGCGCGCGACGTTCTGGTTGATCGCCGCGGTCGGTGCCATCGCGCTGGTCGGGCTGGCGGTCACGGTGCCGGAAGTTCCCGGCAGCAGTCCGGCTCCGCTACGCGATCGGCTTTCTCCGCTGCGCGACATGTCCGTCCTTCGCCTGGTGACGGTCACCTTCCTGGCCGCCAGCGGGGGACTGATGTTCTACACCTATCTCGCCGAGTTCACCGCTGAGGTGGCGAACGGGTCCTACCGGCTGCTGTCGGTCATGCTGTTCATCGTCGGCATCGCCGGTCTGGCGGGCGCGCTGCTGGCCGGCCGGATCACGGACACTCTCGGACCGCAGCGGAGCCTGCGCGCGGTCATCGGCGGGCACGCCGTCGCCCTGGCATTGCTCGCAGTGCTGGCCTTCAGCGGTGTCGAAAGCCCGATCGTCATGGGCCTTCTCATCGCCTTCTGGTCGGTCTTCGCCTGGGGACTCAACCCCCCGATCCAAGGCAGCATCATCAGCGCGGCGGGACCGCAGGTCGGCATGACCGCCCTCGCACTGAACATTTCCGGTCTGTACCTCGGAACGGGCGTCGCCGGCGCGACGGGAGGAGCGATCATCGGCATCTCGGACGTCATCTACGTCCCGGTGGCTGCCACCGTGCTGATGAGCCTCTCCTTCCTCCTCACCCCTCGGGCGCGCCTGGTGGCGGCGTCGCGAGCGTCTGTCGGGGCCGGCGGCGTAGACGAGTCACAGCAGGCCGGCGCCTGAATCCATGGGGGCACGATGCCGCCGCGGGTTCGTCGGCGGCAGTCGCTCAGGGCCCGGATACGTCATCGTGGGTGCGCCAACCGGCCTGCCCGCATGGGTACGACGACCGCAGATGAATGGGCGCACTCGAAGTGGGCCCTAGGAGGGCCTGTGAACTGCGGTCGTCGGTCATGCAGGATCGGTCTGCCGGCCGAGCCGAAACAGCACGGATGAGAGGTCCATGAACAGCAGCGCACCAACCGTGCGAGCCATTCGCGGTGCCATCCAGGTGGCGGCGGATGATGCTGGGGAGATACGCGCGGCGACCAAGGAACTGATCGCCGCCGTGCTTCAGGAGAACGACCTTGCCTCGGATGACCTGATCAGTGTCTTCTTCACCGTGACCCCCGATCTTGTCAGCGAGTTCCCCGCACTCGCCGGCTACGAGTGCGGCCTTGCCGATGTGCCGATGATGTGTGCCGTCGAAATGAACGTGTCCAATGCCATGCCCCGTGTGATCAGATTGCTGGCGCACGTCGCCACGAGCAGGCTCCGAGCCGAAATTCGGCATCCGTACCTGCGCGGAGCATCGGCCATCACACCCGCACGGGTCTTCGCAGCAAGAAAATCCGCTGCCATGTTTCCGGACATTCCAGAATGAGTCGGTGAACGGAGGTCAGCTGGCGATGTGGTGTGACGTCGGCGTGGCCGTCCGGTATACCAGCCCTTCGTTTATGGCCTTGGCCACGGCCGAAGTCCGGTTGGGGGAGTTGAGTTTGGCGAGGATGTTGGTCACCAGGCGTTTTATGCTGTGTTGAGACAATGTCAGGCGACTGGCGATCTGCTTGTTGCTCAGGCCTTCGACGAGCAGCACCAGGACCTCCTGCTCGCGTGGCGTCAGGTGAATCGGGGCCTGACCGGGACCGTTGTTATGCGGCTCGCTCGCCAGTTTCAGCAGCTTCCTGGTCAGCTCGTGCGGCATGGGAACGTCCCCGGCGACCATACGCTGCAACGTCAGGGACAGGGTCTCGGCGCACAGCTCGTGCTCGGAAAGGAATCCGTGTGCCGGTGCGGCGGCGATGTAGGACACGCACTCGTCGGGGACGCCGTTGAGCAGAAGCAACGTCCTGCTTCGCCTGGGTAGTCGTTGCATGAAGAGCGAGGGAGCTTCGTCGAGTTCTTTGATGGGGATGATGATGACGTCCGTGTCGGTGCGCACGTTCGCCACGAGTTCGGCGGCATTCCTGTAGATGGCGAAGGAGCCGATGACGGCTATTCTCTTCAGTAACTGCTCGAAGCCCAGTCGACGAAATTCGTTTTCGCTGGAGAGAGCAACAGAAATCTTTTGGAGTTCTGAGGGGGTTCCCATCTCCTGCCTTCCTGTGGAAGCTTCCTGATCAGCTTAGCGCATGGCCTTGCGGTCGCGCGTAGTGCCGCATACGTGACCCTGTGTGCAAGGCCCGGTCAATGAGCTGGGTCAATGCTTCGAGTGATAGACGGAACCGGCGCGAACTGTTTCTGCCGGTCCGTGGAAATCCACTGTCCGGCGGTCATTGTCGGTCGTACCCAGGGCGGTCGCGTCGGCGCACCGCTCGGGTCATGGATCTGGCATGCACTCGACACCGGGAGAATGAGACGGTACGAAGAAGGAGTTGACCGCCTGGCGATGGCATGTCCGCCGACATTGCCGTGAACGGAAGTGATCATGCAGATCGGAGAGTTGTCGGAGCGAACGGGTGTAAGCCGCCGTTCGATTCGCTACTACGAGCAGAAGGGGCTCCTGCATGCCCACCGGACGGGCAAAGGCTGGCGCGAATATGACGAAGCCGCGGTCAACCGTGTCCGCAATGTCAGAGAACTGCTGCAGGCCGGCCTGACGGTCGATGACATCCAGCGGGTGGCTCCGTGCCTGGGTATGGAAATGGCCGCCTTCATGGCCTGCCGGGACGCCGACCACGCGATCTCGATGTACGAAGAACGACTGGCCGTCATCGACGACAAGATGGCGGTGCTGGAACAGCACCGGCAGGAGTTGCTGCGACGCATCGCCACGCTCCGCCAGAACTCGGCGGACGCCGGTCTCACCGAGCTGCTGCGGCACGCTCAGGACGCATAAGACCGGCCCGTGACGCCGGCTGTTGAACGAGCCGGACTACCGCCCCGGCACGCCCACTCGTTCAGTGGAGCACGACAGAGCATCCCGATGCGCTGACCGACCGCCGGCCGGCAGGCCGCCACGATGTCCGCGCCGCCAGCCGCGCCGCCGGCCGCGCCGCCGGCCGCGCTGGCGGCGTGCGTTGGGCGTGCCGCCGCAGACTGCGCGGCATCGGAGTGCGCGGCATCGGAGTGCGCGGCCACAGTGCCGACTCCCGCTCGTGGCATCCAGTCGCTGCCGACGCCGCGATCCGTGCTGCCCGCCTTCTGCCGCGCTCAGGCAGCCGCCCGGTTGATGGCCGTGGCAGCCGATGCGCCGCTGCCGACCGTACGGCGCAAAGGCCCCCCATGCGTGGCGGGGCGACGATCTCCGCCAATAGCGCCGTGCCTTCGCCCTCGACGGACACATGAGCGTCGCCGGCCCACAACGGCATCAATCGTCCCCCATATGTCGGCGGTCAGCCGTGGTCCGGCTGAACTGCAGATTCTCGCCTTTCCCTGATTGATGTGCCGGACGGGGTACCCGATTGGGGCGCCGATTGTGGAAGGCGTCAGACGAACGTTGGGTCCCTTTTCGGGGCTTACCCCATCCCCTGAGCACACAGCAGGATCGTGCCTGCGGGGCATACGACGGGGACGTTCTCCGTATGCGCTCGAATTACGGGGAGGTGCTGAATGTCAATGAGGGCGGCGACAATCCACGACGAGCCGGCATCCGTTATCCGCGTCTTCTCCAAGATTCGTGACCTGGTCGGGCCGGATCGTGTGGACGAATTCGGTCCCGGCGCGAACGGAGCATGGGGGAGCCGGCCGAACGTCGGCATGTACCGGACCAGGCGAAACCTCGGAGTGATCCGGCCGGCGACGGTCGAGCAGGTCTGCCGGGTCGTCGAATTCTTCGACGACCCCGACCTCCCGATCGGCCTGCACGTTGTCAGCACCGGGCGGAACTGGGGGCTGGGCTCGGCTGAGCCCGCTCGCGACCGCACCGTCACCCTTGACCTCAGTGACCTGGACGAGATCCGCAGCCTCGACATCGAGGGCGGGTTCGCCATCGTCGAACCCGGGGTCACCCAGGGCCGGCTGGCCACATCGCTGGCGGGCACGGATCGCATGCTCAACGTCACCGCCTCATCGGCGCACACGAGCATCATCGGCAACGGGCTGGACCGCGGAGTGGGACTGCGCCAGCAGCGGGTCGACGACCTGCTGGGCCTCGAGGTCGTCCTGCCGGACGGGCAACTGGTCCACGTGGGTTGGTGGCCGGAGAAGGACCGGCGCACCCCGCTGTATCCGTACGGTCTCGGGCCCTCCTTGCTGCAACTCTTCGTGCAATCCGATCTGGGCGTGGTGTCCGCGGCTGCCGTGCGCCTTCTCCACCGGCCGGAGGCCCAGCGGGTCATCCGGCTCGCTTTCGCCTCGCGAGATCTCGTCCCGGCCGTGAACACACTCCGGCGCTGGGTGGCTCAGGGGCTGGTCGGAGGCGTCCTCAAGATTTACGACACGGTGTCGGCGGCGTTCTACGGGGGCAGAGCCGGGGGATTCCTGGCCCACCTGTGCGTCGACGGGACCGTACGATCCGTCGACGCCATATCGGGCCTGATCCTCGATGAGGCGGTGTCCAGCGGCTTGTTCACGGAGGCCGCCCCACACGGGCGGGAGGCCGGCGGGGACGCCGTCGTCGCCATGGTGGAGGGGGCCTACGGCGGCGACCCGAGCCACAACGACGCAATGCTCGAAGCCACGCTGGGACAGCCCGCAGCCAGGGTCGACGAGCACGGGCTCGGGTGGCTGTTCTTCCTCCCCCTCGTACCGTTCTCCGGTGAGGACGTCGCCAGAGCACACGGACTGCTGGCGCAGATCCATGAGGAGACCGGCGTCCGCCCCGGCTGCACCGTCAACGCTCTGAGCGCAGACGTCATCGACTTCGTCGTCACGATCAAGTTCGCGCGTGAGGACCGCGCGGCCGAGCGCGCCCATCGCGCCCTGGACCGCGCCTACGAGCTCTTCTCCGCCACGGGGTTCATGCCGTACCGCCTCGACATCGACCACGCCGACTGGGTCGACCGCCTGAGCCCCGACCCCGGCGCGCGGGAACTCGTCCGCCGGCTGAAGACGTCGCTGGACCCGAACGGCGCGATCGCGCGAGGGCGGTACTCCTGATCCCGACTGATCCCGACTGATCCCGACTGATCCCGACGTCTCTGAACGGAACCGTGATCGCTGAAGGAAGGCACCGTGTCCACACGGATCAAGGTCGTACTCTTCTCCGAGGTCAACTCAAAGCTGGGGTCCCCTTTTCTCGACCTGCTGGGCAGGCACCCGCAGGTGGCGCTGGCCGGCGTGGTCACCTCGCCGCCCGGAAGGCTCTGCTCGTACTTCGTCGATGACCGGGAGCAGGTCGACCTGGTCAGCCAGGCGGCCGCGCTCGGCGTCCCCGTGTTCCGCCCCGCCCATGTCAACTCGCCCGAGTCGCTGCGGAGCCTGCGCGCCCTCGCGGCCGACTACTTCATCGTGGGTAACTACCAGCAGATCCTGAAGCAGGAACTGCTGGACATTCCGCGGGTGACCTCCGTCAACTTCCATCCCAGTCCGCTTCCGCGCTACGCGGGACTGGCGCCCTTCTACTGGATGGTGCGCCACGGCGAACGGTTCGGTGCGGTGTCGGCGATCGAGATAACCCCCGGGATCGACGCGGGGCCGATCATCATGCAGAAGCCGATGCCGCTCACCGGTCAGGAGACCGCGCTCAAGCTGCGCACCGCTCAGGAGCTGCTCAACGTCGAGATGCTGGGCGAGCTCATTCCGCGGCTCGCCGATCGCTCCTTCACCAGGACCTATCAGGACGAGAGCCTGCGCTCGTACTTCGGGAGACCGACGGAAGAGGACTATCGGCTCGACTTCACCCAGGACGGGGAGTCGGTGCGGCGCGCGGTACGGGCGGGCTACCGGCATCCCGGCGCCTTCACGATCGGCGCCGATGGGGAGCGCGTCGTGATCCTGAGCGTGGACGTCGCCGGCCGCACCTGCTGGGCGCCACTCGACCACCCGGGAACCGTGCGGCGCTCCGACACGGGGCTGTTCGTCGCGACCCGGGACGAGTGGGTGCGGATCATCACGATCGAGCAGGACGGCGCGGAGATCTTCGTACGGGACTACGAGCGTTCGATGCCGCACGGCACCCTTCTGGGCGGATCGGCCCGACGATTCGCCTCGGTGTGAGCTTCGTCCGCCGGCCGGCCACGAAAATGGCAGAGACGGAGCCTTCCGTGCGAGACAAGGCGCAGGATCAGCTGGTCCTGGACCGAACCGACGACGCGCTGCCGGGCCGCGCCGACAAAGAGGCCCTGCGGGACGTGCTCGGCAGGTTCACGACGGGGGTCGCCGTGGTCACCACGATGACGTCGCGCGGCCCCATCGGAATGACCGTGAATTCGTTCGCCTCCGTTTCCCTCGATCCGCCGCTCGTGCTCTTCTCCGTTTCGCGCACGTCGCAGCTGTGCCCCCACATCACCGAGGCGGACCTTTTCGCGATCAACATTCTCAGCGCGGCTCAGGCGCAGGTTTCCCGGCAGTTCGCGACACCGGGATTCAACCGGTTCGGCGAGCTGGAGTGGCGAAGGGGAGTGACGGGGGCACCGCTCCTCCCCGGTGTGCTGGCCCTGCTCGAATGCCGCGTCTCCGAGGTGCACGAGGGTGGAGATCACTACATCACGGTCGGCCGCATCGTCGCCGCCTCGACCGACGCGGCCGTGTCCGCACCGTTGCTCTTCTTCCGCGGGACCTATCGCGAGATAGCTGATCGCTGATCCCGGTCGCGTCATCGTGCTGTGGCTTTCCCGCGTACCCGAGTAGTGAGGAAAGGATCTTGTCGCTAAGCGTTCAATTGGCGATGGTCGAGGACAAGAACCTCGAACTCGTCCTGAAGGTGTTACCGGCGATCCTGGTGATCCTGGTGGTCTCCGCCCTGTGCGGCCGGCTCGCGATCCTGGTGAAGCAGCCCAGGGTCCTGGGGGAGATGGTCGCCGGGGTGCTGTTGGGGCCGACATTGTTCGGCGCGGTGCTCCCCGAGGCCCAGCGCGCGATCTTTCCGCCCGAGGTGAAGCCGATCCTCTACGTGCTCAGCACGATCGGACTCACCCTGTTCATGTTCCTGGTGGGAGCGGGACTCGGCCACGGGGACACCCACGGCAGGAAGGAGACCGGGCAGGCCGCCGTCCTGGCGGTATCGGGCATCGTCCCGTCGCTGCTGCTGGGAGCAGGCGCTGGGTACCTGGTGTACGACCGGCTGTCCAGTCCCGACGTCAGCAGATTCGAGTTCATGCTCTTCGTCGGGGGCGCGTTGTCGATCACGGCCTTCCCCATGCTCGCCAGGATCCTCTACGAGCGTGGGCTGCAGAACTCGCGGCTGGGCCGCCTGACGCTCTTCGGCGCGTCGGTCGACGACGCGGCTGCTTGGTGCTTCCTGGCGGTCCTGTCCGCCCTGCACGCCAACGCCGGGCCGACGCAGGCGCTGCGGACGATCGGCCTGGCCGCTCTCTTCGCCGTGGTCATGATCTTCGGTGTCCGGCGGCTGCTCAGGCCGCTCGGATCCTGGGTGGAGCGGACCGGGGTCTTCGGGTTCGAGCAGATGTACATCGTGATCGTCGTCGTGCTGCTCGCGGGATACTTCACCGACTACATCGGGATCTACTCCGTGTTCGGCGGATTCATCGCCGGGCTGGCGATGCCGCGCAACGAGACGTTCAGCAAGGCGCTGCACGGCCGCCTGATGGACGCGGTGTGCGTGATTCTCCTGCCCACGTTCTTCACGTTCTCCGGCTTGAACACCCAGTTGAACGGGCTGGCCGCATGGGGCTTGGCCGTTCCCTTCCTGGTGATTCTCGCCGCCGGGTTCTTCGGCAAATACTTCGGGTGCGCCGTCGCGATGCGTTCGATCGGATTCAGCTGGCGTGAATCGTATGCCGTCGGTGGCCTGATGAACGCGCGCGGCCTCATGATCCTGATCTTCATCAATATCGGGCTGGCTCGGGGAATCATCGGGACCGAGCTCTTCTCCATGCTCGTGCTGGTGGCCGTCATCACCACGGCGGCAGCCGTGCCGCTGTACCGGCTGGCCCTGCCCGAAGGGCATGAAGAGAGGCTGCTGCGACGCGGTGGCCGCGCATCCGGTGACGATTCTGCCGCTCCGAAACAGAGCGTGGAGGTCTGACCTTGACATTCGCTGACCATTCGTCTGCCCGAGCCGCTGAACCCCAGTGCTGCCAAGTCGAAAAGAAGGTGAGCAAGTGAGCGCGAACTCGTACGAGACCGTTGACGTGGTCGTCATCGGCGGCGGGCCCGGCGGCGCGACCGCGGCCTCGACCATCGCCGCAGAGGGCCGATCGGTGCTGCTGCTGGAGAAGTCTCCGTTCCCGCGATTCCACATCGGGGAATCGCTTCTGCCCTACATGGCCGGCGTACTCGAACAGATGGGGCTCCTGGCGCCGTTCGCGGACAACGGTTACGTTCCCAAGTGCGGCGCGGAGTTCACGGACGAAACCGGCTCGTTCCGGCGTGTCTCCTTCGAAGACCAGGGCCCGGGCCGCCACCACCAGACGTTCCAGGTCGAGCGTGCCCACTTCGACAACGCGCTGCTCGAGCACGCCCGGGAGGCCGGCGCGCAGATACGTAATCCGGCCCCGGTGGACGAACTGATCGTGGAGGACGGGCGGGTCGTCGGTGTGCGCTACCGCCATGAGGGTGAGACGAGGGAGGTACGCGCTCAGTACGTCGTGGACGCCAGCGGCCGCAGCGGGAAGGTCGCCCAGACATTCGGCCTGAGGCGCAGCGTCGACCAGCTGCGCATGGTCGCCATCTACCGGCACTTCACCGGACTCAACGAGGCGGCGAATCCGGGTGAGCGGGGCGATATCCAGATCGGTAACCACAAGGACGGCTGGGTGTGGGCGATCCCGGTCTGGGAAGACACCATCAGCATCGGCACGGTGATGCACAGGGACACCTTCCGTCGGCACGGTGAGCCCGAGCAGCTCTTTGACGAGCACCGCGCGCGGATCCCCCGTATCGCCCAGCGACTGGAGGGCACTGAGCCCTCCACCAAGATCCGCATTGAGACCGACTACTGCTATCTGTCCGACCAGATCGCCGGGCCGGGCTGGCTGATGGTCGGGGACGCGGGCTGCTTCGTGGACCCGATCTTCTCCGGTGGCGTCTACCTGGCCATGGTGAGCGGTCGTGAGGCCGGCCGGACCGTGGCCGCGGCGCTGGAGCACCCGTCTCGCACTGAACAGCTCCAAGCCTCGTACGAGAGCTTCTACAAGACCGGCTACGACACCTACTTCCGGCTCATCCGCGGTTTCTACGACTACAAGTTCAACTTCCGTCAGTACCGCGAGGATCTGCCCGACTTCATCGAGGAACGACACGTGTCGCTGCTGCTGGCCGGGGACTTCTGGAGCCAGGGGAACGCCCTGGCCCGCTATCTCAAGAGCGAGCGCAGGTGGGACACCTTCGCCCCGTTCGAGTACTTCTACGGATGCCCGGTCTATCCGGACCTGGAGCTCCTCGAGCGGGTCGAAACGGGAGTCTGAGCCGCCTCCCGCCATCTAGCACCGTCTTGGCGGCTTCCGCGCAGCCGGCGCGGCACGCGCGGAAGCCGCCGCTGGGGAAAGGAACCCATGGAGAACTCACGTACAGACGTCGCCGTCATCGGCGCCGGGCCCGCGGGCCTGGTGCTCACGGAGGTCCTGGCAAGGCGGGGGATGTCGGTGACGATCGTTGAAAGGCAGGACGACCCGACGCTGAGCCGCCAAGGTGCCCTTCTGCAGCCGGTGACCCTGGATCTGCTGCACAGGCTTGTCGCCTTCGAGCACTCGGCGGAGCAGGAAGGCGCCATCACCACGATCGAGGAGTACGGCCCTCAAGGGAAGATATTCTCCGGCCCTTTCGCCGACCTCGCGGACACCCCGGCGGACCATGCGCTGAACATCACGCAGGGCATGCTCAGAAAGCTGCTACTGGACAGGGTGCGTCGGCATCCTTCGGTCGCCGTACGTACGGGAGCCGCCGTCCAGCAGATGGACAGCATGCGTCCCGGCCGGTGCAGCATCGTCATCAGGGAGGTGAACGGAGCGGAAACGCCACATCGGATCGACTCGCGCTGGATCGTCGCCGCGGACGGGAAGCTCTCCGAGACGCGCCGGCTCGCCGGCATCAAGGCCCGGATCGAGGGCGGGGACCATCAGCTCTCGCTCGTCCCCGTCCCGACGCCCGAGGGGTATCCGCGCACGATACGCGTCCATCGCCGCCCTGACGGGATGGCCACGACCGTCCCGGGCGCCGCCCCTGGGACGACGTACGTGTTCGCCCATCTCGCCGACCGCGACGCGACAGCCCAGACGGTTGTCGACTGGGCGATGAGGACGGTGAGCGCGCAGGACGACATCCTCACCACGGCACTGCGCTCCCACGCCGATCCCGCCAAGATCATCAGCATTCCCCCGCAGATCGTCCACACGCCGACGTGGCGACAGGACGGGGTGATCCTGCTCGGGGACAGCTCGCATGGCATGTACAACGTCGGTGGGCAGGGGCTCAACACCTCACTCCAGGACGCGCTGCTGGTGGGCGAGGCCATTCGCTCCGACGATGAGGCCGGCGGCACCGAGCAGCTCGATGCGTTCGTCCGGGTCAGACGCCCCTTCATCGATGAGTTCCAGGCGGCTCAGCGCAAACTGGGCAGTGGATTCTGGCCGGTCGGCGGCGGGACCAGCTGGTTCCGCGACCGCTTCGAGGAGCTGAGCCTCGGCCAGGCCGAACTGCGCAAGCGGTGGAGTGAGATCGTCGACGAGCTGAGCGTCGCAGGACAGGGGAGCGCGTGAGGCTCCGACCTGCTGCGCGCTCCGCACGGGAGACCCGATGAACGCGACCACCCCGTTCGCGGCGGCCGGCAGTGGACCACCGTCACTTGACGGCTCCTCCGGTGATGCCGGAGATGATCCGTCTCTGGGCGACGACGAAGACGACGATCAGCGGCAGGCTCATGAGCACGACGTAGGCGAAAACGAGGTTCCAGTTGTTCTGATACAGGTTGCTGCTCGCCACCGAGTACAGGTTCAGGGGAAGCGTCGAGTACGTCCCTCCGCCGAGCACGAAGAAGGCGTAGAAGACGTCGTTCCAGATGTAGAGGCAGATGAGGATCGTGGCGGTCGCGATGACCGGGCGCAGCAGCGGCAGGACGACCTTGATGAAGATGCCGAGCGGCCGTGCGCCGTCCATGCGGGCCGCTTCCTCCACCTCGACCGGTATGGTCCGCACGAAACCGGTGACGAAGAAGATCACCAGCGACATGTACATGCCCATGTAGACCAGCACCATGCCGGTCGGCGTGCTGGCCAGGTGGAGTTGCCGGAGCAGCAGCACGATCGTGACGACGGCCGGAGGCAGGATGATCCCGCTGATCGCAGCCGAGTAGAGCACGGCCATGACGCGCCCGGTCCGCCGAGCCAGCACCCATGAAGCCAGCGAGCCGAAGATCAGCACCCCGGCGACGGACGGCACCATGACCAGCAGGCTGCCGAACAGCGCCCACAGCATGTGGCCCTGCGAGAACGCCTGGGAGTAGTTGTCCCACAGGTGCCACACCCGTGGGAGGGACAGGTCGGGCAGGTTCGCCTCGCCTTGCGACTTGGCGGAGGTCACCAGGGCCAGCCAGAGCGGGATCCCGATGACGACGGCGGCCAGGACGATGACGACGGCCGGGTGAACGAGGCGGGACCAGGCCCGGGCAGAGTTCCTCACAGGACGCGCTCCCTCTTGCGCAGGTAGCCGATGACGGGGAAGGCCAGCAGGGCGACCAGGAGCAGGAGGGCGAGACTCATCGTGGTCGCCTGGGCGAACAGGCCGTTGCCGTAGACGCGGAAGATGTAGATGTCGAGCACCTCGGTCTGCTGTGCGGGCCCTCCTCCTGTGGTCGCCAGGATCGTGTCGAACCCGTTGAAGGAGCCCAGCAGCGCGGTCGCGACGTTGAAGGTCACCGCGGGGGCGATCAGCGGGAACCGGATGGATCTGAAGGTCCGCCACCTTCCGGCGCCGTCGATCCTGGCCGCCTCGAGCACGTCGGCCGGGATCGTCTTGAGACCGGCGAGGAAGATCACCATCGCCAGCCCCATCCACTTCCAGGAGTTCACGAAGGCCACCGTCACCACCGTCCACGTGGTGCTGCCGAGCCAGGGGATCGTCACCTGCTGGCCGATGAGAGCGCCGAGGAGCCCGTTGAGCGGACCGTCGGGCTTGAGGAGCGCCTGGAAGGTGTACCCCACCGCCAGGGCGGACATCAGCACCGGGATGAAGAAGACGACCCTGGCGAACCGGTTGATCCGGGTGTCGCGCTCCAGGAGCAGGGCGAGCCCCAGCCCGAACCCCGTCTGCATGATCGCCACCAGGACCGCGTAGACGATGGTGATCCGCAGTGACGACAGCAGGGCGCCGTTGGACAGCACCGCCTTGACGTTCGCCAGCCCCACGGGGCGGATGTCGTCATGGAAGGCCGACCAGTCCGTGAAGGCGTAGACGAAGTTGAAGACGGTCGGCAGGAAGAAGAAGACGGCCAGCACGGCGAACGCCGGAGCGAGGAACGAGCTCGGGTACAACACCGCTCGCCGCGGCGAGCGACCGGAAGCGGCCGAAAGAGAAGGGATCATGGCGATCCTGCATGCCTCTCAGTGTGGTGGGGGCGGGAGGGGCTCCGTGCCCCCGCCGCCGTCAGAAGCCCTGGATCCCGAGTGCCTGGGCGAGCTGGGCGAACTGCGATTGTGTAGTGGAGGTCACCTGTTCGGGGGTCATGGTCCCGTTGACCATGTTCGCCAGGTTCACGTAGAAGTCCGGGTTCACCGCGGCGTTCTGCTGCATCGAGCCGGCCGCGTCGCCCAGCGCGGCCGTGGCCTGCTTCACGACCTCCGGCACCCCGGCGGGAGTCGGTACGGCAGGCTCGATCGACACGGTGCCGGCGGACTTCACGTAGTCGGGGTAGTACGTCTCCAGCCAGAACCGCAGGAACTGCCGGGCGCCCGACTCCCGCTTCGGGTCTCCGGTCTTGAAGGCGACCAGGGCGTTGTCACCGCCGGGCACCGACGTGGCGATGTTGCCGTCCTTGGAGATCGGGAACCAGCCGATCTCCCGGTCTATGGTCGCCGTGTCCGCCGTCGACTGCATCAGCGACGCGAACGAGGTGAGCTGCAGCACCATCGCCGCCTCGCCCTTGAGCAGGGCCGGGCCGGACTCGGTGTACTTGGAGGTCTTGTCGTCCTTGTTGAACAGGCCCTGCTTCACCATGTCCTGGAACTGCCGGACGGCGCCGAGGATCTCCGGATCGGTGAACTTCTCCTTGTTCTGGCTGACCCGCTCCCACAGGCCCTTCTTCGACGCCTCGGCCAGCAGGACCTGCGGCCACCACTGGGTGGGCCACTGGTCGCCGGCGGCGCCGAAGAACGGCGCCACCCCCTTCGTCTTGATCTTCTGGGCGTCGGCGAGCAACTCGCTGAAGTTCTTGGGCGGGCTCGTGATCCCCGCCTTCTGGAACACCGACTTGTTGTAGAAGACACCGAGAACGGAGGGGACGTTGACGAAGGCCGCGTAGTGATGCCCGTTCACCAGGCCCAGCTTCTGGATGGCCGGCGTCTGCTTGGCCAGCCACGGCGCGCCGTCCAGGCTCTGCAGGTCGGTGGAGGGCTTGAGCAGCGCGAGCATGCTGCCGGTCGGCTGCCAGGTCGCGAGGTCCGGTTTGGCGCCCGTGGCCAGCTTGGTCGGCGCGTTGGTCTCGTAGACGTCGGGAATGACGACCTTGGTGATCTTCGCTCCGGTCTTGGCCTCGAACGCCTTGATGACGTTGTCGGCCATCGCGGCGGTCTGCGTCGACATCCACAGGGTGAGGGTCACCCCCTGCAGGCCGGCGCCCGGGTCGGGCCAGGTCGTGGCGACCGGTCCGGCTGTGTCTGAGGACGTCCCGGGGTTGCCCGCCGAGCAGCCGGCCAGCAGCAGAGCCCCGCACGTGGCGGCGGCCGCCGCGCGGGTAAGGCCTCGCGTCTTCATGGATTCTCCTGATGTGTGGTGGGAGGTGAGGGCTGCCACGCTGAACGGGATCAGTGCTCCGGCCGCAGGCGGAGCAGGCGTGCGGACGGTCCGGATACGGCGGGACGGAGCGTGAGCCGCGCGGTGGAGGCGTCCCACCGGTGCTGCCAGCCGGGCAGCGTCGCCGGGTACTCGGTCTCCACCCGCAGCCGGCGGCCGCGCAGGCCGGGCAGGTCCACCTGGATGTCGTGCGGCCCGCCGTCGCGTTGCCATACGGCCAGGCGCACCGTGTCACCGGTGCGCAGGCCCAGCGCGACGACATCGTCGGACCAGGCGGGCAGTCCCAGCGGCCAGAACGGCTCGGCCGTGGCGATCTCGGTCCTGATCCGCTTGTGCACGGCCACCCCGTCCGCGACGAGCTCCCGCTCGGCCCGGCTCATCCTGTCGAGATGTCCCGACAGGTAGAGCCGCCCGGCCAGACCGTTGATCATGGTGAAGGCCAGAGCCTCCGGGGGCATCCCCGGCTGCGGGTAGGCCCAGTTGCCTGCCTGCTCGGGGAGCATCGTGGCGGGCGCGGCCGCCGCGATGGCGGCGTAGAGCCGCCAGTCCTGCTGGTCGGAGGTGGACTGGAGCTGGAGGCGGGAGAGCATCGCGTAGTCGGCCCGCATGGCTCCCGAGGCGCAGTTCTCGAAGATCACCTCAGGGTGGCGGCCGAGGAGGTCGTCCAGCCACTCCAGGTGGGCGCGGTTGTGCTCGAGCAGTCCCTCACCCGGCTGGAGCGCGCCCCGGTCGGTGCCCGGCCCCGGGGTGACGTTGTAGTCGAGCTTGAAGAATCCGGTGCCGTAGTCGTGCACGAGGCGATCGACCACCTCGTCGAGATGCTTCCTGGCGGAGGGGTGGCGCAGGTCGAGGAAGTACCGGCCGTGCTCCACGACCCGCTCGCCGTTCCGGCTCAGGAACGCCTCGTCAGGCAGCGTCGCGGCGACAGGGCTGCGCACCCCGACGACCTCCGGCTCCAGCCACAGACCGGGGCGCATGCCCCTGGCCCTGATGTGGTCGAAGACCCGGGCGAGCCCGCCGTCCGGGAAGCGGCCGGTCGAGGGGCGCCATTCGCCGACGCTGTCCCACCACTTCCCGCCGTCGTCGTACCAGCCGGCGTCGATGCAGAAGTACTCGGCGCCGCTCTCCGCGGCGGCGTCGATGAGAGGCAGCAGGCGCTCGGTGGTCGGGTCGCCCATCAGGGTGTTCATGTAGTCGTTGAAGATGACCGGCAGCGCGTCGTCTGTGGGATGCGCGCGGCGGATCGCCCTCCGCTGCCGGGTGAGGGCGGCCAGCGCTCCCTGGCAACCCTCGTCGGACACGGCGACGGACACGGGAACGGCGACGAAGCTCTCCCCGGGGAGCAGCCGGGTGCTCCACTGGTGGTCGAGGTCGGTGGGGCCGCTCAGCACGAGGGAGACGGCGTTCGCCCCGTCGCGGCGGCGGTCCACCTCCCAGCGCCAGGCGCCGTTGTGCTCGATCTGCCAGCCCCAGGCCAGGCCGGTGCGGTCGCTCGCCAGGACGCCGGTCGGCAGGTACTCGCCCGAGGACCAGGTGCTCTTGCTCACCGTGACGAGCGCGCCCCGGCCGTCGTGCCGGTGCAGTTCGCTGTTGATGTCCGCCAGCCCGTCCGGCCCGGACAGCGGGATGGCCGCCCACCTGCCCTCGGCGCACCAGTCGGCGCGCCCCCGCCACAGGACCAGGTCGCCGTCGTCCGCCGCCTCGGTCGGCGCGCCGGCGGCGAAGGACGACACCATCTGCAGAACCCGGGGCGCCGGTCCGGTGTTCGTGATCTCTGTCCAGGTCTGCAGGGCCGGGACGTCCGTCCTGGCGCGAAAGACACTGGTCGCCTCCAGCCCGGTCACCTCGTCACGCTGCCTCACCCGCAGCTCGCGCCAGTCGCCGTCCGCCTGCTCGACGGCGTCCACGAACCGGAGCCGCGATCCGGCGGCGGTGTCGGTGAACCGGGTGTTGGACAGCCCCCGGCCCTCCCCCAGAACCATCAGCTCGACCAGCGGCTGCGCCCGGAACGGGGGCACGGCGCTCGGTGCGGGCGACGCGGTCGCGAGCCTCGCGATGCGGGCCGGAGCGTCTTCGGGCCGCTCGAGCACCAGGTCGAGTGAGCCGGGACGCCACTGGATGGTTCTGCTCGTCATCACGTTCCTTAAGCCGGACATATGGGGCGGTTCAGTCATGAAAGCGCTTATCAAGCGATGTGACAAGGGGACCACGGGAAATGGGCTGATAACGCTTTCAACACGAGACGTCATGAAGGAGCCCTTAGGCCACGCGTGCGTGGCCCGAGGGCTCCTGGGCCGAGGGCTCCTGGGCCGAGGTCAGCTGGAGGGTGGAGCGGTGCTCTTGCGCACGACCAGGCGCGGGGTCGACCGCGGCGCCGCGACCGGCACGCCTGCCAGCCTGCCGAGCAGGAAGTCGACCGCCATGCGCCCCAGTTCGGCGAAGTCCTGGCTCATCGTGGTCAGCGAAGGGGTCCAGATCTCGGCCAGCGGGTGGTCGTCGAAGCCGACGACGCTGACGTCCTCGGGGACCCGCGAGCCCTCGTCCTGCAAGCCCTTGATCACGCCGAAGGCGACCTCGTCGTTGCCGCACAGCACCGCGGTCACGTCGCCGCGCCTGGCCAGGCGCGCGCCGGCCTGCAGGCCCGAGCGCGGGGTCCCGTCGCTCTCCACGATCTCCGGAACCGGGGCTCCCGCCGCCTCCAGCGCCTCCCGCCAGCCCAGCAGCCGCCCGCTCGGCCGGCCGGAGGCCGGTATCCCCACGTGGTGCACGGTGCGATGGCCCAGTCCGAGCAGGTAGTTCGTCGCATCCCGCGCGCCGGCGTGGTCGTCGAACAGGGCCCGCGGGACGCTCCTGCCCTCCCCGGCGGAGGACACCGCCGCCACGGGGAGCGTGTCGGGCAGTGCCGCCAGCGCCCAGCTGCCCTGGATGTCGAACTCGAGCACGATCATCCCGGCGAGCGGCTGGTCGAGCGCGAGGTCCACGGCCACCCGCGCCGACTCCTCGTCGTCACCGTCCAGCATCGTCAGGGCGACCACCAGGCCGACCGCGCGGGCGGCCTCCTCGATCCCCCGGATCGCGCTGGCATAGCCGTACCGGGTGGTGTCGCTGGTCAGCACGCTGATGATGGAGCGCCGGCCGGTCGCCAGGGCGCGCGCCGCGGGGTTGGGGCGGTATCCCAGCTCCTGGATCGCGCGCAGGACCTGCCTGCGCTTGTCGGCGCTCACCGGGGCGGACCCGCTCAGCACCCGGGACACCGTGGGGACGGACACGCCGGCGGCCCTCGCCACGTCCGCGAGGACGGGAGGGCGGGTGTGCGGGCGGCGGGTCACACCGGTAAGCGTACATACCAGGAGGTGACGGCTCAGACGGGCGGCTCCTGCGGCCGTTCTACAGACATCAGGAAGTGGCAGGTATGAACGTGCTGTCGGCTCGGAAGGCGGAGGTGTCCTGCTCCTTGTCGAGCCACAGCTGGTGATGGCGGTGGCGGATGAACCGGCCGGGATAGTTGAGCGACTCCAGCCGCACCCTCCCCGCGCCGGAGGCCGGCCGGGCGAGGAAGGTCGCGTCCCGCTCGAACAGCTCGGTGCCGTTGTCGGCGTCGAACCGCAGCCGGTAATCCTTGTGCCGCAGGTAGCGGCCGTCCCCGTCCATGAACGAGTAGCCCTTGGCGTCGGCCAGGCCGGGCACGATCCGCAGCGGCGCCGCCTCCCCGAGCACGCCGAGAGCACCCGCGGCGGCGATCCCTTCCTTCGGGAAGTTGATCGACTGGAGAGTGCGCGTCACCCCGGTCGGCAGCGCGCCGCCGCCACCACCGCCGGAGGCTGCGGCCGCGCGGGTGAACAGCAGGGTTCCGAAGCCGAGCTGGTCGAACCCGCCGCTGTTCGGCCCGTAGTCGCCGCCACCGCCCTCGGCCCGCACCCGCTCGGCGCACGCCTTCGTGTACGGCAACGCCAGCCCGCGCCGGTTGGCGTAGTGGTTGTAGAGCAGCTCCCACACGGGACGGTCCTGACCGCGCGCCGCGCTCGAGATGACCGTCTGCTCCTGGGGGGCGCACTTCTGGCCGGAGCCCCACTTGTACGTGGTGAACGGCACGTCGTGGCCAAGGTTGTACCTGGCGACGTACTCGGCTGCCTTCATGATCCGGTTGTCGGCGTAGCCGTACAGGTCGACGCCCTGGTTCCAGGCCATTTCCGCGATGGTGCCGATCAAGCCGATGCCCATCATGGTGTGCGCCTGGTCGCGTCCGCTCTCCTGCCACTGGGCGAGACCGCCCGGGTGGAGGAACGGGATGGCGTTCATGATGGACCCGTTGCCCTTGCCGTTCTTGAAGTAGTCGACGGCCCGCTCGAACTTGGCCCGGTCGTCGCAGAACAGCCCGATCGCCATGACCGAGGCCATGTTGCACAGGTCCCAGTTGGCCCAGTAGTGGGTGACGCAGGCACCGTTGTGTTCACGCAGGAAGCGGTCGTTCACCGGGTAGAAGACGATCAGTAGCATCTTCTGGAACCGCTCGACGTCGAAGCCCGGGTAGCCGCGCATGAGCTCGGCGGCGTTGGCGGCCTGGTAGCCGTAGATGCCCGCCGCCAGGAACCGGTCGGAGTTGCCGTTGATCGCCTTCAACATTCCCGACCAGGCGTTCAGGATGTCCCGGGCGGCGTCGCCGTGTGCCTTCTCGCCGGAGATCTTCCAGCGCAGCGCGTTCTGGTAGGCGGCATGCACGTCGTTGTAGAACTGCCAGTAATTCTGCCCGGTCCCGCCGCGCACCACCGTCTCCAGCGGGCGCGCCTGCCACGTGCTCTTGGAGTGCCCGTTGGCGACGAGCTTGTCCCACCCGCTCTTGTACGGCTGCGCTCCCGCCTGCACCGCGGCCGCGATCCGGTCGAAGTCCGCCTGGGTGTGCAGCAGCCCCGGGTGCTTGAACGCCGCCGCCGCCGACGACGCCCGCGCCACGGAGGGCAGCGCCGGCAGCACCGCGATCCCGGCCGCGGCCTTCAGGATGCTCCGGCGGCTGGTATGGAGAACCATGTGAGTCCTTTCGCGAGACGATCTCTCATCCCGAGGAGACTGGCTCGGGGCGACCCCATAACACTTTTCCGGATGTCCGTTCCATCCGGCGGGCGCGGCCGAGTACGAGGCTGACGCCCCAGATCGCGCGGGGGCCGACGACAGCTGCTTCACGGCCGTCACCGCCTGGGCCTGACACCTTCATGGGCGGGTGGCGCGACGGACTGGCGCACCACGACGTGGGTGCCGAACACGACGTGCTGCTCCGAGCCGCTGCGCGCCCCTCCCTCTTTCAGTTCCAATGCCAGCCGGACGGCACTGCGGCCCAGTTCCTCGTACGGCACGCGCACGGTCGTCAGCTGCGGCCGCAGGTCCGTCGCCAGCGGTATGTCGTCGTATCCCACGAGCGAGATGTCCTCGGGCACGCTCAGACCCGACTCGAAGATCGCCGCCATCGCGCCGCCCGCGACGACGTCCGTCTCGGCGAAGATCGCGGTGAACGGCGGCCCCGAGCTCAGCCACCGCCGCGTGTGCTCATAGCCGGATGTCCGGCTGAACTGCACTGTCGTCTCGATCAACTCGGGGTCGACCGGCACTCCATTGTCCTCCAGCGCCTGCCGGTACCCCGCCAGCCGGGCCGCGGTCGTGGTGAACCCAGGCGGCCCGCCGCCCAGGAAAAGGATCCGCCGGTGCCCGCGGGACACCAGGTGAGCTGTCGCGGCGTAGGCGCCGGCCTCGTTGTCGTACTCCACGACCGTGACGGGCATGTCGGCGCCGATCGGCGGCCGGCCGCACATGACCAGCCGCGACCCCGCCGCGTCCAGCGAGCGCGCGATCTCGGCCATGCGCGTGCGGTAGGCAGGATCGTCGACCGTCCCGCCGATGAGGATCACCGCCGACGCCCGCTGCTCGCGCATGAGGTGAATGGCGGCCAGCTCCCGCTCGGGATCGCCCTCGGTCGTGCACACCAGGCACAGTCGCCCGCGGCGGGCCGCCTCCTGCTCGGCCCCGTGCACGGCGGCGGCGAAGGCGGGCCCGCGCACGTCGTTGACGATGAACGCCACCGTCTGGGTGCTGCCCGCCACCAGCGCGCGCGCGTGGGTGTTGGCCACATAGTTGAGCTCCTTGATGGCCCGCTGCACCCGCAGCTTGGTGGCCTGCGCCACCGGGTAGTCGCCGGCCATCACCCTGGACACCGTGGAGACGGACACGCCGGCCCGCGCCGCGACGTCCCGGATCGTGGTCTGGCGGTGCTCGTCTCTCCTGGCCATGATCCCGCAGTATAGACAACGTTTTCCACGGCATTCTATTTGAGGCTGCCCAAGGTGACGCCGGAGCGCCAGTAGCGCTGCATGGACACCATCAAGGCCACCATGGGAATCAGCGAGACGATAGAGCCGACCACGACCAGCCCGGTCAGGTCCGTGGAGCTGTCCATCTTGATCTTGAGCCACGAGTAGAGGCCCAACATGACCGTCCACCTGTCCTGGCTGCGCAGGTAGACCAGAGGACCGAAGAAGGAGTTCCACGATCCCACGAAGCCGAGCAGGAAGATCGTCGCCGCGCCTGTGGACATCAGCCGCGCCCCGATGGCGAAGAAGATGCGGTACTCGCCGGCCCCGTCGATCCTTGCCGCTTCCAGCAACTCGTGCGGGATGGCGCCCTCGGCGTAGACCTTCGCCAGGTATACCGAGAAGGCGCTGAAGAAGCTCGGCACGATGATCGCCCAGGGCGTGTCGATCATCCGCAGGTCCGTGTAGAGCAGGAAGGACGGGATGGTGAGCAGCGCGTGGGGCACCAGGAACGAGCCGATGATGCAACCCATCATCACGCCGCGGCCCCGGAAGCGGTACATCGCCAGGCCGTAGCCGCAGGCGACGCAGATCAGCGTCATTCCCGCGGTCCCGGCGAGGCTGTAGACCACGGTGTTCCACATCCACGTCAGGAAGATGCCATCTTGGTAGGTGAACAGCTCCCTGAAGTTGTCCAGCAGCCGGAACTCGGCGAACCACAGTCCGTTGGTCGTGTAGAGGTCGCTCTGCCCCTTCGTCGCGGCCACGATCAGCCACCACACCGGCGCCACGGAGTACACGGTGAAGGCGATCAACCCGAACAGCACCGTCGCCTTCGTACGTTTGCTGTGCGATGCCCCGGGCTGCCGCGAGGCGGAGCCGGTGACGGTACGGCGGTCGAGCGTCATGGTCATCAGGTCGGCGCCTTGTTCGTGAACCGGTAGAAGATCGCCGACGCCAGGCCGACGACGAGGGCCAGGATGATGGACAGGGCGGCGGCGTAGTTGAAGTCACCCTGCGCGAAGGCCCAGTCGTAAATGCCCATGATCGGCGTGAAGTCGCGGGTGACGGTCTCCGGCGCCATCGACCGGAAGAGCATCGGGTCGCTGAAGATCTGCAGCGTGCCGATGATGCTGAGCACGGTCGTCAGCACCAACGATCGCCGGATCAACGGCACCTTGATCGACCAGGCGATCCGCAGCTCCGAAGCCCCGTCCACGCGGGCGCCCTCGAAGATCTCCCGAGGCACCGCCTGCAACGCGGCGTACACGATCAGCATGTTGAACCCGATGCCGCCCCACGCCATCAGATTGCCGATCGACACCCAGATCAGCTCGCCGCTGTAGAAGTCGGCGTCCACCCCGAACAACGCGAAGAACGGCGTCAGCGGCCCGACGTCGGGGCTGTAGAGATAGATCCAGATGAGCGTCGCCACGATCCCCGGGATCATGTACGGGATCAGCAGCGCCAGCCGGAACCGCGCCGCCACCTTCCGGGTCGCTGCGTCGAGCAGCAGCGCCACGGCGACGCTCGCGAGCTGGATGAGCGGGATGCTGATCGCCGCGAACAGCGCCACGCGCCCCATCCCCGCCCAGAACCGCTCGTCGCGCACACCTTTCAACAGGTTGGCGAGTCCGGAGAACTCGATGGTCTTCTCGCCGAACCCGAGCCCGGAGCTCTTGGTCGTGTACATGCTCTCGCGCAGCGCCAGGACGATCGGCACCGCCGTGAACAGCACGAACCCGAGGAAGAACGGGATGGTGAAGGAGGCCCCCTTGATCGCCGCGATCCGTCGCCAGGTCATGACGGAGGGCGTGGCCGTGCTGTCAGCCCTGGGCATTGATGTTCTTGGCCTTGAGGTCGTCGACCGTGAACTTCTGCATGTGCTCCAGCGCCTCGCGCACCGTGATCTTCTTGGTGACGATCTGCGCCCACTGGTCCTGGAGCTCGGTGAACACGCCGGTGTAGTTGGGGCCGACCACCCACGGGTCCCGGGCGCTCTTGACCGCCTTGAGTATGACGTCCTTGGCCTCGGCACGGCGCTCGCCGAACAACTTCGCCGGCACCGCGGAGTCGACCCAGGGGCTCGGGTCGGGGATGGCGCCCGGCCAGGCGTACTGCTTGGTGTCCTCCTGGTAGCTGGCGTCGACGGCTTCCTTGCTCGTCGTCATCCAGACGGCCGCCTCGACCGCCTCCTTCACGTTCTGGCAGCCCTTCGGCACCAGAATGGCGCTGCCGTGCGCGTTCGTGACGAACGTCGGGGCGTCGACGAACTGCGGAAGGTCGATGGGCTGCCAGTCGCCCAGCGACTTCTTGTAGTTGAGCTCGTAGTTGCCGAGCTGCCAGGTGGAGGTGGGCAGGGACACCATCTTGCCGGAGTCGAAGTAGGCGATGAGCGCCGGCCGGTCCTGGTAGGTCTGGTTCGCCACCAGATCGTTCTCCACCAGCTGCTGGACGACCTCAGCGGCCTTGAGCGACTCGGGCGAAAGGAAGTCCACCTTCCATGTGTCGCCCTCGACCTTGTACCAGGTGCCGCCGGCCTGCTGGGTCAGGTTGACCAGCGTGGAGGGGTCCTCGCCGGCAAGGTTCATCACGTAGACGCCGTGCTTCTTCAGCTCCTTGCCCGCCGCGATCAGCTCGTCCCAGGTCTTGGGCGGCGCGATGCCGTACTTGTCGTATACGGCCCGGTTGATGATCATGAACGACGGGTTGAACCCCGAGGGGACGCCGTAGTAGCGGCCGCCGGCCTGCGCGCCGGCGTAGGACGGCTCGTTGTACAGGCCCTTCTTTGTGTACGGCTCGAACTCCTCCGTGACGTCCTCCAGCAGCCCTTCGCCGGCCAGTCCTGGCACCTCGCCGAAGTTCTTCACCAGGCAGGGCACGTCCTGCTTCGCGGCCACGGCATTGCGCAGGTTCGCCGCGGTGCCCGGAAGGTCGGCCTGCTTGACCGCCTTGAGCTTGATGTGGTCGTGGGTGGCGTTGAACTTCTCGACGGTCGAGTCGAGGAACTTGTGCTCGTCCCAGGACCACCAGGTGATGGTGACCGGTCCCTTGTTCTGGGGCGCGGCGGGTTGCTCGCCGCCGCAGCCGGCCAGGGTGACGGACGTCGCGAGGAGGGTCACAGCTGCGACTTTCAGCTGCTTACGGGCCATGAGGACACCTCTCCGTAGGGCGGAACGCGCCGCGCGGGTCGGCGGAAACGGGGAGTAGGCGGATAGAAAACGGTCTCTATGGAAGGTAGAACCTGGCGATAGCCGGGGGCAAGATGTCGCCCGGATAAATCTGGTGTTACAGGGAGTTTGCCGGTCTCATATCGGCAGACCGGTTCAGACAACGTTTCCTAGTAGGCGCTCGCCCCCGTGGCGTCGTCTGGCGGGCGCCTACGAGTCGGACTATGCGTCGTACTTGATGTCGCCGTAGAGCTCGACCTCGGAGAGGTCGCCGTACCAGCTGGTGGCGTTGTAGATCCGCAGGTACCGGTAGCGGTCTTCGCCCGAGATGGGCTGGTTGCTCCAGCCGTTCGCGACGGCCCCGGTGAGTGGCTTGGTGAGGTCGGTCCAGGTCTGGCCGTCGTTCGACCCCTGCACGACGGTGCCGTTGGCCCGCTGGGGGTGGCTGGCCCGCGGCAGGAACAGGACCTCGCCGGGCCGCACGGTCGCGTGAGCGCCGAAGTCGATGTCGTAGTACGCGCCTGGTCCGGTGTTCAGGTCGCCGTACGTGTCGGGCTTACGGTCGAAGAGCAGGTAGCCGACCTCGTCGGCGCCCAGTCCGGTGCCCGGCCACTGTTTGTCGGAGGCGGTGACGGTGGCCAGCTTGGTCACGTCGATGAAGTGCGCGGGGTCGCCCGCGATGTAGAGCTTCGATCCGTCGGTGGTGCCGTAGGCGGTCGGCCCTGGCTTGCCGTCGGCGTCGAGGTAGTCGACCGCGACCTGGATGACGCCGGGGGCCACGTCGTCGAGTTTGACCGAGGCGGTCCAGTTGACGCCGTCGTCGGAGTTCGCCTTCGCCGTCACACCTTGAACGGTGACGGTGACCTGTTGGATCGGCTTCTTCGCGGTGACCGAGACGTCGACGGTGTCGCCAACCATGATCTTGCCTGCGATGGCCTGATCGGAGGCGATCGAGGTCGCCTTGACGAAGTTGCCGATCTCGTGCCGATCGCCGTAGATGTGGAACTCGGTCATTTCGAACACGTTGCGGACGATGCCGTAGAGCACGTCCGGCAGGGGTTTGAGCATCTGGACCTTGATGTAGCGGAATTGCTGGTCGCGCAGAGCGGGGGCGACGTCGAGGGTGTTGAAGTCCTGGGTGAACTGGGTGACGCCCGGGGTCAGACGGGTCCAGTCCTTGCCGTCGTTCGAGCCGTAGACGGCGGAGTTCGCGAGCCGGTCGGCGAAGATGTTGCTCTGGAATCCGAAGCGGGTCGCCGAGACCCGGAAGTCGGGCCCGAAGTCGAAGGTGTGGGAGAGGTTGACCGCCTGGGCGTACACGGTTCCCGACTGGTTGTCGCCGTCGACGAGGTTGCCGATGTTGGCCCCGGCCGTGGAGGTGGTCACGAGCGAGGGATAGTCGAGGCTGCGGTCCACGGCCGTGCGCGGGGAGAGGAGGGCGAGACCGTCGACCGCCGTCACGAGGTGGGTCAGCGCGGCGAGGTACTCGTCGTCCGTACCCTTCTTGCCCGCGGCCTGGGCAGTGGTGAGCGCCTGGTCGAAGGCGGCCTCGGTGTCGGAGACGTACTCGGCGTCCGTGTCGTGGCCCTGCTGGGCGAGTGCCAGCGCGCCGGAGCGGCTGTGGGCGGCGGCGAGGACGACGGGGTGGCTCGCCAGGGTGGTGCCGTCGGAGACCGTCACGGTGATGACGGTCGAGCCGGCTGCGGCGGGCGTCCAGGTCAGCTGTCCGGTGGAGGCGTCGAGGGACGCCCCGGCGGGCAGTCCCCGCGCCGTGTAGGCGAGCTTGTCGGCGCCGGCGTAGTGCGCGGAGAGGTCGGCCGTGGCGGTCGCGCCCTTCCAGCTCACGATGCGGGCAGTCGAGGTGTCGTCGAAGGTTGGCGGCGTCAGTTCGGCGGCCGCATTCGTGTTGATGTGATCGATATCGATGGTCGCCCCGTCGCCGGTGGCCTGGATGAACAGCATGTCCCCGATGGAGCGCGGGTACATGACGTACCGCCATTTGCCGCCGGTGTCCGGCACAAGGATCGTGCGGTCATCGTGTCGGTCGATGCGCAACCGGACCTCGCCGTCGGTACGGACCCGGAAGGCAAGGAGCTGCTTGCTGCTCGAGCCGCTGAGGTAGGCGATCTCGGAGCCGGGGCGCGAGGTCGGCATCCGCACGTATGCGGTGTCGGCGTCGGTTCCCCGCTCGACGTCGCCGGAGAGCCGGGTGTACTTGTTCTCGACTTCGAGGATCGTCGGGCTGTCCGGCAGCGGCGGCACGGTCTGCCCGGCCGCCGAGGCGGGCGCGAAGAGCCACGAGTCCCCGCCGCCGTCCACGTTGTCCCACGCCGTGTTGAGGCCGCCGCCGTAGTAGAACAGGGGGCCGTTGCGTTTGGCGTACGCCTCGGCGAAGTACGGCGCGAGCTTTCTGACGTCCTCGCCGCGGGTGAACGCGTAATAGTAGTAGATGTCCCAGAAGCTCGCGGTGTTGTAGCGCCCGCGGTAGCTGTTCGAGATGTGGTTGTAGGTGTCGCGGATGGTGCCGTCGGGCGAGATGGCGTACGCCATCGGGGTCCACGGGGTGTCGTAGCCGAGCATGAACCGCCAGAAGTAGTCGGCGGCGGCGAGGATGCGGTCGCCGAGGAACTCATAGGGACCCACCGCGTTCGGCGCGTCGGAGACGGTGCCCTTGACGGGGTCGACCTTCGTCTGCTGCGCCAGCAGCATGCGGGAGATGATCGCGGCGTTGGTGAGGTCGCCACCGCCGTGAGCCTGGTCGCGTCCCATCTCGGCGTGCTGGACGTGCGGGTCGTCGATCGGCTCGCCGGTGGCGTCATTGGTGTCGACCCATCGGAACAGCCGCATGATCGAGCCGTTGAAGCCCTGGTCCTTCGCAGTGGCGTTGACCGTGAACCACTCGACCGACCGCTTGTAGAGGGTGGTGTCGTTCATGAAGATGGAGCCGGCCATCGCACCCATGAGCGGGTAGTTGTGCTGGTTCATGAAGTGGTTGTTGTCGTTCTGGAAGGTCTTGATGACCGGGACGACGAGGTTGTCGGTGAACGACTGCGTGTCCGCGTCGGTCCAGGGGTACGCCTCGTCGGCACACGAGGTGTAGCGCAGCAGCTCGGCGGCGGAGACCATGCGGTTGAGCGGGATGCCGGTGTGGATGTGCGAGTCGGTGAAGTACTCGTACTTGCCGGGGTCCATCTGCTCCCAGATGCGGATGATGTCGAGGGCGTTCTTGCGGTAGACCTCCTCGCCGGTGAGGACGTAGAGGATCGCCTGCGTGTAGGACTTGAGGCCGTCGGCGATGAAGCGGCCATTGAAGCCCTGGCTGTTGAACGCGTCGGAGGCGGGTTTGGTCGGGTCGGCGCTGCTGCGGTTGGACGAGGTCACCGCGGTCCCAGCGGCGGACGACCGCTGCATCGCCTTGAGCGATGAGGTCCAAGGTTCGGCGCCTGCGGCGATCTGCCGGCGGGCGTTCTCCAGGATCGGCTGGGTCAGGCCGACGCCGGGGTGGACGAACCCCTGCTCGCTGACGGTGGACCGGAATGTCGGGGTGCACGTGCCGAGATCCTGTGCGGCGGCCGGCCGGGCTGCCGCGCAGAGGAGTCCGGTGACGAGCAGGAGCGCTGCGGCGAACGCGCCATGCCGTCGGACGTGGGCGCATGCGGCGGCTGGAGTCGGATTCGGACGTCGACGTTTCCGTGCGTTCTGGTCGAAGCAGACTCTCCGCAGAACATCGAACATGGCACGGTCCTCCATTCAGGCGGTTAACCAGGAAAGCGCTTGCCCGCCTCGGTGTCGAGGATGCCGGGAGCGACCGAACCGGTCAAGACTTCACAGCAACCGTTTTCTACTCCTCCGGTCCGGCGTCCTCATGCAGAACGAGGCTCGGATGGGCCGCTTTCGTGGCTATTCATAACACTCCGGTAACGAGATCTGGTGGCATCGGCCCTGCCTCGTTAAGGTGCGCAGATAACGTTCTCTACCTGGCTTTTACGAGCCGGCTGTTGGAAAAGCGCACTCCGTCACCGGCCTACCAGGGAATCCACCGGAAGGCCTGTCGAGTACCTGACCGAGCACATCATGCGCTTCGGCGAGTGACTCCACCTACGAACTCGGCGTCACTCCCGAGGCATACGAGTCCGCCTGGACATGCGGGGCGTCGCTTCGCCGGAGCGGCGGAGTGAGGCGGGTCGCCGCCGAGCCGGTGGCCCAGGCCTCGCTGGAAGGGGTGTTGCGCCAGGTGCAGTCCACCTTCGGGATGAGCTCGGTGGCACTGCTGGAGCATCATGGCCAGGCCGAGCGTGAGCTGGCACGGGCGCCGACGACTACCTCACCGCACCCTTCGGCATGGACGAGCTGCTGGCCCGCGTCCGCGCGGCACTGCGTCGCGCCACCCCCGCCATCGGCGACCCAACCATCCACACCGACGCCTTCACCGTCGACCTGGCCGCCAAGAAGGTCACCGTCACCGTCCACCGGGAGATCCGGCTCACGCCCACCGAATGGCACATCCTGGAGATCCTGGTCCGCAACGCCGGCAAGCTCGTCGACCAGCGGCGGCTCCTGCAGGAAGTCTGGGGACCGGCCTACCGGACCGAAACCAACTACCTGCGCGTCTACCTCGCCCAGCTACGCCGCAAACTCGAACCGGACCCCGCCTACCCGCGCTACCTGATCATCGAACCCGGCCTGGGCTACAGATTCGAACCCTGACGACGCTGGACGGAGGCGACTCACCCGTCGCAGCCCTCGGGGGCCGCGCAACGGCCTTCATACCGCCACCAGTCCATCCACCAGCTGCCCAGCCAGCACGACAGCGGGTCCCGGTGCCGGTAGCAATGGCGATGCCGCCTGCGAGCAGCGGCTACGGCCCGAGGCTGAGAAGAAGCAGCTGCTCGGCCGCCGCGTCAAAGGCCTGTACGCACCCGCTGACCCGTTCCGGCTGCGGCTGCACGACCTGCCGCTGTGTCTGGCCTTCTTCGCGCTGGTTGGCCGGCTGCTGCAGCGCCGCCCACAGCTGAAAGCCTGAAACCCGCCGCTGCGCCCGCTTAGGGCGTCGACCCCAGCTCGCGCACTTGCGCGGGCCGCAGCAGCCGCCATCCGCTCTGCGCGGCCTGGAGCATGACCTGGATGACGGTGTTCTGGCTGGTGAACAAGACGGTCCAGGCGTCGTCGCGCAGACGGTCGTGCTCGCGGCGGCTCGCCACTACCGACCGGACCGCTGATCCGGAAAGCCAAGAACTGATCCCGCACACACTTTGATGTAGACCTCAACGCCATGTGACCCTGTCGGCGTACTTGATGTCCCGGCTCACCACATCACGGACCGCTAACAAGCGAAGAAGTCGCAGGTCGCTACCGCCGATTTCGGCACTCAGCTTCCACGAGCCGGATCGCCGATGCGGACATGCAGGTTCGTCAGCACGCGGAATTTCCAGCCGTGCAGGTTGTGCGGCTGTTCGGGGTCCAGGGAGAGCCGTGGGTGTTGCTCGAGTAGCACGTCCAGCAGGGCCGTGATGATGGCACCGACGACTGGAGCGGCGAGGCATGCGTGGCGGGAGTATCCCAGGCCCAGGTTGGGGAAGGGGTCACGGTTGATGTCGAAGGTGTCTGGGTCGGTGAAGATGCTCTCGTCCCGGCCTGCCGAGGCGATGGCCGCCATGACGGTCGCTCCGGCGGGGATGATCTGTCCGGCGAGGAGCACGTCTTTGGCCGCGCGGCGGCTGAGCGCGCCGTTTGGTGATAGCCAGCGCAGCGTTTCGTGGACGGCCTTGCGGATGAGGCGCGGGTCATCGCGGATGGCCTGCATTTGCGTGGGGTGCTGGAGCAGCGCGAGCAGCGTGAGCCCGGCGCCGGCCGCCGGTTCCAGGAACGCCGAGAGGATCTCGATGAAGGTGGGCATGATGTTCTCGGCGGATCGGACGGTGTCGGCCGGGCAGCCGCTGTGGAGCAGCTGTGACAGGACCGAGTTGTCGGGTTGGTCTGTGGTTTGCCGGGCGAAGGGCTCGATCGCCTGGCGGATCTCGGTGGCGGTGGCCATCGCCTGATCGTGTACGGCCGGGTCCGCCGTGAAGTTGCTCATTCCGGCGCTGAGGTTGCGGGCCCAGCGTATGAGCGTGTCGGTGTCCACGTCCGGCAGGCCGATGAAATGGGCGAGGGCGGTGCTCGCGGCGGGTTCGAAGTAGCTGGACATCAGGTCGTCCTGGCTACTGAGCTTGGTGGCGTACGGTCGTGCGGCCTCGCGGGTGACTGTGGTGGCCCGTTCGATGCGTTCGTGGGCGAATCGCGTGTCAACGGCGGCTCGCAGATCGGCGTGGGCGTCGCCCTCGACCTTGAGTACGGACCGTTCGCCGAATATCTGCGTGGCCAGCGAGGGGAAAGCGCTGGTGTACGACTCGTAGGCACTGAGGACCTGACGCACGTCATCCCAGCGGGTGACCATCCACAGGTCGAGCTTCGGCAGCAGGACGACCGGCGCTTCGCGGCGGAGCCTGGCGAAGATCGGATAGGGGTCCCTGCCGAGCTGGTCGAAGGTGATGGACGCGGCGAAGTCGTTCATCGACGTCACGCTCCCATCGGCACACCCGGCTGCTCGGCGGCCGCATCGTCGCCGCCGCGGCGAGGGCGCGGAACCGGATTGTCGCGCAGGTACTCGACCTCGGTGCGCACGTTCGCCAGCAGTTTGGCGGCGATGTCCTGGCTGAAGCCGTTGCGGATGACGAAGCGGATGACGGCTATGTGCTCCAGGCCGGGCGGCAGGTAGTACGTCGGGGCCTGCCAGCCGTGCATCTTCAGCCGGGCGGCCAGGTCGAAGACGGTGAAACCGTCGTAGCCGGGGGCGGTCCGCACGGCGAGCACCGGCAGTTCCGAGCCGTCGGCGATGAGCGAGAGCTCGGGGAGTTTCGCGATCTCCTCACCGAGGTAGGTCGCCACGTCCCGGCAGGTCTGCTGGACGGCCCGGTAGCCCTCGAAGCCGAGCCGAAGGAAGTTGTAGTACTGCGCGACGACCGGGGCGCCGGAGCGGGAGAAGTTGAGCGTAAAGGTGTCGATGTTGCCGCCGAGCAGGTCGCAGGAGAGCACCAGGTCCTGCGGCAGTGCGTCCGGCTCCTGCCAGACGATCCAGCCGACGCCGGGGTACACCAGACCGAACTTGTGCCCCGAGGTGTTGATCGACTGCACCCGGGGAAGCCGGAAATCCCACACCCTGTCGGGTTCCAGGAACGGGGTGATGAAGCCGCCCACGGCCGCGTCCACGTGCAGCGGTATTCTCAGCCCGCGCTCGGCCTCCAGCCGGTCCAGCTCGGCCGACATCTGCTCGATCGGGTCGTACTTGCCGCATTGCGTGGAGCCGAGCACACCGATGACCCCGATGGTGTTCTCGTCACAGAACTCGCCGAGCCGGGCCGGGTTCAAGGTGAAGGCCGGCTCCTCGATCGGTATCCAGCGCGGCTCCACGTCCCAGTACTGGCAGAACTTCGGCCAGCAGGTGTGGACGGCAGTGCCCATCACGAGGTTGGGGTTGGCGGTGGACAGTCCGGCCGCCCGGCGCCGCTCGCGCCACTGGAACTTCATCGCCAGCGCCCCGAGCATGGCCGCCTCACTGGAGCCGCCTGTGGAACAGCCGACGCTGGAACCGTTCGGGTCGCCCCACAGATGATCGAGCATGTTGACGCAGCGCGCCTCGATGTCGGCCGTCTGCGGGTACTGGTCGTGGTCGACGAGGTTGCGGTCGAGGGTTTCGGCGATGAGTTCGCGGGCCTGGGGCTCCATCCAGGTCGTGCAGAAGGTGGCCAGGTTGAGCCGGGCGTTGCCGTCGAGCAGGAGTTCGTCGCGGATGAGCGCCTGGGCCGCTGTGGGATTCATCGGGCTGGTCGGCATCTTGAACCGGGGCACGCCGCCTTCCGGAACCAGCCCGTTGTAAAGGGGATTGACATCGAGTGATTCTTGCCACCGGTCGGATTCGACTCGTCTGAGCATGAGCTTGCCCCCTCGAAAGAGCTTTACGCCACGTCAAACACCCACGGTAGGCAATTGTTTACTATGAGTCAATATTGCGGCCGCGCTGACGTCCCCCGTTGGGTGGTGTTGCTGGCTCGCTCGCAGAGGTCGAAGGACGTGGAGATCCTTGTCTTGCGTCACCGGCTCGCGGTGTCGCGTCGGCAGGTGGCAAGGTCGCGGCCGGTGTGGGCGGATCGTGCGGTGATCAGCGCGCTGGCGCGTCTACGGTCTCCAGCGGGTCGTCGGCGGTTGTCCGTGACGCCGGGCACGCTGTTGCGTCGGCACACGGATTTGGTACGGCGGCGCTGGACGTTCAAGCGTCGTAGCCAGGGTCGGTCTCCCACCCGCGCCACCATCTGGACCTTGGCCCTTCGTCTGGCTCGGGAGAATCCGCTGTGGGGTTACCGGCGGACCGCCGGGGAACTCGGCGCCCTGGGCTGCCGGGTGGGGCTTCCGCTGTGTGGCTGATCTTGAGCAAGGCCGGCCTTGACCCAGCGCCGCGACGCGCGGTACCAACCTGGGGTCAGTTCCTGCGCGCTCAAGATGCGGGGATCTTGGCGTGCGACTTCTTCCACTGCGACACCATGCTGGTCAAACGCCTGTATTGCCTGGTCGTCATGGAGATCAGCACCCGCGGGGTGCACCTCCTCGGCGTCACCGGCATCCGACCGGGCCGTGGGTTGCACAGCAGGCCGGGGACCTGATGATCGAGTTGGGGGACAGGGCGGAGGGGTTCAGATTCCTCATCCGCGTTCGGGATACGAAGTTCACCGCCATGTTCGACGAAGTCTTCACGGCCGCAGACATCCGCGTCCTCAAGACGCCACCTCGGGTTCCGCGGGCCAACGCGTTCGCCGAACGCTGGATCGGCGGCCTGCGCCGAGAACTCCTCGATCGGATCCTCATCGTTAACGCCCGCCATTTACAGCGTGTGCTGGCTGCGTACGAGGCCCACTTCAATGAGCATCGCGCGTATCGCTTCCTGGGCCAGGCCGCTCCGCTGGGAGCCCTTCCCGACTCGGTCGAGGACGATATCGAGGTCATCCGGCGTGACCGCCTCGGCGGCCTGATCCACGAATACGCGCAGGCCGCATGGGGCGGCCGAGTTCTTGGCACCCACAGGTAGGCGCGCCTGGGGCTCGAACTCGGAACCTACGGATTAAAGTCCGAAGTTTTTATATCGAACCCTGTCTCAACGTATCCGATTGTGTCGCTCAGCGCGCTGATGTCGGTTTCAAAATATCCCAGGATATCGCATGGTGTTATGCCGTATCAGATGCCGACGAGCATCCAACGAGCAACCAGGGCTGCGGGCCATCACCCCGTCTCCACGCTACGAGGGGGCGCGTAGCACCGCAGCTAGACTGGTTGTCGGGGGCTTGCTCGGGGGGAACAAGCGATGGGTACGTCAACGCTGCGTTGGGGGCTGGACCGGGCGGGTTCTTGGGCCGGTGGTCTTGGGAAGCGCTTGCGCAACCGGGTGGGGTTGCTGGCTGCCATGGTGGCTGGCCGGATAACGGTCCGGATGCTGCGGCGGGTGGGCAGTATCTCCGGTGATCTCGCTAAGATCAACATCAGCGATGAGTACGGCCAGATCGTCCAGCAGCGTGACCTGGCGCAGGTGACGCAACTGGTCGAGAACATCAACGTGAGTTTGGACATGCTGGACCGTGAGCGGCGGTTCGCCTCCACCATTGCCCACGAGATCCGCTCCCCACTGGCCGGGATACGCGTCGCGGCGGAAGAGGCGCTTGCCGATCCTGACCGGGTCGACTACTCCGGGGTGTTCGAAGGGGTGCTACGCGGGGTGGATCGGGTGGAGGCGCTGGCCACTGATCTGCTGTTGATCGCTCGCAGTCGCGCCGCCGAAATAGAGTGGGAACAGATCGACCTGTGCGAGCTGGTCAGGCGGGAAGTCGCTGCCCGGACCGACCCCGTCCCGGTTGAAGTGATCTGCACTTCCGGTGTGCTGGTAAAGGCGATGCCCACTCAGATCTGCGAGATCGTTACCAACCTGCTGGACAACGCCCAGCGCTACGCCAGAAACCAGGTGCAGGTCCACGTCGACCGCAGCGACCGCATGGCGCGACTGACGGTCTGCGATGACGGCCCCGGCGTGCCGGAGAAAGACAGGAAACGCGTCTTCGACCGGATGTACCGGCTCAAGGCCATCTCTCAGCGTGGCAGTACCAGCACCGGCCTCGGCCTGGCCATCACCTGGGAAATCGTCAGAGCCCACCACGGGACCGTATGGGTCGAGCCGGCCACTATCGGCGGGGCTTGCTTCACCGTTCAACTGCCCCTCGCGGTCCCCTCGGGACCCGAAAGCTGAGGCAGCTGGTGGCTGTCCCAAGGGAACCGGCGCGCCATGTCCGAGCGGGCGGCGGCGTCCAGTATCAGTGCCCCTGATCAGCGCTTCGCCGGGCGACGGGTCGGCCGGCCAGCGGGGACGTTCGTCGGGTGTAAGAGACGAGATGGTCGATTTCGGTGAAGCCGGCGTCGAACGGTGCCCAGGTCGGTTCCGGATCGCCCGCCGCGTACAGGGTGATCTCCGACGCTCCATGTTTGCGCAGGAGGCCGTCGGCCTCCTGGAGGAGCGCCCGTTCGAGCGTCTCGTCGGCGTGGCCGGCGTCCGCCCCGAACCACCACAGGACGCCGAGGCCGTCCGTCGGCTCTTGGGCGACGAGTTGGGCGGAGCAGTCGTCATTTCGTGCCTTGAGCCACCATCCCGGCGGACCTTTGCTGCAGACCACCTCGACCAACGAGCATGCCGTGGCATCGAGGTCACGTGGTGTGGTGCGGCGTAGGTATCGCCAGGAGTTTCGTCCGGCGAACCCGGCGCGCTCGAGTGCTTTCGTGGTGACGGGTCGGCGGCCTGTCGGCAGGGCGGCGAGCCCGAGGCCGAGCGCGGCAGTGAAGGCGTGGATGATGTCTCTGCCGCCGAGCTCGCGCAGGGCGTGGGAGACGAGGGCCTCGACGACGTCCAGGATCTCCCGTCCGTGCAACCACAGGATCTGCCCAGCGCCGTCGTTGTGATGCACCGCGCAGGACACTGCGCCTATGACCCGGTCGTCCTGATCCACCAGCACGTCGGTTCTCGAGTGTTCGAGATCGGCCCAAAGGGCCGGGTCGCGCTGAGACAACCCGGACACGGCTTCGTCGAGCTTCTCGGGCGTGCACGCAGGCTGGCCGGGCAGGCGGTCGGCGTCGATCAGCGCGAGCACGGCGTCTGCGTCGGAGTCGCGGTAGCGGCGCATCCTCGTGCTCGGTATGCCGCCGTGGGCGGCCGAGCGGCAGTGGGCGAGGATCCCGTTCGCGGACAACGTGTTGCCTGTACGTGCGGCGGTTCTCATCGCGGCGGTGGCGATGGGTCCGGTGGTGTCGGGTGGGATGACCAGGAGCAGGAAGCCGTCCTGGTTGCCGCGGATCACTCTGATCGTGTTGGGTACCGCCGGGATGCCGCTGACGCGCAGGAACCGGCCGTCGACAAGCAGGTGGGCAGGGATGCCGTCCCATGCGGCCGTGTCGAGCCGGACCCGGAGGATGGGACCGAGCCGGTCCTGGAGGACGCGGATGAGGGCGGGCAGTTCGCGCTGGAGGTCGGTGGAGTGGGGCCACCAGGCGCCGTCGAGCGTTCCGTCCCGGGTCAGCGTCGGCTCCAGGAACACCCGGGCCGGCTGGAGAGCGAGGGGCGTGACTGGTGGATGGTGGTTCGGCATCTGGCGTGCCGCCTGTCTCCGGCGTGAAAGGCCGGCTGTGCCTGAGGTGACGTCGACGCGGCTGCCGACATGCGGAATGTCCCAGGTGAGTCCACCATACGCCGCCCAATCCATATCTCACGTATCGCGGTACCCGTGCAGCCTGAGCGACAGGCTTTTGCATTAAGCATGAAGTAATTTCGAGATCTGGCGGTACAATAAAAGTACCGAGGATTTTTTGAGCGTTGGCATTCAGGTCGGCGTCGCCCCCGGCGATAGACGATCAGCCCTTCGAGAGGGCCCGGACAGGCCAACGATCATGAACCTCGCACTGCTTACAAATCCCGCACCGCTGAACGCTGTTGCCGACACGCGCCCCGCTATCGACTCCGCGGTCCGGCTCCGGCTTGATCCCATCTCTTACCGGCGGGACACCACAGCTGGAGTGTGGTGGCCCCACTCCCGCGACGCCGCCGCCGAACTGCCCGATCTCATTGCCTCGGTCGACCAGCGACTGAGCCGGATCACGCAGTGCGTCGGCCTGCGCGCCGATGCCTGGGACGACATCCCTTACCGTATCCCCGCCCGTGGCCGGGAGGTCAGGGTGGACTGCTTGCGTGGGGCCGATCCGCACCTGATCGTCCTGACCGTCACGGGGACCGAACCCGTCACGCTGTTGGTTGTTCCGCCCGACGCGGGACCCCACCAGGCGGCGCACTTGCTCAGCGCGTACCGGCCCGCCGAGCCCGTCGCTGGCACGCCGGAGGCCGACGCCTCGGCCGGCTGGGAGAACGAGGGCGGATTCGTCATCGAACAGGATCCACAAGACGTACCCCGCGGGCAGCGAACCGGTCAAGCCGACCGGAAGCCACGCGCGCCTCTCCTCCGATCGGAGGATGGCGTGACCGTCACCGACGCCTTCCCGCTCGGCAGAGCCGACCCAACGGCGCCGACCACTGTCCGCCTCACCGGCGAGATCGACATCTGCACCAGCCCGGCGCTGCGCTCGCGTCTGCTGGGCACCCTGAAGTGCAGCACGAGCCTGCTCATCCTCGATCTGTCCGCGGTGTCATTCTGCGATGCCGCCGGCCTGGCCGTCCTGGTCGGCACCCAGCGCAGCGCCCGAACCATGGGCATCACCCTGGCCCTGGCCGCGCCCCGCCCAGCCATGTCCAAACTGCTGCACATCACCGGCCTGGACCGCAGCCTGCCGATGATGGTGTGAAGCGTGGCTTCTCTGCCATCGGGTGAAGAGGCCCGGCACTCAGAGGTTCGGAAGGCGGTCCGGAGGCCGGCGTGACCTCTGGCAGAGTCAGGACGGATCAGTTCGGGAACGGGATCACGGCCACCGGGCAGTGAACTTCGGATAGCGCAGCCTGGGTAACCACTCCCAACAGGGCGCCAGACCTCACACCGGGCCCGTGTCCTCCCAGCACGAGCAATGACGCGCCCTTGGCGGCTTCGACGATCGCCCGCGGGGGACGCTCGTCCACAAAGTCGGTCGTCACCGGCACATCTGGGTACTGGGAGGTCGCTACCGACATCACCTGCTGAAAGCGGGCCTCGGCTCCAGCGCGCATCGTCGCGGCGTCCACAAAGGGAAGTTGATCAGGCCCTGGCAGAGCTCCGGGATCCCACCAGCCGCAAATGGCCCTCACTGTCCCGCCACGCAATGCGGCCTCCTCCAGGGCGAAAGCGAACGCCGCCTGGCTGGCGGGCGAGCCGTCGATGCCGACCACGACCCGTACGCTGCCCTGAGGTGCCGGTTCCTCCGGCCGTACCACAATGACGGGCCTGACGCTGTAAGCGGGGACCTGCACGGCTGCTGACCCCACCCGCAGGTCCTCGAAGCCTCCCACCCCTCGGGAACCCAACACCACGAGCGCGGCCTCGTGTGCCGCATCCAACAACACCGCCGAGACCGGACCCTTGGCCAGCAACGGCCGGACCTCGACACGGGCGTCGAATCCGCGCGCGTGGTCGACACCGTTGTGCACCACGTTGGCGGCGATATTCTCGAGGTGCGCCAGCACCTGCTTGCTGCTGGGGCGCAAAGGGTATGGCCACTGCCAGGCGTGACAGACCAGCAGGGGAAGTCGACGCAGCCGCGCCTCTTCGACCGCCCAGCGCAACGCCTGCTCGCTTCCCGGCGATTCATCGTAGCCGACCAGGATGGACCGCCTGTTGCCCTGATCGCTCATCCTGCCTCCCACAAGGGAACCTCAGCCGGACGACGCTCGGGCTCCGGTGAGAGGTTCGCCGAGGACACCGTCCGGCTGGCCAATGTCAGGGCGTGTCGTGGCAGCCCACCGCTACAGGTACTGGCCCGCCTCGGCGCTGGCTGTCTTCGACACACGCGCCGACACCACGTTGGCGAGGTTGACGACTACGCCGTTCACGTCGGTCTCACGGCCATACCTCGCCCGCATCAACACCAGGCTGCGCCGCTCGTCCATAGCACGAGCGATCGCCGCCACCGCCTCCGGCTCTCCGTCGAAGTCCCCACTCATCACGGAGACGTCTTCGCCGCTCATCAGGTGGAATCGAATGATCAGTGCGACATTCTCAGGCACAGCCGGCTCCTTTCGCCAGAATCTGCAAGGGACCCCTGCCCAGCGTCGAACGCTGTAGGCGGCTGCCCTCCACATTCGCCTGCTGTGAGGCGGACGCGGTGCCCTCCGATCAAGCTGGGATACGGAGTGACGATCACGTCACCCGCTCCGAACCGGTTTGTTGCTCTGGGGTGGCTCCGGTCAGTGGTCGGTGATGAGAGCGTCCAGGGCGGCGGCCTTGTCAGCTTCGGTGGGCAGCGCGTAGCGGCGGGTGGTGTCCAACGAGCTGTGCCCCAGCAACTCGGCGACCAGAATGGGGTCCTTGCCGTCGCGGATGAGCTGGGTGGCGAAGGTGTGGCGCAGGACGTGCGGGCTGAAGGGCTCGGTGGGGTCGTCGCCCAGGCCGATGGCGTCGCCGAGGCCGGTGATGATCTCGCGGGCTGCGCGGTCGCTCAGGCGCCCGCCGCGGTGGTTGAGGAACACCGCGGTGTGGGTGCCGGCTCCCTTCCAGCCGGTGCGAGTTGCCAGCCAGTCGGCCAGGGCCTGGCGCAGGTCGGGGTGGACGGGCAGCAGGCGGATCTTGCCGGCGTCGCGGCCTTTTCCGCGGATGCGCAGTTCGCCTTTGCGGGCTGAGAGGCGTACGTCGGTCAGGTCGAGGCCGACGACTTCGGAGATGCGCAAGCCCGCGTAGTAAGGCAGCAGGGCGATGGCCTTGTCGCGCAGGGTTGCGGTGAGCTGGACGTGGCGGAGGTAGCGGCGGGCGCGCCGGGCGTCCAGGGCGCGCGGTGCGGTGCGGCGGGGGTCGCGTTCGCGGCGGGCCTTGGGCTTGACGAGGCCGCGACGGGCGTAGAAGTCGTCGATGGCTGACAGGTAGGTGTCGATGGTGTTGGGGGCGCGGCGGCCGTTTTTGAGGTGGCGGCGGAAGTCGCGTACCGCGCCCGTGGCTGCGACCGGGTCGCTGAGCGGGTCGCCGTCCAGCGCTCCGGCGTCGGCCTGGTCGGCCAGCCAGGCCAGGTAGCCGCGCAGCCGGGAGGCGTACTTGGTCCTGGTGGAGTCGGCCAGCGGGGCGCGCTCGAGCGCGGCGGTGTAGTCGGCCAGGACGGCGGCATGGGGGACGGGAAGCGGGACGGCCCGCGACCGGCTTGCGTCTCCGGAAGCTGCTCCGGCCGGTTGCGTGAGCTCTGAGGGCGAGTTTCCAGAAGTCACCCGCCCAGTCTACTTCCGGAATTATGGAATTCCGGAGGTAGGAGGTAGAGTGAAGGTACCGAGGTCTTTTCGAGCGTTGGCATTCAGGTCGGCGTCGCCCCCGGCGAACCACCACCGGCTCCTTCGAAGGGGCCCGGACAGGTCAGGCGACCATGACGCCGACACTTCTTTCTCAACCCGCACCGCTCAGCTCCACCTCGTCCGCGATGCCTCGGGTCGATTCCGCGCTACGGCTCGGTCTCCACCCGGTGCTGGATCGGCGAGCCGTGGTTGACGGGGCCTGGTGGCCCCACTCCCGCGACGCGGCCGCCGAACTACCCGGCCTCATCGCCGCCGTGGACCGGCTGCTTGATCGAGTCACGCTCCGCATCGGCCTGCATCGCGACGCGTGGCAGAGCATCCCGCACCGCATCCCGGCATGCGGGCGTCAGGTACGCATCGGCTGGTTCCGCCACACCGACCCGCGCCTGATCACTCTCATCTTCGCGACCGGCGAGCCGGTCGTCCTGCTGGTCGTCCCGCCGGACACCGCCGCCGGAGCTGCCGAGGCCACGCTCAAGCTCACCGCGCAGGACAGCGCCGGCTTGAGCATCGACGACATTCTCACCGTCGCGCGCTTGCCGCCCAACCCCGCTGCGCCCCTGCGCGCGGACGGCCGCTGACGGCACGGGCTGCTGCGAGAAGGAGGGTGGGTCGGTCATCGGCCAAGAGGTGCCCTCCTCCACCAGACGGCCCTCAGCACCGGCGTGACCCGCGTGCCGCCTGCCGACCGGATCGAACGGTTCCAGGACCGCCCGTTCTGGCGGCGGACCGGCTCTCCGGTCGGCAGGCATCTCATCCCATTTCAGCTTCTTCAAAAGGGAGACCTTCCATGACCGTCATCGACACCGCGCCACTCGGCATCGCGCCCCTCGGCGTGGCCAGCCCGTCGAAGCCGACCACCGTTCATCTGTCCGGTGAGATCGACATCTTCACCAGCGCAGCGCTTCGCCGGCGCCTGCTGAACACGCTGCACTACAGCACGAGCCTGCTCATCATCGACCTGTCGCAGGTGTCCTTCTGTGACGCCGGCGGCTTGGCCGTCCTGGTAGGCATCCAACGCCGCGCCCGGACGATGGGCATCACCTTGGCCCTGAGGGCGCCCCGCCCGTTCATGTCCCGGCTCCTGCACGTCACCGGCCTGGACCGCGGCCTGCCGATGGTGGCGTGAGCGAGGTGCGCGCCCAGGCCTCAGCTGCACCATACGACGGGCGATCTCCGTTCCCGCACGCCCAGCAGCGCCTCGGTGTCCATGCCGGGCAGGTGGCGCTGACCGCCACGATCGTCATCGCGCCGTTCATCGCGCTGGGCGCCGGAATCTGGCTGGCGTGGGGACGTGGGGTCACCCTCACCGACCTGCTGCTGGCCGCCGTCTTCTACGTCGCGACCGGGCTGGGGGTGACGGTCGGCTTCCACCGGCTGCTGACCCACCGCTCCTTCACCGCCCGCCCCTGGCTACGCGTTATCCTGGCCGTGGCCGGGTCGATGAGCTTCCAGGGCAAGCTGATCGACTGGGTGGCCATCCACCGCCGCCACCACGCCTTCACCGACCAGCCGGGCGACCCGCACTCCCCCTACCGCTACGGCACCGGTCCCGGCGGACAACTGCGCGGCCTTGCCCATGCCCACCTGGGCTGGCTGTTTTCCAGCGAACCCACCTCGGCCACACGGTATGCCCCCGACCTGCTGCGCAACGATCCGGCCATGCTGCGTATCTCGCGCGCCTTCCCCGCCTTGTGCGCCGCCTCCCTGCTCCTGCCGTTCGCGGCGGGCTGGGCGATCAGCGGCAGCCTCTACGGTGGGCTGACCGCGTTCATCTGGGCCGGCCTGGTCCGCATCGCGCTGCTGCAGCACGTGACCTGGAGCGTCAACTCCCTGTGCCATGTGATCGGCGAGCGGCCGCACAAAACCCGCCGCCACGACCGCTCCACCGACCTGTGGCCGCTGGCCCTGCTGTCCTTCGGGGAAAGCTGGCACAACGGCCACCACAGCCAGCCCAACTGCGCCCGGCACGGCCGCAGCGGACGCCAGATCGACCCCTCAGCCGCACTCATCAGCCTGTTCGAACGCCTGAACTGGGCCACCGACGTGCACTGGCAACCCCCCGACGTCCTCGGCCACCATCGCACGGTGGCCGGCAAACACACGCTGCGCACCAGCACCCCGCGCCCTGGCGAGACCAGCGACCTCGCATAATCACTTGCACGATCAACGGTCGTGTAGTGAGGTGCGCCGTTCAGCTGTTCCGGTGCGATGATCGGTTGGGGGAGCGGGCGCGCAAGATCTCGACGCCTTGTTGGTGTCGCTCATCGGCAGCAGCCGTACGACGGCGAACAGGCTCGTGAGCGCCAGGTAGGGCAGTCGCAGCAGCAGGTCGGATGGGGTGGGAGGTAGTAGGGCGCCCGGGGCTCGAACCCGGAACCTACGGATTAAAAGTCGACAGACATTATGCCAGCCCATGCCGAATTGTTTCTCAATGTATCATGCTGTCCCCAAATGTCGTCGCTAAAAATGTCCAAGAATTCCGTCCGGCGGTATGCCGTATCAGGTACCGAAGAGCATCCGACGAGCAACCGTGGGGTAGTTGGCATTCCTAGACTGTTTCTATTTTGCGTTCGATTTGCGAGCTGACGCCTAGGGAGTGTCTGACAAATGATCATCGCTCACGCTTGAATGGTTGATCGTGGTGCGACGTGGCGAGTTGACCGATAAGGCGTGGGCGCGGATTGAGCCGCTGCTGCCGGTAACCGACGGGCGGGGGCGTCCCTGGCGCGGTCATCGGGAAGTGATCAATGGAATCCTGTGGCGGCTGCGCACCGGCGCGCCGTGGCGGGACGTCCCCCGAGCGGTACGGGCCCTGGCAGACGTGCTACGAACGGTTCAAACGCTGGGACGAAGACGGCACCTGGGCCCGGCTGCTGGAGGAGATGCAGGTCAAGGACGACTCCATCGGGCAGGTCGAGTTCACCGTGAGCATCGACTCCACCATCGCCCGTGCCCACCAGCACGCGGCGGGAGCGCGTAAAAGGGGGACGACGGCAGGACGATCGATACGAAGCAATCGCAAAACCGGCAGGCGCTCGGACGATCCCGCGGTGGATTGACCACCAAGCTGCATCTGCTCGTCGAGGCCCGCGGGCTGCCACTGGTCCTACACCTGACCGGCGGCAACATCGTCGACTGCACCGCGTTCGCAGCCGTGCTGGCTAAGTTCCGGCTGCGCCGCTCGGCTGGCGGCCGACCCCGCACTCGCCCGGCCATCTTGATCGGCGATAAGGGGTACTCCACCCGCACGATCCGGCTCGACCTGCGCCGACGTGGCATCAAGGCGGTGATCCCCGAACGCCGCGACCAGATCGCCAACCGCAAACGCAAGGGCAGCTCCCGTGGCCGCCCACACGCCTTCGACACCCTCACCTACAAGCAGCGCAACCTGGTCGAGCGGTGCATCGGCAAGCTGAAGCAATGGCGCGCCATCGCCACCCGCTTCGACAAGCTTGCCAATCGCTACCTGGCCGGTGTCACCATCGCCTCGCTCATGCTCTGGCTCGGGCACGCCGAATTGTCAGACACTCCCTAGGGGCATCGGTGCTGATGGTGTCAAGGGAGTCGCCCGTCGCGCCGAACCGGTGATTGCCCCGTAGCCGGGAACGCTGCGGCCTCGAGCCAGACGGCCCGTTGCTACACGCCATTTGCAGGTCATTAGCTGACGTTGCGCTGTCCGCCGGCCCGCAGCGGGGTGACGGTGCCAGCGGTAGCCCGGGCTATGCGCACCCGGCGCCAAGCCGTGGGTCCAGGTGATCAGATCGTCCTCACTGCCGCCGCATCCATGAATGAAGGCCATGACCACCTTGAGGGTGGGCAGGCGTGGCGGCTTATTGGCGTCGAGGGCCTCGCACAAGGTGCTGGCCCCGACGGTCTTGCCCGCGTTGCGGGCGATCTCGCGGAAGGACGGCTCGCCCGCCCATACGTGGAATTCTCGCATCACCGCGAGGAACTCCTCCTTTGAGGAGGCGCGCATCTGGTCCGGCTGGAGGTCATATCCAGGGAGATCTGCCCGCAGCCGGTGCACTCGATTGTTTTCGAACCAGGGCTGTATACCGGATTCCCCGTGGCGCCACATCTCCCAATAGCGACGGGCCTGCTGTGTGATCGAACGGTCAGTTTCGAGAGCCTTGAAGATGCGCTCGTAGAACTGCCAAGGGCTTCTCTTCCCCTCTCCGCTCAGGGTCGGGGGATAGAAGGTCCATGGGTGCAGTGGCACGCTCGGCCAGAATTTCGAGAGACATATTCTGGCGCTTCACTGCGCAGTGATAAGTTTGCCGAGTTCAACGCTCGGATAGATCGAGCGGGCCATCAGCGGGCCTTGTGCGGCTGAAGCTTGCGGGAACCGAAGCGCCGCTCCGGTGATCGCTGGCCGTCCTGCGATGAGCAAGGAAGTCCGGGAGCTGGTTCTACGCCTGGCACGCGAGAACCCGAGGTGGGTATCGGCGGGTCCACAGCGAACTGGTCAGCCTCGGCGTGCAGGTCAGTGAGGCGACCGTGCGACGAATCCTGCGTTCACGCCGACACCGGCCGGCGCCACGAAACTTCGACACCACTTGGCGGACGTTTCTACGGCTGCCAGCGAAAGGGCTGCTCGCCTGCGACTTCTTCCACGTTGACACGATCTTCCTGAAGCGCCTGTACGTGTTGTTCGTGATGGAGGTGGCCCTACAGCGGTTACATCGCGGTGAGCTCCGCCGTGGCCACGCTGGGGCCCGTCGCCTTCTTCCTGGCCCGGCTCGCCTCGGCCGTGGGCGACAACGACGCCGCCACGGGGCACCTCACCACGCTGGCCGGCCTCACGGCCCAGAACGAGCTCACCTGGTGGTGCGAGCGCGCCGCGGTCATGGCGGGAGCGCTGCCCGCGCAATCGGACGATCCCGCCCCGGGACGTGTCGTCCCGGGACCCAAGGGAGGGCCGAAGACCTCGTTCCTGTGCGAGCCCCCGATGACGTCCTGATACAAGCCGGACCGAGTCTTCCCAAGCGGATCAGGCGGTCCACAAGGACACTGCGCCACTCTTACGGACATTGCAGCCAATCACGTGCTAAGGGGTGAGCAACCTCAGAAGGGTGGCTGAACCCTGCACCCTAAGTCCGTGCGGGTGCCATGTGGAAGCGGAGACGCTCCACCGCCCTGCGGGCCTCATTCCGGCCGGGAGTGAACCGCCTGGCCGGAGACCGCGGTTCCCGAGGAGGGGCTCGTCCTTCTCCCGGAGAACCGGCCGGTCGTGGCGCACTCTGCCCCAGGGATGTGCGCACCCTCCTCGTCCCGTGCCGCGCCCGGTGCGTGGCAGCAGCTTCGGAGAGTCTTCCTTGACCTGGTCACTCGGCCGCGCACTCGCAAGGCGGATAACGTTTGCCGCACTTGCCGCGCTGCTCGGTTCCCTCGCCCTGCCCCCGTCCGCGCTCGCCGCGCCCGCGTCGTCACCATCCCCGACGGGTGAAGCGGCACCCACCGCGTCCAAAGCCAGGATCATCGATCTCGGCCCCCTCAACACCAACATGGGCTACGTCACAGCGATAAACAACAAGAGCGAGGTCGCGGCGGCCGTCTGGGGGCCCACCGACGGGCCCGCCGGAGTCGGCGGCAGAGCCGTCCTGTTCAGCGGAGGATCCGTCGTCGACATCCACGCGAGCCTCGGCGCCGGCGTCCCCAACAGCCACGCCACGGACGTCAACGACGACGGCACCGTGGTCGGCACCATCGACGGCAACGCGTCCTTCCTCTTCAAGGATGGCAAGGCCACCCGCATCGAGCCGGCCCTGGCCAAGGCCGTCAACAACAAGGGGCAGGTGGTGGGCTCCAACTGGATCCGCGACTCCGACGGCTCCGTCCTGAGACTCTCGGCGTTCAAAGATCAGGTGGTGGAAGCCACCTCGCTGAACGAGCGCGGGCAGGTGGTCGGCGGCGCGGACATGAACCCCGACAAGAATGACAAAATGTACCGCGCCTTTCGCACCAGGCCCGGCCAGCCCATCGACGTCACCCGGGACCGCCTGGAGTACAAGGACTCCACCGTGGCCTTCGACATCAACGACCGCGGTCAGGTCGCCGGCTACGGGACGGAAGAGAACGGCGGTTACGTCCCCCTCATCTGGGATGAGAACGGCAGAGTTCAGCCGATCGACACGCCTCACGGCGGCATGGTGAACGCGATCAACAACGCCGGCACCGGCGTGGGACGGATGTACGACAAGCAAGGCTGGCTCCGTGCCGGCCTATTCGAGAACGGCGTTGGAATCTACCTGCACACCCTGGTGCCGGAGGCGGGCTGGAACCTGAAGTGGGCCATTGACATCAACGACCTCGGCCAGATCGCCGGCATCGGCGTACCCCCGGGGGAGACCCTCGACCACGCCTTCCTGCTCGACCTGGGGGACGCCGATCCCGTCATCCACTCGCTCACCTTCGCGACGCAGATCTACCCGTCCGAGGAGTGGGTCGAGGTGCCGGAGCAGGAGACGATCGACGGCAACCGGGTCCGCGTCTCCATCTCGATCTTCAACCCCGGCGACCGCCCCGCGTCCACCCGGCTTCGCCTGGTCGAGGAGGTGTCCGGAAAGACTTTGCCCGGCGGGGAGATCGACGAAATCCTCGCCCCTCGAGAAACCATCACAGAAGAGGTGATCTGGGACACCGCGGGCTTCGCCTGGCACAAGGGTGAGGTCCATTCGACGCGTAAAGTGACCGCGACGCTCGTCGCCGGTACCTTCGTCCACAGCAAACGCACCGAATCCTACGAGGTCCGGCCCAAACCCGTGGCCCTGGTGCACGGCTACATGAGTGACGCACAGAAGGCATGGGGCACGTATCCGGCGCTCATGAAGAGAGTGAGCCCGCTGCTGGAGGGGTACGCGGTCGGCGACGGGAGAATCCCCGGCGAACTCCACACCGGTAACACGTCGAACCCCTTCCAACGCACCGGGACCCTCAGGGATAACGCTGTCCAGGAGGCGGTCTACATCGAGGCCCTGCGCCGGGGGACGGGCGCGTTCCACGTCGACGTCGTCGCCCACTCCATGGGCGGATTGATCACCCGGCAGTACATCCAGACCGAGATGCCCGACTCGCCGGACGGCAAGCCGGTGGTGAGCCGGATGATCCAGCTCGGCACCCCCCAACAGGGGGTCGCCCTGCGCGGACAGGCTCTTGGACCTGGCGTTGTTCAACCTTCGCATCCCCGGTATGCCGGCCACGCGGCAGCTGAGCGTGCCGTACGTGGACGAGGTCTTCAACAGCAAGGTCACCGACCTCAAGGGCGTCACGGCCTCCAACCTCGTGGGCGTGGGCCGACCCGTGCCCTGCTACCTCCCCTGGCAGGACGGCGAGGACGGCGACCGGGTCGTCCCGGAATCGAGCGCCCAGTTCACCTACACCGACATCCCCTACACCCGGACCGCTCACACGGACATGACGGAATCGTGGGAGGACTTCCGCGGCTACGTCGTCCCGCGGCTCTCGTCGACGCTGGTGAACACCGGCAATCCGGGTGGTGTGGAGTCGCTGCGTGAGACCGCCGCCGCGCGGTCCGGGAAGGAGGCCGCGGCCGGTGCCGACGCGGCTTCGACGTTCGCCGCGCCCTCGGTCACGGTGGAGGCCGGCAAGACGATGAGCGTGCCGCTGGAGGTTCCGGCGGGCACGTGGTTCGGGGTCACCGGAGCGCTGCCGCCGACCGTCGGGCTGCTGCTGCGCGACCCGTCCGGGAAGCCGGCCGCACAGTACGCAGCCGGCAGCGAGGACGCCAGGCAGCCCATCCAGGGGCTGAGCGTTTCCAGACCGACCGCGGGCCAGTGGAAGCTGGAAATCACGAACACGGCCGCCGGGCCGGCCGAGGTGGCCCTGGGCGCCTGGGTCGTCGGCAACCCCGTGACGGTGACGGCGAAGGCCGAGCAGGTTTCCGACGACGGCCGTGCGCGGGTGACGGCCACCATCACCGACGACGGGAAGCCGGTTACCGGGGCGGACGTGCGGGTCGTGCTGATCGCCGATGACGCCGGCAGCCACGAGGTGACCTTGAAGGACGACGGCGCAAGCGGTGACGGACAGAGCGGTGACGGTGTGTACGGCGCCACGACCGACCCGCTCTCGGACGGCGTCTATAGCGTCGGCGTCAGAGCCGGCACCCCCGCGGGCACGCGCACCGCACAGGACGCCGTCAACATCCAGAAGGTCGACACGCGCGAGTTCGAGCTGGAGCTGTCGGCGCAGCCGGGCGGCTCGGTGACCGCGTCGCCGGCGCAGGACACCTACCGGGCCGGGACTGTGGTGACGGTGACCGCCACCGCCGACGCCGGGCGCATCCCACTGGGATGGATCGTCGACGGGCGGGAGCAGCCCGCCGGGGCGCTGAAGGTGACCATGGACCGCGCGCACACGGTGGTGGCCAAGTTCGGCTCCTACACGGCGACCGAGATCGGGGCGCTGCCCGGCGGCGACCCCGCCACAACCGAGGCGGTAGCGCTCAACGACCGCGGCCAGGTCGCCGCCACGGCCAAGGACAAGGACAAGCGGAGCCGGGCCGTGCTCTGGCAGGCCGGCGCTGTCACCGACCTGGGAGGCCTGCCCTGCACTGACAGTCCCGGTCTGCCATGCGAGGCCGGCGCAACGGGCATCAACGAGGCCGGTGACGTCTCAGGCTGGTCTTTCACGTCGGTGGACGGCGCAAACAAGCGGCACGCGGTGGTCTTCCGGGAAGGTTCGGCCACGGACCTGCACCCGGCGTCCAGTCCCTCGGCCAACAGCGGTGCCTCGGACCTGAACGACAACGGGCAGGTGTTCGGCCAGGTGGAAGGAGCGCAGGGGATCAGTTTCCACGTGATGTGGGACCGGGGCAGCATGAAGCGGCTGCCCGCCACGCCGGAGTATTCGACGTACGTTCCCGACCCCCAAGGCGATCGCATCAACAACAAGGGCGCCGTAGCCGGTGCCTACACCAGGGAGTGGGACGGCCTGGGCAAGCCCAAGATTTGGGGGCCGGCCGTCTACCAGAACGGGGTGACCACGCCGCTTGAGCTCCCGGCGTGCAAGCTCACTGGCGGTGCCGCCCACGACGTCAACTCCACCGGCATGGTCGTCGGCGAGGGGGTGTGCAACACGGGCGAGGAGGTCACCAGGCACGCCTACGCCTGGAAGGACGGCCGGCGCACGGACCTCGGCGAGGGCAGAGCCCTGGCCGTCAACGACCACGGCCTGGTCGCCGGTTTCGTCGGCCGGGCGACCACCGACACATCCCTCAGCGACAGGCCGGCCCTGTGGCTGGAGGGCCGGGCGTACAAGCTGGAGGACCTGCTTCCCCGGCCGAGGTGCGACGTGAAGCCCGTGCCCTGCATGGCCGTGACGTCGCTGCTGGACGTCAACTCCTCCGGCCAGATCCTGGCGCGCGGCTTCGTCGACGATGGAGCCGGTCGGCAGGAGCGGTCCTTCCTGCTGACCCCGTCCACCGCCCGCGCGGACCTTGAGGTGACGCACACGGTCTCGTCGGCCGAGCCCGGCCCGGGTGCGACCGTCACATGGACCAGCACCGTGACCAACAAGGGTCCTGGCACCGCGACCGGCGTCCGGCTGGACGTGCTCGTCCCTTCGGCCGCGGGAACGGCGGCGTGCGAGACCTCGCGGGGCCTGTGCACCGCGCTCAAGGGCGGGGGCGGGTTCCGCAACACCGTCAAGGTCCTGGAGCGGGGCTGGAGCGCCACCGTCACGGTGACCGCCACCATCCCCTCCGGCACCGCCGAAGGGACGGAACTCGCGACGCGGGCCGCCGCCTCCAGCCTCGCGGTCACCGACCCCGAGCCCGGCAATGACCAGGCCGAGGCCACGGCCACGGTCCGGCACGCGCTGAACCGCTCTGGAATCGACTTCGCCGATCCCGTCCGGGTGGGCGCGACCAGCTACCCGGTGGAGGTGACGTTGACCAACCGCGGCAGCGAGTCCATGCCCGTCACGGCCGTCGCCACCGAGGGCCCCTTCGGGCAGACGAACGACTGCCCGGTGCGGCTTGAGCCGGGGCACAAGTGCACGATGCGGGTGACCTTCGCCCCGACCCAAGTGGGAGCGGCGAGCGGGAAGCTCACCGTCACCACGGACGGCGACCAGCCGGCGTATGTGGTGTCCCTGTCCGGCATCGGCATCGAGTCCAACAATGTTCCCGTCGTCCAGACCCCGGACACCACGACCCCGCTGCGGGGTGAGGTGGGCAAGCCGTTCACCCTGAGCGTGCCGTTCACCGACGCAGACACCACCGACACTCATACCGCGGTGGTGGAGTGGGGCGACGGATCCGTCGTCGAGGCCCAGGTGACCCCGAAGGCCGGTGGGGGCGGCGGCACCGTCACCGCGACCAAGACCTTCGACGAACCGTTCGTGGGCATCGCGGTGATCGGAGTCATCGACAGTAAGGGAGACAGAACCGACAGCGGCGGTATCGACTACGTCATCGAGGACAAGCCGGCCGCCAACACCGCGCCGGTGGTGACGGCGGGCGGAGATGTGGAGCTGACGGTGGACGAGAAGCTCCACCGGGTGGTGTCCTTCTCCGACCCCGATTCCACCTCCTGGACGGCGACGGTGGACTACGGCGACGGCGCGGGCCCGGTGCCGGTGACCCCGGCCGGGCAGAACATCACCCTGGAGCACCAGTGGGCCACGGCCGGGACTTACCCGGTCACGGTGACGGTGCGCGACGACGGCGGCCTGCAGACCTCGGCGGCCTTGACCGCCACGGTCGTCCCGGCGCAGACGCCGAACCAGGCGCCTGAGGTGAAACTGCCCGAGTCCGGCCAGATCACGGAGGGGGCCACCTGGAAGGCGTCGGGGTCGCTCACCGATCCCGACTCTGAGGCGTGGTCGGCGACCGTGGACTACGGCGACGGCGCCGGACCGCAGGCTCTGCCCTTGGACGGCAAGCGGCTCAAGCTGGAGCACGTGTTCGCCGACGACGGCGAGCGCACGGTCACGGTGACGGTCACCGACGACAAGGGCGCCACCGGCACCGCGAGGCTGAAGGTCAAGGCCGCCAACGCCGCCCCCGAGATGCGACTGGAGGAACCGGCCGCAGGAACCGTGGTCGCGGTGGGCGCCCCGCTCGCGCTGAAGGCGTCCTTCACCGACCTGGGCATCGACGACACCCACACGGCCACCTGGACCATCGGCGGCCAGACGGTGGACGCGGCGGTGGCCGAGCACGAGGGCAAGGGCACGGTCACCCGCACGCACACCTTCACCAAGGCCGGGCGTTACCCGGTCACGGTGACGGTCACCGACGACGACGGCGGCACCACCACGGTGGACACCGTCGGGGGTGAGAAGGCGTACGTGATCGTGTACGACCCGGCCGGCTCGCTGGTGGGCGCCGGGGTGGTGGCCTCACCGAGCGGCTCCTGCACGCTGAGCTCCGCCTGTGGCAAGGCGGGCGCGGCGGCGTTCGCCGTCGCGGCCGGCTACCCGCGCAAGGGCACCGCACCCATCGGCGAGCTGAGCTACCAGGCCCCGGGGTTCCATCTGCGTGACACCGCCTACACGGTGCTCGCGGCCGCGGACGGCAAAGCGACCCTGCGCGGCAACGGCCGGGTCAACGGCGCCACGGATGTCACGTTCGAGATCACGGCCGTCGACTCGGGCAGGCCGTTCGACCGCACCGACCAGCTCAGGCTGAGGGTGTGGCGCAAGAACGGCGAACTGGTCTACGACAACCAGCGCATCGGCCCGCCGCCGACCGTGACCGGTATCATCCGGATCAGCGGCCGGAACTGACAGTCCCGCGGGCTTCCGCCCATCCGGTGGAAGCCCGCGGACACCCGTCCCGTCCGCCATCGCGGCCTCCGGCCCGCGAAACCACGAAGACCCCGACGGTCAACCGCCGGGGTCTTCGTGATGTGGCGAGGGTCGCGTACGGCGCCGTCGCCCATGCGAGAAACGGACGGTAACGGGGCCGATGGTGGCGCTGTGGTCGCGGTCGACGGCGGGCCGCTTGAGTCCGATCAGGGGTTGCGGGTGGCGACGTCGTGCGCGAGCAGGAAGCCGTACCAGGAGGACAGGGTGGCCAGCTTGCGGGATCTGCGACACCCAGGGGCCGAAGACGATGCACAAGACCATGAGCATGACGCCGGCGGTGAAGGTGGACAGCCGGGTGCGGGCGCCGTTCTTGACGTTGATCATGGTCTGGCCGATCATGGCGCAGCCGCCCATGCCGCCGAAGAAGCCGGTGACGATGTTGGCGATGCCCTGGCCGATGGACTCGCGGGTCTTGGAGGAGCGGGTGTCGGTGAGGTCGTCGACCAGTTTGGCGGTCATCAGCGACTTGTGGGTGCCGAAACTCGGCCGTTGGGGTTGACCTGGGGTCCGGCGTTTCTGTTCTGGCGGGCATGACGCTGTTCATGTTGCGGTTGCTTTATCTGATCTTCGTTCGGCTCGCGGGTTGGCTGGTGCTGTTGGGGCGCTCGCAGAGGTCGAAGGAGACGGAGATTCTGGCCTTGCGTCATCAGCTCGCGATGTTGCGTCGGCAGGTGGCCAGGCCTCAGCTGGCGTGGGCGGATCGAGCGATGATCAGCGCGCTGGCGCGGCTGCTGTCTCTGGAAGGTCGTCGGCGGTTGTTCGTGACGCCGGGCACGCTGCTGCGCTGGCACGCCGATCTGGTGCGGCGGCGCTGGATCTTCAAGCGGCGAAGCCAGGGTCGGCCCCGCACCCGCGGCACCATCCGGGCCTTGGTACTTCGTGCGGCCTGAAAGAATCCGCTGTGGGGTTACCAGTCCCAGGGATGCCGGTTCCTGATGGTGGTCTTCAGGTCATAGAGGTATTTCCGGCGCTGTTCCGGGTCCCAGCCCTCCCGGTCGAGCAGCCCTGTCCAGTCGCCCTCGTGCAGCAACCTGCAAAGCACGTCGTACGTCTCCTCCCACAGGGCGCCCGGCCACGCGCCGGCGTCCAGATAGGCGCGATCGACGTGCGGGTCGGCCAGTTCGGCGCGCAGCAGCCGCAGTGCCTCCTCGTCGAGCACGCCGGCTCCCGTGCACAGGGCCATGGCCCGCAGGTCGGGGTGGGAATCGGCGTAGTGGGCGCGCACGACGTCAAGGGCGCCTTCCAGCGGGACGAGCGTCGTGACTCCGGCCAGCCCGGCCCGCCGGATCCCCGGGTCGGAGTCGCTGGCGGCCTCGGTGAACAGCGTGAGGAGCAGCTGGCCGTTCTCCCGCGCCCAGTCGTCCTCGGTGATCGGCCGCGTGATGCTCTTCAAGGTCGGTGAACGCCAGTCGTACCGGGCGGCCAGCAGGTCCAGGGCGGTGGATCGCACCTGCTCGTCCGGGTCGGCGTGGGCCGCCTTGAGCAGGACCTCCCGATAGCGGGACAGGAGTTCGCCGATGATGACGAACCCCGCCTCTTCCACCGCGGTCTGCCGGACCTGCGGGTCGGGGTCATCGACGGCCAGGGCGAGCAGGTCCTCGATCCCTCGCGGCTGCGTGCTTGCGTGGTTCAGCTGCCTGATTCCCCGGACGGCGGCGGATCGTACGGCGGGGTCCTCGTGCCGCAGCATGCCGGCCAGCAGCGGGAGCCGTTCCAGGTCGGCGCTGTAGAGGCCGAGCCCGCGCAGGGCCGCGGCCAGGATCCGAGGGTCCTGGCCTTCCGCGGCGCACAGCCGTTCCAGCACTTCCCCGGTGGCGAGACGGTCCTCGTACGGCATGTGCAGGTTGCAGTGGGCCATCATGCCCAAGCCCAGCAGCACCTCCTCCGGGTCGTCTTCGCCGCACAACCGGAGCATGTGCCCGTAGGCGACCGCGTACGCCTCCGGGAAGCCACTGCTCGGCAGTTCCTTCAACACCTGAACCCGCTCCGGGCTGCCGTGCGGGTGCCGCCGGGCCCGCTGGAGCACCTCCACGGCCTCGGGCTCGTACACCGCGATCCAGCGCGCCCGATACTTTCCGTCCATGTACTCACCTCCGCTCCTTGAATACCGGGGCGAGCTTGATGAGATCTTGCAGCCATCTACATGGCGGCGCTCTCGACACCGGCATCTTGACGCAACCGCTACACAAGACCAAGTACATCCGGCCCGGCCACGCTGGAGAAATAGCATTCCGTTCGTGAGGGATGGGTTCAACGAGGTCTACACGAACCCGAGGCGCGTCAGACCCTCGAACCTGGTGGGCGTGGGTGAACTCGTGCCCTGCATCTCCCCGGTGAGGGCCCGGAGCTACGACGGCGATCTGATCGTCCCGGCGTGGAGCGCGCGATACTATCCCGATTCCCCCACGACCGGCACGGTCCACATGTCGATGACCGACTCGGAGTCCGACTTCAAGATCTACGTCAAGCCGCGGCTGGCCGACCCCGGTTACTGGGATGCGCCCGAGCCCGTCGCCCCTGGGAACGTGGCTGCGGACGCCGCAACCTCGAAAACCACCGCAACAGATGACGGTGTGGACGCAAGTTCGATGTTCGCCACGCCGTCGGCCGATGGAGAGCCGGGGAAGACCGCGAGCGTGCCGGTGGACGTCTCGGAGGGCACCGCGTTCGGTGTCACAGGGGTGCTGCCGCCGACGGTGGGGGTTGCTGCTGCGTAATCCGGCCGGGCAGCCTGCCGCGCAGTACGCGCCGAACAGCGAGGAAGCCAAGCAGTCGTCGGTCCAGGGGTTGAGCGTTATCAACGCGCAGGCCTGCCAGTGGAAGCTGGAGATCACCAACGCCGGCGCCGAGCCCGTTACGGCCGAGCTGGCGCCTGGCATCGCCGGCAACCCGGTGACGGTGGTGGCCAAGGCAGAGCAGCCGTCGGAGCACGGCCGGATCGAGGTGACGGGCACTGTCACCGACGGCGGCCAGCCGATCGGCGGAGTGCCGGTGCGTCACCATATTTCTGGATAGATCGCCTTAAGGTGCCGGTTGGGTGGGGCGTCGAGATTTCGCCGGTGTGGGCGGCGGAATGTCTTGGGACGGAAAACAACGTACCGGCTCGCCGCGCAGGACCGGCGCGACCGCTCCTGGCGCGGGATCACGGGGTGCGGCGGAAAGCGCGGCGGTACAGCACGGGCGGGATGCCGCGGCGGGCTGTGAAGTGGTGGCGCAGGGTGTCGGCGGCGCCGAACCCGGCCCTGACGGCTATGGCGTCCACGCCCAGATCGGTGGTCTCCAGCAGTTCCTCGGCGAGCCGGAGCCTGCGGTCGAGCAACCAGCGGTGCGGGGTGGTGCCCGTCAGTGCCTTGAACCGCCTGGCGAACGTGCGCGGCGACATGGCCGCCCGCGCCGCGAGCGCCTCCACGGTCAGTGGCTGGTCGAGGTGCTCCTGGATCCAGTCGAGCAGCTCCGACAGCTCGTACGGCGTACGTGGCGACGGCATGGGCGCCTCCACGTACTGGGCCTGCCCGCCGGCCCGATGGGCGGGTACGACGAGCCGCCTGGCCAGGGCGTTGGCCGTGGCGGCGCCGTGCTCCAGCCGGACAAGGTGCAGGCAGGCGTCAATCCCCGCCGCGGCGCCGGCGCTGCTGAGCACCGGGCCGTCCTCGACGTACAGGATGCCGGGTTCGACGCTGATTTTGGGGTGGCGGTGGGCCAGCAGTTCGGTGAACTGCCAGTGGGTGGTGGCCCGGCGGCCGTCGAGCAGCCCGGCGGCGGCCGGTAGGAACGCGCCCGTGCAGATCGTGAGTACGCGGGCGCCGCGCCCGACAGCCTCCCGCAGGGCCGACAGCAGGGGTGCGGGGACGGGGCCGTCCAGCTGCGGCCAGGCGGGGACGGCCACGAGGTCGGCGTCGGCCAGGCGCTCCAGCCCGTGCTCGACCTGGACGGCGAATCCGGAGGTGGTCCGGATCGTGCCCGGTCGCGCCGCACAGACCGCGAAGTCGTAGCCGGGCAGGCCGTCCTCGGCGCGGTCCAGGCCGAACACCTGGCAGACGATCCCGAGCTCGAACGCGGCGGCCATGTCGCCGACCACGGCCACGACCTTGCGCATCATGAGCACAGTTTGGCAGGAAATTCCCGCACCATGACAATGCTGCCACTGTTGCCGCAGGCCGGGCCCTGGCGAGACTGGAACCATGACATCCGCCATGCATTCCCGCCTTCCGACGGGACAGTCCTTCGCCGAGGAGTTGAAGGAGGACTTCGCCGGCTGGGCGCGAGCGACCGGCATAGACGTGGAGCTCTGGGCGTTGCCGGACGAACCCCTGCCGCCTGACGTCCAGAAACTGCTCAGGGAGACGATCGACGTGGTGTTTGCCGCGATCGCGGAACACGCGCGCGCACGGACCGTGTCCATCGCCCTCATCGTGGCCAGGAGCGGTGTGCGCCTGACCATCGGTGACGACGGCCCCGGTATGCCGGTCGGGGACTTGCGGCACCGGCTGTCACCCGTGCGTGCAGCGATGGCCGCGCTCGGCGGCGGGCTGACCGTCACCAACGTGGTGCGCCGCGGCACGACGGTGACCGGCGGCATCCCGTGCCGGCCCGGCTCCTGCTCGCGCGGGGCCTCGCGGTGACCCGGGAGACGTGCTCGCCGCCCTGCGGCAGGCTCACGGCCACGGTGGCCAGGCTCCGTGCGTGGTAGGCGCCGGCCACCGCAGTTCCGGCAGGTGGCGGGCACGATCGCGACGGCCGGCCCTCAACGTCGACGACCGCCCGTACGCACCCGGGTACGCCGAAGCGTACGACCGGGTCACCCGGGCCTGCCGGTGACCGTCTGCCGGCGCATCGGCTGAACCGGCCGCACAAGGGAATTCAAGGGGCTAAAGAGAAGCCCAAACGGCGGACGCGAGACTGAGTGCGGGCCGTAAGGCGCGGCCTGTGTAACCACTAGGGGGAAATGTCGTGCGTGGCATTCTCAAGATCGAAGACCTTCCCGCAGGTGTTTCCGAGCTCTCAGGCCCGGCCCTCGACACCGTCGCGGGGATCGACATCGTGCTCGACGACGGCTCCGTGATCCAGGCGTCCATGGAGCCGGGGTCGGGCTGGTGGTCCTCCTCCATCAACAACGGCAAGAAGACGGACATCATCGACGGCAAGTGAGGTCATGACCACACAGGGGAGCCGGCGTCCACGGACGCCGGCTCCCCTGCTTGCCGGTTTAGGAGCGCACATCCGTGTTGATGATCATCAGTAGCCGTCACGACGCCTCGGTCGCCGCCATCCTGCCCAAGCTGCGGGATCGCGGCGTGCCGCTGTTGTGGTGGGACGAGGCGGACTACCCGCAGAACAGCGTCCTGACCACCGGCTATCACGACGGCCGGTGGCGGCAGACATTGACTTACCAGGGCGAGCAGCACGACCTGTCGAAGGTCACCGTCGCCTGGTACCGCCGTCCCGGCAGGCCGTCCGCGCCCGCCGTACAGGATCCCTCGCAGCGGACGTTCGCCGAGTACGTGGCCGGGATCGCGCTGACCGGCGCGTACGACCTCATGACAGGCGCGCTGTGGATGCCGGCCCGGCCCGCGCATGTCCTGGCGGTCGACAACAAACTGCTGCACCTGCACCACGCCGTCCGGCTCGGGCTCACCGTGACCGACACCGTGGTCACGAACGATCCCGGCGAACTCGTCCCGGCCTGGCACCGGGCGGGCGGCCGGCTCGTCACCAAGTCACTCGAGTACCGGACCTTCACCGTCGACGGTGAGTACGGTCACCTCTACACGACCACGGTGCCGCGGCGGCGGCTGTCCGGCCGGCACCGGTTGCGCCACGCGCCATCGATGTTGCAGCCCAACGTGCCCAAGGCGTACGAGCTGCGGGTGACCGTGGTCGGCGAGCAGGTGTTCGCCGCGCGCATCGACTCGCAGGCGTCCCGGCTGACCGCCGTCGACTGGCGACACTACGACGACCCCAACGTCGGCTACTCGGCCTACGACCTGCCAGTGCCGGTCGGGGAGCGCTGTGTCCGCCTGGTCGCGGAACTCGGGCTGAGCTTCGGTGCCCTGGACTTCATTGTGACGCCGGACGGCCAGTACGTCTTCCTGGAACTCAACGTCAACGGGCAGTGGGCCTTCGTCGAGACGCTCACCGGCCTGCCGATCGGCGACGCGATCGCCGACTGGCTCACCGACGCCACCGCCCGAACAGCCCATGAGGAACCCATCGATGTCCACTGACCGGACGACCTCCCCTCCCGCCTTCGCGACCGATCTCGCGGAGGCGGTGGAAATGCTGCGCCGCCTGCCTAAGGACCTGGCCGACGAGGCGCGGCGAACCGTACGGGGCTGGGGAGAGCAGCGGCCCTGGCTGTGCGCCGAGCTTGTGGTCGACGAGCCGCCGGGCACGACCAGGGCCGGCTATGACCTGCTCCTGGAACATCCGGAGGGCGGCACGGTCGCACTGTCGGCCGACGTAGACGACGGCATGCCCTGGCTGATCGACCACTCCACCCACTGGGCGGCGGGAAACGTGCTCCGGGTCAATGGGCACGACCTGCCGATCACCGCCGCGCTGTCCACCATCCGCGCTCTCGGCGCTCGTGACCAGCGGGTGCACGAACAGCTGGTGAACCACTGCCTCCTGCTCGCCGAGGTGGCGGACGACGACGAGCCCCTGACCGCCGATGAGACGCAGCGGACGGCCGACGAGTTCCGCCGGCGCCGCGGGCTCGGCACCCGGGAACAGACCCTGGACTGGCTCGCCGCGGCCGGCATGACCGAGGAGGTGTTCCGCGGGCACATCGAGTCGCAGGCACGCATCGGGCGGGTCCGCGAACGCTTCGCGGGCGAACCCGCCCGGCGTTACCTCGCCGAGCACCCCGAGGAGTTCACGCTGCGGCGGGCCGCATGGGTGACCGGGGCGCGCCCGGACGTGCTGCGCGTTCTCGCCGACGGCCCGGTGACCGGGTTCGTGGAGCGGGTGGCCGCGGCGATGCGCTTCACCGAGGGCGCGCGGCTCCGCCTGGAGGCATGTACGGTGCTCTCCTCGCAGCTGCCCCCACATCTGCGGGCCCTGCCCGCCCAGACGGCCGTCGGGCCGGTCCCCGTGGAGGGTGCTCATCTGACCGGCGTGGTCTACGAGGTCGTCCCGCCGGATCCGGACGATCCGGAGGTGCTCGACGCGGCGCGGGACGCCGCGTTCCAGGCGTGGCTGGATGAGCGGCGCCGCTCGGCGGAGATCAGGTGGTTTTGGCTGTGAGCAGGCGGGTGTCGCTGCGGATGCAACTGACCCGCAGCGAGTGCGGCGCGGCCTGCCTGGCCGTACAACCACGTCAACGTCGCCTTCCATGACCGGGGCGGGCATTTCATCTTGTGGGAGATCCCCGGGGAGTGGGTGGATGATTTGCGCCGCACGTTCAAGGGCCGGCGTTGGCTGCTCACACCGTCAGGTGGAGCAGGTCGTTCAAGCGGGTTCAAGGGGCTCCAAGGTGCTCAAGAGAAGCCCAAGCGGCGCACGCGAGACTGCGTGTGGGCCGTAAGGCGTGGCCTGTGCAACTAGAAGGGGGTAATGCCGTGAGTGGCATTCTCAAGATCGAAGACCTTCCCGCGGGTGTTTCCGAGCTCTCGGGCGCGGACCTTGACACCGTCGCGGGGATCGACATCGTGCTCGACGACGGCTCCGTGATCACGGCGGGCATGGAGCCGGGGACGGGCACCTGCACGTCGTCGTACAACAACGGCAAGAACCTGGACGTCTGGCAGAGCTGACCGTCGTGACAGTGGCGGGAAGCCGGCGTCCGTGGACGCCGGCTTCCCCGCGTGACGGCGAAGGAGCACCAAGACTGTGTTATTGATCATTAGCAGCCATCGCGACGATTCGGTCCACGCCGTCCTGCCCAAGCTGCGCGAGCGCGGCGTGCCGGCGCTGTGGTGGGACGAGGCGGACTACCCGGAAGCCTCGACCCTGACCACCAGCTACCTCGACGGCCGTTGGCGGCAGACGCTGACGTACCGGGGCGAGGAACACGATCTGTCACAAGTGACGGCGGTCTGGCACCGCCGCCCCGACCGGCCGTCGGCCCCGGCCGTACGGGACCCATCGCAGCGCGAGTTCGCCGAGCACGTGTCCGGGCACGCGCTCGCTGGCGCGTACGACCTGATGACGCGAGCGCGGTGGATGCCGGCCCGCCCGGCGCACCTCCAGGCGATCGACAACAAGCTGCTGCACCTGTACCGAGCCGTTCAGCTCGGCTTCACCGTGGTGGACACGGTGGTGACGAACGACCCGGCCGAGCTCGCCCCGGCCTGGACCAGGGCCGGCGGCCGGCTCATCACCAAGGCTCTGAGCTTCCGGACGTTCACTCTCGACGGAGAGTACGGCCACCTCTACACCGCGCCGGTGCCGCGCCGGCGGCTGTCCGGCCGGCACCGGATGCGTCACTCGGCGTCGATGTTGCAGCCCTACGTGCCCAAGGCGTACGAGCTGCGCGTCACCGTCGTCGGCAAGCATGTCTTCGCCGCGCGCATCAACTCCCAGGCCTCGCGGCTGACCGCCGTCGACTGGCGGCACTACGGTGATCCCAAGGTGGGTTACTCGGCCTACGATCTCCCGGCGGAGGTCGAGGAGCGGTGCGTCCACCTGGTCGCGGGGCTCGGCCTGAGTTTCGGCGCTCTGGACTTCATCGTGACGCCGGACGGCCGGTACGTCTTCCTGGAGCTCAACGTCGACGGGCAGTGGGCCTTCATCGAGACGCTGACCGGCCTGCCCATCGCTGACGCCATCGCCGGCTGGCTCACCACCCCGACCGGTTATGAGGAACCCATCGATGTCCACTGAGCAGATCACGCCCTCCTCCGGAACCCGCGCCGCCTTCGCGACGGAACTCGCCGAAGCGGTGGCGCTGTTGCGTCAGCTGCCGAAGGACCTGCCCGACGAGGCGGAGCGACGCGTACGGGACTGGTCGGAGGAGCGGCCGTGGCTGAGCACCCAGCTCGTGATCGACCAGCCGCCGGGGTCCACCAGAGCCGGCTACGACCTGCTCCTGGAGCACCCCACCGGCGGCACGGTCGCGCTGTCGGCCGAGGTGGACGACGGCATCCCCTGGCTGGTCGACCACTCCACGCACTGGGCGGCAGGGCAGGTCCTCCGCGTCGACGGGCACGACCTGTCGATCGCCACCGCGTTGTCCACCATCCGCGCCTTCGGCGCCCGCGACCGGCAGGTCCACGAGCGGCTGGTGGACCACTGCATCCTGCTCGGGGAGATGGAAAGCGGTGCCGAGCCGCTCACCGCCGAGGAGACGCAGCGGGCGGCCGACGAGTTCCGCCGACGTCGCGGGCTCGACACACGGGAGCGGACATTGACCTGGCTGGCCGAGGCCGGCCTGTCGGAGGAGGCGTTCTCGCATCACGTCAGGGCGCAGGCTTACGTCGCACGGGTCCGCGATCGATTCGCGGGCGAGCCCGCCCGGCGTCGTCTGGCCGAGCACCCCGAGGAGTTCACGCTGCGGAGTGCCGCGTGGACGACCGGGGCGCGGCCGGATGTGGTGGGCGAGCTCGCCGACGGCCCGGTGGACGGATTCCTGGATCGGGCCGCCGCGGCGGTGCGCTCCGGGCAGGTGCGTCTGGAGGCGCGCACGGCCCTCACCCCGCGGCTGCCCCAGCCGATGCGCGCGGTGCCGGCCGGGCAGGCGGTGGGGCCGGTTCCGGTCGAGGGCGGATACCTGGCCGGCGTCGTGTACGAGGTGCTCCCGCCGGATCCGGACGACCCGGAGGTGCTCGACGCGGCGCGGGACGCCGCGTTCCAGGCGTGGCTGGACGAGCGGCGCCGCTCGGCGGACATCAGGTGGTTCTGGCTGTGACCAGGCGGGTGCCGCTGCGGATGCAACTGACCCGCAGCGAGTGCGGCGCGGCCTGCCTGGCCATGGTGCTCAGCGCGCTGGGCCGTCGCACCGGTCTCACCGAGATGCGCGAGCACCTCGCCGAGGGTGTGGACGGGGTCAGCCTGCGGGAGATGATCCAGGCCGGCTCCCGGCTCGGGCTGAGGCTGCGCGCCTGCCACGCCCCGCTGGACACCGTCGCGCAGCTGCCCGCACCGTTCATCGCGCTCTGGAATGACAACCATTTCGTGGTGGTCGAGCGCGTGACGGCCCGCGGCATCACCGTGCTCGACCCGGCCCGTGGCCGGCGCCGGCTGCCGCACCAGCAGTTCGATGCCGGATACTCCGGCACGGTGCTGCTCGCCGACGCTCCCGCCGGGCTCGCGCCCGCCGTCGCACCCGCGCGGGCCTGGCCCGTGCTGCGCCCGCTGCTGACCCCGGTGCTGACGAACCGCAAGCTGATCGCCGCCGTGCTGCTGGCCTCGCTGGCGGCGCAGGCCCTCGGCCTGGCTGTGCCGGCGTTCACCAAGCTCGTGGTGGACCGGCCGTTGCAGATCGACGTGACGGCACTCGCGGCGGCGGCCTGCTGCGTCGTCGTCACGCACGCGCTGATCGCGTGGGTACGCGCCCGGATACTGATCGCGTTGCAGACGTCGGTGGCCGCGGAGGTCATGCGCGGGCTCGTCGGTCACACGCTGGCCCTGCCGTACCACTTCTTCCAGAGCAGGTCCAAAGGCGACCTGCTGAGCCGGCTGGGCGGCGTGGCGGTGCTGCGCGACCTGCTCACCGAGCAGTCGCTGGCCTTCCTGTTCGACCTGCTGACCGCGGTGTCGTACCTCACGCTGCTGTTCGTGGCCGCGCCCTGGCTCGCGCTGCTGACGCTCGCGACGGCTCTCGCCCAGGCCGCCGTCGTGCTGGGCACGGCGCGTCGCGGGCGGCATCTGGCCCTGGCCGCCGTGCACAGCGGTGCTGCCACCCAGGCCGCTCTGGTGGACACCCTCGCGGGCATCGAGGCGATCAAGGCCACCGGAGGGGAACCCGCCGCAGTCAGCCGCTGGCGTGAACAGCACGACGAGGAGCTGACCACGGGTGCGGCCCGCAACCGGCACGTGGCCGGGGTGCAGGCCGTGAGCAACGCGCTGGGGATGGCGCTCGACCTGGGGCTGCTCGTGGCCGTGTTCGCGACCGCCGGGCAGGGTGCGTCGCTGGGCGACCAGCTTGCCCTCGTGACGCTGGCGACCGCCGCGATCTCGCCGCTGACCTCGTTGCTCGGCATCGCCTACCAGCTCCAGCTCGCCGGCGCCCACGTCGGGCGGATCGCCGACCTGATGAGCGCGACGCCGGAACGCGCGGGCGGGACCCGGCCGGCGGGCGGGCTGCGCGGCGGCGTCTCCGTCTCCGGCCTGACCTCCGGCTACGACTCCCGCGCCCCGGTGCTGCGCGACATCTCGCTGCACATCCCGCCGGGCGCGCGGGTCGCGATCGTCGGCGCGTCGGGGTCCGGCAAGACGACGCTCGGCCGGGCGCTGGTCGGGCTGGTGGAGCCCGCGGCCGGACAGATCCGGTTCGACGGGATCCCGCTGGAGGAGATCGACCTGCGCTGGCTGCGCGGGCAGGTGGGAGTCGTCACCCAGCAGCCGCACCTGTTCGCCGGCACGATCCGGGAAAATATCGCCGGTTTCGCCCCGATGAGCGGACAGGCCGTCGAGGAGGCCGCCCGCTTGGCCGAGATCCACGACGAGATCGTCCGGTTGCCGCAGGGCTACGACACCGACGTCGGCGAGGGCGGGGGACGCCTGTCCGGCGGGCAGCGCCAGCGGATCGCGCTGGCCCGCGCGATGGCCCGCCGGCCCAGGATCCTGCTGCTCGACGAGCCGACCGCCAGCCTGGACGGCGTCACGGAGGAACGCATCCGCCGCAACCTCCTGCACCTGGGACAGACCCAGATCGTCATCGCGCACCGGCTGTCGACGATCCGGGACGCCGACCTGATCGTTGTCTTGGACAGAGGCCGCCTGGTCGAGGCCGGCACCCACGACCGGCTCATGACGTACGGCGGCCACTACGCCGGCCTGGTGCGCTACCAGCACAGCACGGCGGGGGAGGTCCACTCATCAGCCGGGTGAGGACCGCTGTCAGGATGCCGCCGACGGCACCGGGACCGGCTCGTCGAGCAGGAGGCACGTCTCTCTCGCCCGCTTGCTCCACCAGGTGAGCCCATTCTGAGCCGTGAGCCCGGCCAGCGTGGTGAGGTGCCCCATGGCGGCGTCGTAGTCGCCCACGGCCGAGGCGAGCCGGGCCAGGAAGTAGTCCACGGGCCCCAGCGTGACCACGGCGGAGCCGACCGCGATGGTGCCGCTGTAGGGCAGCAGCTCGGTGTAGGTCTCGCGGCAGGCGCGGACGTCCCCGACCGCCGCCTGGGCCGCGCCCTGGAGGCAGGTCATGGTGAGCCACGACCAGTCCCGCACCCGCTCGGGCCAGCCGCCCGCCACCAGCCTGCGCGCCTCGGCGGCCCGGCCCTGCCGGCACAGCAGCAGGACCCGCATGTCGTGGCCGGCGGAGGGATGGATGCCCGCGATCTCCTCGACGAGTGGCCCGGCCTCGGCCAGGGTGCCCCGGTGGTAGTGCAGGATGAGCCGCCCGGCGGTCACCACCGCTTCGCCGTGCCACACGCCCAGCCGGCCGGCCTGCCGCGCGGCCTCGCGGTACCGGGCCTCGGCGTCGTCGAACGCGCCGGCCAGGACGAGCCGGTTAGCCCGCCAGAGCGTGTGCTGGAAGCGCGGCCAGGGCAGCGGCAGCCGCTCCAGCAGAGCGTCGCAGTGGGCGGCGGCGCGGTCCGCGCCCGCCACATCGAACGCCTCCAGCCGGTGGTGGCTGAAGATCATGTGCGCGAGCAGCTCGAAGCCCGGTTCCCCGGCCCGTACGGCCGCGTCGAGCATCTCGGCGGCGATCTCGAGCGGTTCGGGAGCGTGGGCGGGCAGCGCGGGCAGCGACAGGTAACGCGCGTTGAGCATCCGCACCAGCAGGCGGGGATCGCCCAGCCGGCGGGCCATCTCGACCGCTTCGAGGGCCATGGCGTCGCGTCGCGGGTCGTCGGTCGCATTGTACAGCTCCTCGGCCAGGCCGCCGAGCAGGCGGGCCCGCTCGGGCCGATCGCCTGGGGGCACTGCGCGCAGGGCGGCCTCGAAGCGGTGCACGAGCCGCAGGTCCACCGCCTCGTACGGGTCGCGCAGCGTCCAGATGGCGGGTGCGTCGAGCGCTGTCAGTGCCCGCGCGGTGGCCTCGGGGCCGGCGTCGGCGCGGTCGGCGGCGCGGATGGCTTGGGTCCTGGCGTGCCGGGCGCCGATCGCGTCGCCGGAGTCCAGCAGCGCCCTGATCTGTTTGAGCACTAGTTCCAGGTGGTTGAGCGGGTCGCCGGTGGAGGCGCCGTGGGCGTTGATCGCCCGGCTCCACCACATAGCGGCTTCCTCGTAGGCCAGGCGCAGACCGGCCTGTTCGGCGGCCGCCCGTGCCCAGCGCACCGTCTCGCGGTAGGCGGCGGGGCCGGCCTCGACCGCGTGGTGGGCGATGGCGGCGACGTCGATACCGGGCCGGGTGGACAGGCAAGCAGCCGCGCGGCGGTGCACGGCCGCCTTGCGCAGGGGTGGGAGGTCGTGCACGAGGGTTTCGCGGACGAGGTCGTGCGCGAAGGCCATCCGGCCGTCGCGCGGGACGACCAGCCCGGCCCGGACCGCCTGGTCCAGCAGGTTACAGACCTCCTGTTCGCCAGAGACCTCGGCTCTCCCGCGACGGGGAGCGGCTTCTGCGCGGCAGATCTCGGCTACCACCGTGGGGTCGAAGTCGAGGCCGAGCACCGCCGCGACACCGAGCACCTCGCCCGGCCGCCGCCCAAGCGCGCCGACCCGCTGACGGACCGCGGTGGCGACCGCGTCGGGCACAGCGTCTAGCGGGCGGCCCTGGGCGAGCAGCCGGACGCTTTCCCGGACGAAGAACGGGTTCCCGCCGGTACGGTCCGCCAGCCGCCTGGCGGTGACCTCATCCACCGTCGTGTTCATGCCCGCCGCGACGGCCCGCACGGCGTCCGCGTCGAGACCGTCCAGATGGACGCGCCGCAGATCGTAGCGGACGAGGCGGGTCAGCAGTTCGTCCACGGGCAGCCCGGTGCCATCGGCACATGAATCGTCCCGGTCGCGGAAGGCCGCCACGATTTTGAGAGGCGCCTTCGCCACCGGCCTCCTCGTCAGCATGATCAGCTCTTTGAGCAGTTCGAGCGAGGCCGGGTCGGCCCAGTGCAGGTCGTCCAGAACGACGATCACGGGCTGGGTCCGCGCCGCCGCCAGCAGCCAGTCAGCGATGACCTGGTTACGGCGCAGCAGCGCGGCGTCGGTCGGGCCCGCGGGCTGCTCGTCGTCAAGGAGACCGGCCAGTGCCGCCCGGTCGGCGGGCGGGTGATGGCGGACGAGTGTGTTCAGCACCTGTAGCCACGGCCACAGCGGGGGCGCCTCCCGCAGATCGAGGCAGCCGCCCCACAACACAAGGTGGCCGAGGTCGGTGCAGTGCTCGCGGAACGCCTCCAGCAGGAAGGTCTTGCCGATGCCCGGCTCACCGGTCACCGCGGCGACGGCCACACCGCCCTCGTCGAGCAGCTCCCGCAGAGCCGCGAACTGCCGCTTCCTGCCGGGCACGGCCCGTCGCCGCTCGGACGGGGCCGCCGCAGACAGCACCGCGGCGGCGCGTACGGGGTCCAGGGAATCCACCTGCCGGAGGATGTCCTCTTCCAAGGCCCGTAGCTCCGGACCGGGGTCGAGCCCGAGCTGCTCAGCGAGCCGCTCCTTCACCCGGCGGAGCACGGCCAGCGCGTCGGCCTGCCGCCCGGTGCGGTAGAGCGCCAGGGCCAGCAGGCACGACAGCCGCTCGCGCAGCGGGTGCTCAAGTGTCTCCGCCTCCAACCCTCCGATCACGAGCTGGGGACGGCCCAGGTCGAGCAGCGCCTCGGCCCGGCGCTCAACGGCGATCAGCCGCAGCTCGCACAACCGGTTGACCTCGGCGATCGCCCACGTCCGGTCGGCGAACTCCTCGTAGGGGATGCCGCGCCACAACCGCAGCGCCCTGTCCAGGTAGTCGAGCCTGTCCTCGGACGGCTGCATCTCGGCCCGCTCCACCAGCCCGGCGAACTCGATCGCGTCCACGTCCCCGGTGGCGAGCAGATAGCCGGGCTGCCGCGCGACGAGCAGCCGTGGCGGCACGCCGCGAGGCCGCCCGGGCTCCATGACGCGGCGCAGATTACTGATGTACGACTGCAGCGTGGGAAGGGCGGCGGCCGGTGGCGATCCGTCGTACACATCCTCGATGAGCGCGTCCGTGGAGACCACGGCGCCCCGTGCCAGCAGGAGCCGGGCCAGCACCGCACGCTGGCGCCGTCCGCGCAGCTCCACCCGCCCCCGACCATCGTCGTACGCCTCCAGCCCTCCGAGCACCCGAAACCTCACAGACGGCGCTCCCATTGCCGATCTTCCCCCTTGATGTCAGTTCAGGCGCGGCGCCAGGAGGGACGTGACCGGCCGGCTGTTCCGCCCTGTACACTTCCTGCCCCGTCGTCCCGCTTTGCGTAGGTCGCGACCTGTCGTCCTGGTGCCGATATATGCATGATCAGCATGCTGCCGCTCATATCCTGAGTAGAGGCAGGCTCAACGACCTGCAGGTCGTGCGAGACATGTTCCGGACTTCTACTCACCGATACCCGTACGAACGATCAGGCAAATTCAAGATGATCGGCGAGGCGGCGGAGGATGACTGCGCACCGGCCGCGGAGGCGGGCAAGAACCCGCCGGCGCGAGCGCGGCCGGATCATGCGGAACCGTGCGGCCTCGGCTCGCCGCTCCGCCTGGTCCGCGTCGGCGATCTTCTCATACATGTAATCCACGGAGGGCTCCTCAAGGTCTTTCGGGAAATGCGTGCTAGAAGAGGAAGGTGGGCGGGTTGAATCGCTTGGCGCTGCGGCGCAGGAGTCAGCGTTCGGGAGCCTTCTCGTCTGCCTGTGACGTCCGGCGCAGCAACCTCCTGTCGACAACTCCGCGCAGACTGGTCGGCACGGGGCTGTAGTTCTCAGGTGTGTGTTCGAACGCCTGCGGAGGCAGGGAGGCGCTGACGGTGACGCCCTCGCCGAGCACGCTGTTGACGCCGAGACCGCCGCCCAGCCCGTCGAGTTCGCCCCGGCTCGTCAGCAGGCGCGTCTCCAGCGCCTCGCGAGCTTTCACCGTCATGCCACCGCCGTCATCACTGATCACCAAGCGCAGCCCGGTGTGGGACGTGGTAAGAGCAACGCTGACGGTACGGGCCTGCGCGTGACGTTCGATCTCCAGCAGGACCTCGGTAATCACACGATGGACGATGGTGCTAAGACGACCGGCGAGGTGCATTTTCGGCAGCGCCCATACCTCCACCGTGATCCCGGTCCGCCCCGACCATTCCGCCAGGTGCTCCTCCAGCACTTGTGAGTAGGAGGACGGGACGTCCGAGCCAGGCTGATATCGGGACACGTCTTTCTTCTTTCTGACTACGTACGGCGGACAGACGTGCGCGGCCGGCAGATCAGAAGATTCGATGAGGACAGGGTGGCTCAGCACCGGCTCGCCCTCGGCCACGTTGACCTGGCTGCCGGCGGCGAGATACCGGCCCACCGCGGCTCTCTGCCACCGCCCGTACTCGGGCGGTGGCAGAGATGATTCCGATTCTGTGGCGGAGGCTCCGTGACACGAACCAGAGGCCCGGGCAGATCCCGTTGATCCGGCTGGGCCGCGGCCGCGCACGCCGCCCCGACTGCTGGTGATAATGCGTGATCTTTCACGGTCTTTCAAGAAGTGAACGAGCGCTGGCCCCGCCGGCCGATGCCGGGGCGAAGGGGCCGTCCAGGGCGGCCCACTGCAGCAGCATGATCGTTTTGGCGTCGGCGATCCCGCCGGTGCGGACCAGGTCGAGGGCATCATTGAAGGGCAACTCGACGACCTCGATGTCCTCGTCCTCGGCCGCCACCCCGCCACCGGCGCCCTGCCGAGTGTGCACGCTGTACGGCGCGGCGTAGAAGTGCACGCGTTCGGTGACGGAGCCCGGGCTCATGTAGACGTCGAAGACGTGCCGTACCGGTCCGATGACGTGGCCCGTCTCCTCGGCGGCCTCGCGGCGAATGGCCTCCTCCGGGCTCTCGTCGTCGAGCAGCCCCGCCGCCGTCTCCAGCAACATGCCGTCCGGGTGCCCGTTGACGTAAGCCGGGTAGCGGAACTGGCGGGTCAGCAGGACAGTCCCCCGGCCGACGTCGTACAGCAGCACCGTGGCGCCGTTGCCGCGGTCGTAGGTCTCCCGCTGCTGCGTGCTCCGGCGGCCGTCGGCGTGCTGGTAGTCGAGGGTCGTCCTCCGCAGCACTGCCCAGTCGCACGACAACACCCGCACCTCGCGGATGCGTACGCGCGGATTCCCCATGAGGTCCAGGCCGGCGAGGTTTAAGCCGGTACGTCCGCGGGCGTCCGGCTCGTCGATGCCCGCGGTCATGACCGGACCGGTTCCGGGCGGAGGGTGTGCGGCAGCGACCAGCGGCCGGTCACCGCGCACGTCGGCGTGCCCGCGCCGAGCCCTGGTCCGCCCGCCGTGTGGACAGTACGGGTGAGCGACGCGGCGCCGATCATGTGGGACCTGGCCGGTTGGTCGATGATGGGTGAGCTCATGATCTCCTCGTTGCCGTGTGCTCAGGGTGTCGAAGAGAGAAAGCGCTAGGCGGCCTGGTAGCCGGGGATGTCCTCGACCCGGTGGTAGACGGGCAGGCCACGCTCGGTGGCGATCCGTACGTCCTCATCGGCGCCGGTGGACTCGCCCGGCAGCCGCAGGACCGCGTCGCAGTGCCGCAGCAGGCGCTCCGCGGTGGGATACATGATCTGCTCGGCCACCGGGTCGGCCGGCCCTTGACCACCCGCGCCCCGTAGCACGGGCAGGGCCACCCATTCCCCGATCATGGGCACGTGCCCGCTGCGGAAAATCGGCCATGCGGCCTCCTCCAGCCTGGCCAGGTTGTCCGCCATCAGCTGGGGATCATCGTTTGTGCCTGAACGATAGGGTCCAGCGATAAGAATCATCACGTTGTGGAACTATAATAGGAAATAACCGGAAAGAACAAGGGGAAACGTGCATGCTGGCCGCCCAACGCCGTGACCTGCTCCTGGAACGCCTCAACCGGGACGGCCGGATCATCGCCAAGGATCTCGCCGTCGAACTCGGCATGTCCGAGGACAGCATCCGCCGCGACCTGCGCGAACTCGCTGCGGCGGGCCTGTGTCAGCGGGTGTACGGCGGCGCGCTGCCCGTCTCTCCCGCGATCGCCGACTACGCCACCCGTGAGCACGTGGAGGTGACCGGCAAACAGCGCGTGGCCGCTGCCGCGGCGGCGCTGATCGAACCGGGCAGCACCGTGATCCTCGACGGCGGCACCACCGCCCTCGCGGTCGTCCGCGCGCTCCCGCTCGACCTGCGCGCCGCCGTCATCACCCACAGCCCTACCGTGGCCAGCGCGCTGGGCGAGCACCAGGACGTGGAGGTCTACCTCATCGGCGGGCGGCTGTTCAAGCACTCCATGGTCGCCTGCGGCGCGGCCGCGGTCGAGGCCGCCCGCGGCCTGCACGCCGACCTCTTCCTGCTCGGCGTGACCGGCGTGCATCCCGAGGTGGGGCTGACCACGGATGACGTGGATGAGGCCGCGATGAAGCGCGCCCTGGCCCGCCAGGCGGCTGACACCTACGTGCTGGCCAGCACGGAGAAGATCGGCGCAGCCTCTCGTTTCACTGTTCTGCCCTTGGCGGACGTCGCCGGGATCGTCACCGACGCGGGTGGCGAGAACGCCACCATACGCTCGCTCAGCACGCCCATCATCCATGCCTGATGGTGTAACCTCGTGCACGATTATGCGTGTTTGCCTGTGTGGCCACGATCAGCGACCGTTGGGTCCTGCCGCCGCCGATCAGCGCAGAGGCTCCAAGTCGTCCTCATCCTCGTCGTTGTCCACCGCGTTGAGGGCCTTTTCACGGCCCTAGAGACATCCCAGAACGGGTGCACTCCGAAACGGGTGCGAGGCGAAGCGGCTCACCGTCGAGGTCTGAAGGTTCGGGCGCGTCAATCATCGAGGGGACGGCGAAGCGGCACCGGGTCGGTGGCGAAGCGCGCGGCACGCGGCGCGCGTTCGTCCCCGAAGCGACGGGTGAGGATGTCGTACAACTCCGGGCGCCGTCCCTGCATCCAGCGCCGGCCCGTCGACAGCGGCAGCAGGGTGAGGTCGAGGTCGGCGACGACCAGGTCGTCGCCCGCCTTCCAGGTCTCGGCGAGGATGCGGCCGTAAGGGTCGATGATCATGGCGTTCCCGGTGCGGATCTCGCCGTCGTCCTCCCCGACGCCGTTGCTGAACACGACGAACAGCCCGTTGTCGTGTGCCCGGGCGGGCAGCCAGCGCATCAGCCACTCGCGCCCGCTGGGGCCGCGCAGCGCGGCCTCGATCGCCTGCGGGTCCTGGTGCCGGCCGCGCCAGAGCGGCACGGGGATCGGCCGCATCCCGTGCGGGCTGCGGGAGTCGGTGCCGCCGGTCTGGTGGGGCGCGAGCAGCACCGAGGCACCCATCAGCGCCGTGGCTCTGACGTTCTCGACCAGGTTGTTGTCCCAGCAGATGAGGACACCCATGCGCACGCCCCAGGGCGTGTCGAAGACGGTGTAGGCATCGCCGCTGTCGATGGCCGGATGCTCGAAGGCGTGCAGCTTGCGGTGCCGGTGCACCCGCCCGTCCGGCATGCAGACGGCGTAGCTGTTGAACAGCCGGCCCTCTTCGCCGATCTCCAGGAAGCCCACGCCCGCGGCAACCCCCCGCGCGAGTGCCAGTTCGCGGACCGCGGCGACGGACGGGCCGTCCACCGGCTCGGCCAGCGTCCGCAGCCGCTCAGCCGGATGCCTGCGCAGATGCCAGTACCCGAGCAGGCACATCTCAGGAAAGGCCACCACCTGCGCCCCCTGCTCCGCCGCGGCCCGCAGATGCTGCTCAACCTGGGCCAGGTTGTACGCCTTGTCGTCAGGCCGAGGCTCGAACTGCACGCTCGCGCAGCGCAAGGCCGCCGCGGAACCGCCGCTCACGTCGTCGCTCTGTCTCATGATGACCTCCCATGCTTGCTCTCGGGGCACCAGCAGACCGCACGCGCCATCCATGCGTCCAATGAATCATTTGCCGTATTCGATAGATTCAATGAATGGATCTCGGCCGGCTCCGCGCCTTCCTCGCCGTCAGCGAGTGCCGTCACTACGGCCGCGCCGCCAGCCGGCTCAACATCACCCAGCCGACGCTCACCAAGCAGATCCAGACCCTGGAGGCGCAGGTGGGCGGCCGGCTGTTCGACCGTGGACGGCATGGCGCCACGCCGACCCGGCTGGGCGCCGTGCTGCTGCCCGAGGCGCAGTCCCTCGTCCGGCACGCCGACGCGCTCACCCAGCGAATGACGAGGATGGCACACGGAGAGATCGGCACCCTGGCGGTCGGCTTCGGACTGTCGAGCATCGACCTCGCTCCCCGCCTGGTCGCCGCTTTCCGGCAGCGCCGCCCCGGCGCGCACGTCACCCTCGATGACATGTCCTCCCAGCGGCAGCTCGACGAGATCAAGGCGGGCCGGCTCGATGTCGGTTTCGTCCGCCCGCCCCTCGAAGCCGGCTGGGAGCATCTGCCCGTGGGCACCGACCGCCTCGCCCTCGCCCATACCGACGAGCCTCCGCCACGGCCCGCAGACCTTCCCGGATGGGCCGCCCGCCATGACTTCCTGCAACTGGCGCAGGCGAAAGGGCCCGGGCTGGCAGGGCAGATCCGCCGCTTCCGCGACGCCACCGGGATCCGTCCCACCGTCGTCCAGGAGGCGCACGACCTGCAGACCGTCCTGGCGCTGGTGGCGGCGGGGGCGGGCGCCGCGTTCGTGCCGGCCAGCGCCGCCCGCATAGCGCCGTCACCGGTCACGATCACGCCGATCGGGCATCCGGCCGCGGCGTGGCAGATCTCGGCAGTGTGGAACCGTGAGCAACTGCACGCTCTGATGGCCGGGTTTCTCATGCTGATCCGCGAACAGCGGCCGGCGAACAGCCGTGACGCATGGATGGAATAGCACGCCGGCGCTGAGCGCCGCCCGGCCGGCCCCATCCAGCGCAGCCCGGAGACCGTGACGACGCCGGCACCGAGCGCCGAGCCGACCGCGTGGACCAGCAGGAACGCGGCCACGTTGACCGTGACCGCCAGGGCCGGGGCGTCACCCGCCCGCTGCAGGAACAGGGCCTGCCAGCCCACCGCCATAGACGACGTCGGCGCGTTCGCCGCCCTGGCCTTCGCCGGCCCGGGGACGTATATGGGCGAGGCGGTGGAGATCACCGGCGACTGGCGGACCTCCTCGCAGATCGCCGAGGCGCTGAGCGCGGCGGCCGGACGCCCTGCCGGCCTCACCCCGCACGCCCTTCCCGGAATCGGCCGGCCGGCTTCCGCCATTTCTGCACCAGATTTCCCAAGCGCTCCAAGCGATTCAACAGCGTGACCGCTCAGTCTGGCAGCGCCCGGACCGATCGCCCCACGCACACGGCACGCGCACGCACGGCCGACCCTTCACCCCGGCGCCACGCGCGATTGCATCCCGGACGTGCCGCTGTCCTTCACCGCACGGACTCCTGGACGGAAGTGGCATCATGCCGATCGGAAATCAGCAGCTAGACTCCCCGCCGCGGGGCCCGGACGTCGCGATCATCGGCGCCGGGATCGGCGGCCTGGCGGTGGCGAAGGCTCTCGACGACGCGGGCGTCGCCTGGGAGTGCTTCGAACGCCGGAGCGCGGTCGGTGGCCTGTGGTCGCAGAACCCTGAGCTGGAGGATGGGCCCGCCTACTGGGCGCTGCACGTCAACTCCTCCGCCGCGTTCATGGCGATGTCCAGCCTCCCGATCCCGCCGGACTTTCCCGAGTTCCCCTCACGCGAGCAGATTGGCCACTACCTGGCTCATTACGCCGACCACTTCAGCCTGTCGCCGCGCGTGCGCCTGGACACCGAGGTCACCAGGGTGACGCAGGAGCCGTCCGGCGGCTGGATCGTGGAGACCTCCGGCGGCGGGCGCGGGCGCTACGGGTCGGTCGTGGTCGCGACCGGCCACTTCAGCCAGCCGATCATGCCTGACATTCCTGATTTCTTCGGAGGCGAGGTGCTCCACGCGCACGACTACGTCTCCCCGGAGCGCTTCGCCGGGCGCGACGTGCTCGTCGTCGGCCTCGGCGCGAGCGGCGCGGACATCGCCTGCGAGGTGTCCAGGACCGCCGCCCGCACCGCCGTCTCGGTGCGCGGCGGCGTCCACATCGTGCCCAAGCACCTGTTCGGCCGCCCCTTCGACACCTTTCCTGTGCGCGCCCGCCCGCGATGGCTGCGCTGGCAGGTGATGCGGCTCGCGGTGCACCTGTCCCGGGGGCCGCAGGAACGGTACGGCATCGCCAGGCCCACGCGGCCCCTCGGCAACGCCGCCGTCACGGTCACCAGCGACCTGCTCACCCGCCTCGCCCACGGCGACCTCGCGGTACGGCCGGCGCTGAAAGGCTTCAAGGAGGACGCGGTCGTGTTCGCGGACGGATCGGTCGAGCCATACGACACCATCATCCTCTGCACCGGATACCGCCCGTCGTTCTCCTTCCTCGATCCGGCGATCACGCCGCCGAGCGACGGGCTGGACCTGTTCCGGCGGGTGTTCCATCCGGCCGCGACGGACCTGGCGTTCGTCGGACTGGTCCAGATCCTCGGGGCCGCGCCCGCCACCCTCGAACGGCAGGCGCGGCTCGTCGCCGCCAAGCTGTCCGGCCGCTACGCCCTGCCCGGCGCGGACGGCATCGCCCGCGAGCTCGTACGGGACCGGGCACGGGCCGCCCGCATGTTCGGCGACGACCGACGGGCCGGGATGCTGCTCGACCCCGTGACGTACCGCTCGCTCATCGAGCGCGAGTTGCGCGCCGGCCTGCGCAGGGCCCGCAGGAACGGCTCGGTGGGCCGTGCGTGAAAGTGCCCGTGATCAGCACTGAGCAGCGACAGATCCGCATCAGGCAACGACCGAGAGGCCTTCCGGCATGACACCGTCCGAGCCATCGCGGTGATCGGCATGGCCTGCCGCCTGCCCGGCGCCCCCTCGCCCCAGGAGCTGTGGGAACTGCTCAGGCGTGGCGGCAACGCGATCATCGAGGTTCCCGCCGACCGGTTCCCCGTCGAGGAGGTCTACCACCCGGTCCCCGGCCCCCAGGGCAAGCTGTCCTCCAGGTACGGCGGTTTCATCACCGGGATCGACGAGTTCGACGCGGAGTTCTTCGGCACCTCGCCCCGCGAGGCCGCCGCCATGGACCCGCAGCACCGCATGATGATGGAGGCGTTCGAGGACGCCGGCCTCACGCTCGACCAGATGCCCGGCCTGACCGGTGCGGTTTCACCGGCGTCATCACCAGCGACTACTGGGACCGGCAGTCGGGCGCCCCCGGCGGGCTGGACGTCCACACGGTCACGGGCAGCACCCGAGGCGGCAACGCCGGCCGCATCTCCTACGCGCTCAACCTGTCGGGAATGAGCGCGGCCCTCGACGCGGCCTGCTCCTCGTCGCTGGTCGCCATCCACCTCGCGGTGCAGTCGTTGCGGGCCGGTTCCTGCGACCTGGCCTTCGCTGGCGGCGCCAACCTCATCCTCGCGCCCGACCACGCCATCGGGTTCTCGCAAGGCTCGATGATGGCTCCCGACGGCCAGTGCAAGGCCTTCGACGCCCGCGCCGACGGCTACGTGCGCAGCGAGGGCGCGGGGGTCGTCGTACTGAAGACGATCACGCAGGCGCTGGCCGAGGCGTCCCGACCGCATGCCTAGGCTTGCGGTCTATTGGGCGAGGCTCCGCGGGGTGGCGGCGCAGGTGACTCGAATTCCCAGAAGCCCGCTCCTGACATGTCCGCGCCGGTCTCCGGCCGGCGCGGCGCATTCGCGCATACGTTGGCCCAGCGCTGAAGCGTAATGGGAAGCCCCTGTACGCTCGGCGAGATGAAGATCGTGTCGCTTGGGTTTCGCACGGATGTGATGTTGCTGAAGTTGGGTGGATCAGTAGTCACCGACCACGGAACACACCTCGTGGTGCGGACCCCGGCGAACCCCGGCTTTTACTGGGGGAACTTCCTCCTCTTCGACTCACCGCCCCGGACAGGTGACGCGGCCCGGTGGTCGGCGTTGTTCACCGCAGAGTTCCCGGCGGCGAAGCACCGGGCATTCGGGGTGGACGGTGTCATCGGCCTGGCGGGGGACACCGCGGAGCACGAAGCCCTCGGGGTGACCGTCGAACTCAGTACCGTACTGACAGCCGACAGGCTCGTGCCACCTGCCGCAACCCCTCAAGCCGACATCCGCGCCCTGTCCAGTGACGATGACTGGCACCAAGCCGTGGAGTTGGATCTCGCCTGCTACGACCGGTTGGACGATGACATCCGACGCTTCGCCGAGCGGCGGGTCACGGGCTACCGTCATCTGTGCGAGGCCGGTCATGGAAGCTGGATCGGCGCCTACGTGGAAGGACGCCTGCGTGCCGGAGCCGGCTTGTTCGCCGTCGGCGCGGGACTGGCACGGTTCCAGAACGTCGAGACCCACCCCGGCTTCCGCCGCCGGGGTCTCGCTTCCGCCGTCCTTTACCATGCCGCCCAGCACGCAGTACCCGACCGGGGCATCCACACACTCGTCATCGCCGCAGACCCCGACGACCACGCCATCCGCCTCTACCGTGCGCTCGGCTTCGCCGACACCGAGCAACAGGCCCAGCTCTACAGGGCAGGCTGACCGGAAACTCGCAACCGCATGTTCGTCAGGTGATCCCTCAGCGCACACGGGTGATCTTGGTCCAGTCAAGAGCATGAACAGCTCTGGCGTCGTCTCATATAGGGTGTCCGTGATCTGTACGGTCAGCGGGGGCTATCCGTACCCTCCGAGGGCTGTGACCGGACTGCTCACGGGCTACGTCGGCTGCTCGACCGACGCCCAGGACCTCACCGCCCAGGAGGAGATCCTGATCGGCTTCGGCGTCCACGAACAAGGATCTACCTCGACCACGGACTCACCGGCACCCACCGCAACCGGCCCGGCCTGGACCAGGCCCTCCCATCCGTCCGCAGTGGCGACACCCTCGTCGTTCCCAAGCTCGACCGCCTCGACCGCTCCGCGACGCCGCGACATCGGCGACTCCCGAGGTCGAGCGCGAGGCGGTTGCGCAACTGGACCGCCATCAGGGAGTCGAGGCCCAGCCGGTGCGGGCACTGCGCGGGATCAACCTGGTCGCGGGGGAACTGGACGAGGTCGACGACCTGGGCGCACAGATGGCCCGCGACCAGGTAGGCGGCTATCTCGTCGTCCTGCCCGCCGAGCAGGTCCCGCGTCAGGAGCGCCGTGTCGGCCTCCCGCGCGGAGTCCGCCACGAGGTCGCGGAACAGGGAGGACGAGCGCAGGGCCGGGAAGCAGTGCGTCCATCTGACGGGGTCGAAGGACATGACGCCGGCCTGAGCGGGGGTTCGAGAGTCAGCAGGGCGTCGGGCAGCGCGGACCCGGTGAGACCGCGTTCGTCCAGGGTGCTTTTCGGATAGCGGCTGATCACCGTGGCGATCAGATACCGGCGCGCCTCACCCTCGTAGCCGGCGGCGTCGTGGGCGTGCGCGCCGTTGTGTACCACTTGACCGACGACGCGGTCACCGAACTACGGCCGCAGATCATTCACCAGCGCCACAACGTCGCCGTGATCGACCACGTTCGTCCACACCAGCCCGTCACCACCCGGCCAGGGCGCACAGCGCTTCGCAGGCGACCACCGAGCCGAGCGAGTGCACCACCACCTGCGTGTCCGGTCCGAGCAGCGCCGTCACCCGATCCCGGGCCGCCTGCCGCAGCTGCGCGTCGGCCCGATACCGGCGCACTTGCTTCAAGTCGAACACCAGTGTCCGTAAGGCCAGGTCAGGGAAGAACCGCGACGCCGACAACGCCCGCAGCGTCGCCTGCATCGACTGCGGCGTTCGCGCCAGTGTGTCCCCGTCCAGTAGCGCCACCTGCCGTTCGACCTCCGCCGCCGCTTGCCACCAGGCCAGCAGTTCGCGGGCGATCTGCGTGATGGGTCGGTCGCGCACGGCGGGGCCGGGCGGCGGCGCGCACGCCGTCGGTCACGGCGACCGGCCCGCCGACCGTGCGGCCCTGGGCGCGCGGCCTTCAGGCCCTCCAGGGGGCGCTCGATGGGGTCCCTTCAGGTCTTTGGACCCGTGGTCGACCTCCATGTCCAGCGCATGCATGGCACGAGGCAACACTTCCGTGGCCTCCGTGGAGGCAGCCTGGACTCTTTCGTCCAGCACCCGTCCGACCCAGGTGAACAGTTGGATCGAGGGTCGGTGAGAACGCGACGGTCCTCGGCTCCAGTGGTATGTGGACCGTCGCCTTCGAAGATCTTCTAGCGGCCGTTGACCTTGGTAACCGTTGTCGCCGTCAGGTGCTGCCTGTAAAACATCGCGGTCGCATCGCCGGTCCCGACGCTGCTTCCCCGGACGTAGCATTTCAAGTACACCGAACCAGGGCTCTTGAAGGTGAGCGTCCTGGTAAAGGCCCCATTCCACTGCTGGCCTGCGGCCAACTCAGCGTATGGCCCAGGCACGCCGAGTGGGACATCAGGAAGGGTGGTCACCAGGCAATCCACATCGAACGGCACCGGGTCTCCCAATCGCTGCTTGACCTGCAGGTCCGCATTGACGACGTAGGAGCCCACAGGCAGGTTGTTGAGCACCGCGATCGTCTTCCGCGTGATGTCGTGCTCGGTGATCGGGTATTCGACGGAGTCGCCCCAGGCATCGTAGGCCTCGGCCCCGGGGCCAGGCGGACCCGCGGGGCCCTGTGGCCCGACGGCGTTCCACGCAACGGTCTTTTCTCCTTCACCGCAGATGGCAGAGGGGGACGGGGAGGGTGAAGGGGTCGGAGCGAGACGCAGGACGTTGTCCTTGTCGGCGCAGGCGACGATTTCCCCATCCTCCACCGCGGCGGCCACAGCCGCGACCCCTCCGCTGCCGACAAGCAATCCAGCCACCACTCCCGCCGACAGCAAGGCACTGCTTCTCGCTCTGCCGATCATATGTATGTCTCCTCATCTTGAGCATGACCAGCACGGTCCTGCTTCCTGTTTCGGATTCACTGGTCCCGAATTCCGCCACCGATTCAGCAGGGACTTGTGACGTGCTTGAGGTCTTGTCGTCAACTGTTGAGACCTTGAGCGTGTAGATCGTGGCGTAAGCGGTGCCGGCTGACGGATCCAGTTCGGCGCCCGCTGTGATGAGCCGCGGGACCGACAACCTCTCGAGACACTCACGCAGGATGAGGGCTGCGGAACCAGCAGCACCTTGAGCTGGTTGATCGTCTGCGTGCGTGCCTTGACGGTGGAGTCCTTGACCAGCTTGAACACGCGCAGTATCTCTGCTGGGTCATCGGCGCTCTTGAGGATGGTGGTCGCATACTCGGGAAAGGGCCCGTGCTGCATTCTCGGCATCAAGGACGTCGCTCGTGCCACAGCGGCGCCGCACCGCACGGTCTGGCTGTACACCTCGAACAGAGGGAGAAGAGGGTGGCCCGCTGTTTATGGGGTGAGCGGGGACGGCGGCTGAGGGCGGTGGGTGTGGGGCTGGTCGCGGCCGGCGGTACGCCGCGCGAGGTAGGCCGTCCGCAGTGCGAGTGTGACGAAGCCGATCTGCAGGGTCGCGAGCAGGGCCAGGGATATCGGCTTGACCACTGTGGCCGGGGCAGGCAACACGAAGGCGTTCCGTTCCGGGGAAAGGCAGCTTCGGGGGAAGCTGCCATGGCTTGGTAAAACCCGGACAGACGTGCCTGCCCATGCCTCGCGTTTGGCGTTCATTTATGGGCTGAGAGGCAAACGAGGGCCGCAGAAGGGCGGAAACTCCGGTTATGCGCCCAACGCGGCTGAAGAGCGACTAGTGGGTGTCGCAACCTCGATCCAGGGCGGAACTCTGGGTCGGAACCTATGGACCAACAGTTCCCGACTTCACGCCGACGTCTGTCCAGTCGGTTGTGTCTGTTGGGGTGTCCGTACGGTCAGGTTGCAGAAGGCGTTGCGGACGTCAGCGAGGGCTTGGCGGTCGCGGCCGAAGGTAGAGCTTATTGGCGAGGAGGATCGCCCAGCGGTTGTGTGGGGGGCGATCCAGAGGGCGGTGCCGTTATAGCCGAAATGGGTAAATGCGCTCGGCGTCCCGCCCACCTGTCGCCGAGCCCTCCGCCGCACGACGGAGAGATCCCCATCCCCGCGGGCATGCGGCGGCTTTTGTGCTCTGACGACCTTTCTGAAGATCTCAAACGTCAGTCGCGCCTGGCCGTCCGGGTCGAGCCCAGGGATGCCACCACGATGCAGACGATCGCCGTCCACTGCTGCAGGTGCAGTACCTCACCGAGCAGCAGCACGCCGACCACCGCCGCCGCCGCGGGCTCCAGGCTCATCAGGATGCCGAACACGTGCTTGGGCATGCGCCGCAGCGCCCGCAGCTCCAGCGAGTACGGGATCACCGACGACAGCAGCCCCACCCCCAGCCCGATCAGCAACAACTGCGGCTGCGCCAGGTCCGTGCCGCCGGTCGTGATCCCCACGGGCGCGATCACCACGGCCGACACCATCATCGCGAACGACAATCCGGTCGTCCCGGGGAAGCGCCGTCCGGCCGCGGCCGACAGAAGGATGTACGCCGCCCAGCACGCCCCCGCCACCAGGGCGAACCCGATGCCGATCCACCAGCCCGCAGACGCGGGCTGCCCCCAGGGCGCGAACAGTGCGACGCCCAGACCGGCCAGCACGACCCACACCAGGTCCAGCCTGCGCCGCGAGGCCGCGACGGCCACCCCGAGCGGCCCGAGGAACTCGATCGCCACCGCGACGCCCATCGGCAGCCGCGACAGCGCCTCATAGAACGACAGGTTCATCAGGGCAAGGGTCACGCCGAAACCGAGCCCTACCGCCCAGTCGCCCCACGACAGCCCCTTCAGCTTGGGCCTGGCCACCGCGGCCAGGATCAGCGCGCCCGCCGCGATGCGCAGGAACACCACCGCGCTCGGCGGCAGTGCCGTGAACAGCTCCTTGGCGAAACCGGCGCCGAGCTGCACGGAGAGAATACCGAGCACGACGAGCATCGAGGGCGGGATCGAGTCGGCGGCCTGTCGCAGCAGGCGTCCGGGCGCGGGCATAGCCCTGCCGCGATCACAAGGCTCATCCAGAGCGAAGTCGGTCATGAGGCTCCTCCGTCAAGACAATCGACCGAGCGTACGGGGCTCGGATGACATTTCCGGATTTGGGGTGGTATTACTGGATGCTTGATCAGCTAATCGGATCATGGGATCAATGACCTCGCTCGCCCCATCCGTGAACCTCGTCCGGCCGCCACTCGCGGTCTCCGTGGCCTCGTTCGTGAGCAGCTTCGACCGGTTCGCCCTCAGCCCCATGCTCGTGCTGATCAGCGTCGGCCTCCGGGGTCCCGCTCGCGGCGGCCAGCACCAGGAACGGACCCAGCGGCAGCGCGGCGCCGCCGGCCAGCACTGTGCGCAGCCCGCCGGTCAGCGCCGCTGTTTTGGGACTACCCGTCGAACGTGGATCTCTATCCGAAGGCGCGCGCGAGCTACTTCCGGGGCGGCCAAGTGTCGCTGCTGGCCGTCTGGGGCGCCAACGACGGCATCTTCGGCCCTGGCGGCGCCAGGGCGTTCCCGCGGGATCTGCCGGAGGCGGAGGTGCGTCTGCTGGACTGCGGGTATTTCGCGCTGAAGAGCCACCTGGACGTGATCGCCGGGTACAAGCGCGGCTTCCTCGGCAAGGTACTCGGTTGACGCGCGAACGTTCCTCCCGGCACGCTCGCCGGCAGGTAGCGGCGTGGCGGGCGTCCCTCCCGGGTGACGGGCGACAGCCGCTTGGACGCCCGATGGAACTCTCCTCTGATGCCGGCCCCGAGGGCTCCTCGCTCCATGCGACGAGCCCGCGGTGAGAACCGGGATGTGATGCGTCAGGAGGTCGCGGCGAGCCGGTTCGCGACCAGGTCCTCGAGGATCGTCGGCTGCTCCGGGGTCCAGCCGAGGATCCGCCGTGCGGCGTCCCCGCCGGCCTGCTGGTCGAGCAGCAGCGCCTCGCCGAGCAGCCCGAGGCGCTCGAGCGTCCGGGCCACCGGCTCGGGAGCGACCCGGCCGGACAGGCCGATCGCCCGGCTCACGGCTTCGGTGATCTCGCGGACGGTGGGGTTCACGCCACTGGCCCCGATGAAGTACGAGCCGGCGGGCGCGCTCTCCAGCGCCCGTACGTAGAGCGCGGCGAGGTCGTCCACGTGCACCGTGCCCCAGTGCTGCTCCCCATGGCCGATCATGGTGAGGGCCGGCGCGTCTCCCTGGGTCCTCGGCCCCGAGGCCACCAGGTTCAGCAGCCCGCCGCCACGGCCGTAGACCACGGCGGGAGCCACCACCGCGCCGCGCACACCCGGGGTGGAGAGCACGCGCTCAACGATCGGCACCCGCCAGGCCGTCAGGCGGGGCGGGTTCATCGGGGTCGACTCGGTGATCGCGGCGCCGCTTCCGTGCACCCAGAGTCCGCTGGTGTGGACGTAGGGCCGGTCGGTGCCCTTGAGAGCGGCGAGGATATGCGTGGCCGCGGCGTCGTCGATCCGCGCACTGCTGTCGTCACCCGGAGCGGCCAGGTGGATCACGCCATCAGCGGCGTCGGCGAGCCGGTGCACCGCATCGGCGTCGGCCAGGTCGCCGAGGACGGGGACCGCCCCTCTGGCTCGTACGGCCTCCGCCTTGCCTTGGTCGCGGATCAGGGCGGTGACCTGGTGCCCCTCGGCCACCAGCCGATCGAGAACCGCCGAGCCTAGGTAGCCGGTCCCGCCGGTGAGAAATACGCGCATGAGTCGTCCTTCGTCGAGGAGTTGTGGATGGCGGCCTGGAAGCCGGTGGCCGCGTTGGCCACTGTCACCGATGGCCGCTTATCGTGTCCAACGAAGAATCTCGATGCTCATATCGCTGACACCGATAGATGGAGGAGGCGCATGGACCAGCGCAGGCTGGAGTACTTCATCGCGGTGGCGGAGGAGATGAACTTCACCCGTGCCTCCCAGCGGCTCCACGTGACGCAGTCAACGCTGTCCGCGGGGATCAAGGCGCTGGAGAGCGAGTTGAGGGTCGAGCTGGTGACCCGCTCGACCCGATCGGTGCAGCTCACCGAGGCAGGGTCGGCGTTCCTCCCCGAGGCCAGAGCGGCCTTGGAGGCGCTCGATCGCGCCCGCGCCACCGTCGAGCCGGTCTCCGCCGGCCTGCGCGGCAGTCTCACGGTCGGCATGCTCACCAGCATGACCATCGTGGACGTTCCCGCATTGGCGGGTGACTTCCATCGCCGGCACCCAGGAGTGCGGCTCCGCGTCGCGATGTCCCAGCGCGGCACGGCGGGGCTGGTCGAGGACATCAAGGAGAGCCGTACAGACGTGGCCTTCGTCGGCAAACACCTCCTGGACGAGCACCTCAACGTCACGCCGATCAAGGATTACGAGCTCCAGCTGCTCGTCGCCGAGGACCACCCACTGGCCCGGCGTGACGCCGTGCGCCTCTCCGACCTCGCGGGTGAGCCGTTCATCGAGATGCCGATCGGCTTCTGCCAGCGGGAGCTGGTGGACGAAGCGTTCGCCCGCGCGGAGCTGACGCGGCAGGTGCTGGTCGAGGTCTCTGACATCACCACGATTCCCCAGTACGTGACCCGTGGGCTCGGCGTGGCGTTCCAGCCCAAGGCGTTCCCCGTACACCCCGGTGTGCGGGCGGTGGCACTGGAGGGGACGGAACTGTCCTGGACGCTCTGCGTGATCAGATCGGCGAGGCGCAAACCGACCAGGGCTCTGCACGCCTTCATGGACCTGCTCCCGCGGCACATCCATCACGAGCGTGCCTTCTGATGAGGAATTGATCCGCGATGGCGACGGAAACGGTCAGCCGTCGTGTGCGAGGACCAGCCGGGTCAGCTCCACGCGCGAGTTGACGTCCAGCTTGGAGTAGGCGTGGCGCAGGGGGGTGTTGACGGTGTGCGGGGACAGGAACAACTGCTCGGCCGCCTGCCGGTTGGTAGCGCCCTGCGCGAGCAGTCGGACCACCTGCAGTTCCGAAGCCGTCAGGCTCTCCCAGCCACGGGCGGCGCTGGTCGCCCGCCCGCACCATGACTCGCCTGACCTGTATCGCCTGAAGCTGGACTGGGCCGATCGGGCCGTTCTCGCGGCGCTGGCCCGATGGTTGCCGGCGGTGCTGCGCGCTCATCGTCTGGTCACCCCGGCGACGTTGCTGCGAAGGCAGCGATCGAGGAGCTCGCGGCGGCAGGACTGCACCCATCGCCCCATGATCGAGTTCATAGATGCCTGTACCGCTTCATAACTCATCGCGTGGTGCTTGGTCTGCGGCTTTGACCTCCAGAGGCCCCACGGGCAAGATCGCGGTCCGTGTCGGTTCGTCTGCTGTATCTGACCTTGATTCGGGTGTTCGGCTGGTTGGCGTTGCTGGGGCGTGGTCAGGCGTCCAAGGATGTCGAGATCATGGTGCTCCGGCATGAGGTTGCCGTGTTGAAGCGTCAGGTCGTTCGGCCGAGGCCGGACTGGGCCGATCGGGCGTTCTTGGCGGCGTTGGCCCGCTTCCTGCCGTCGCTGCTGCGAACACGTCGGCTCGTAACCCCCGGCACCCTCCTGGCCTGGCATCGTCGTTTGATCAAACGCTCGTGGACCTACCCACACCGCGCCGGCCGTCCCGGAACAAGCAAAGAGGTTCGGGATCTGGTTCTCCGCCTGGCGCGCGAGAACCCGAGGTGGGGGTACCGGCGGGTACATGGTGAGCTGGTTCGGCTCGGCGTGCAGGTGGGTGAAGCGACCGTGCGGCGGATCCTACGTTCACGCCGGCACCGGCCGGTGCCACGAAGCTTCGACACCTCTTGGCGGACGTTTCTGCGGCTGCAAGCGAAAGGATTGCTCGCCTGCGACTTCTTCCACGTCGACACGGTCTTCTTGAAGCGCCTGTACGTGTTGTTCGTGATGGAGGTGGAAACGCGACGCGTGCACATCCTGGGCGTTACCGCTCACCCAACAGGCGCCTGGACGGCTCAGCAGGCGAGAAATCTGTTCATGGATCTCGGGCACCGAGCCAGGTCATTTCGGTTCCTCATCCGTGACCGGGACGCCAAGTTCACCGTCGCCTTCGACGAGATCTTCACCAGCCTGGGCGTCACGGTGATCACGACTCCGCCACGGACGCCTCGAGCCAACTGCTACGCCGAACGCTGGGTCCGAACCGTACGTGCCGAGTGCACCGACCGGATGCTGATCTACGACGAATGTCATCTGCGATCGGTTCTGGGCGAGTACGCCGAGCACTATAACGCGCATCGCCCGCACCAGTCCCGTCAACAACGCCCACCTGAACAAGGCGAGGACGTCGTGGTGCCGCTGGAGGGCCGGGTTCAGCGGCGAAAGGTGCTCAGCGGTGCCATCAACGAGTACCACCGTGCCGCCTGACCAACCCGAAGAAACACCAGCTCAGACCACGTGCACGAGTTTTGAAGCGGTACACGGTGAGGGCGATGGCCGCCAATGCGATACGAGGGAACACGTGCGATCCGTTCCGGTGAGGAGATCAGAACGGAGCCACTGTGGAGGCAAGGGGCCTGTACATCCCGCAGGACAGCGCCCCTCATGACGTGCCTTGATCAACATTTGCCCTGCAGCTCACCACGACGCCCGGCGTCCCTCTTGCCGCGCTGCTGCTTGACGAGAATCCGTTAGCCAGAGGGAACCCTGAAGCGCCCCGGCTTCGATGGAGAGCTCGGTGACCAGCGTTTTGCGCGGCTTGCCAAAAGGGGGATGCTCGGCCGGATGAAGTCTTCCGCCTTGGTCTTCTCTTGACCTTCCGAGTGGTCTGCCCAGACGTTGGGTGCCTGAACGATCTACCGGCCCCGGTCACATGTGCCCAATCCGTGCCCGCGAGCAGCCGACGAGCAACCATCCGCGCGTCTCGGCCTCGCGCAAGGCACCTCGGGACCGCGAAATTGCAGGTCAGATGGGGTGTAGGGTAGTAGGGCGCCCGGGGCTCGAACCCGGAACCTACGGATTAAAAGTCCGCAGCTCTGCCAATTGAGCTAACGCCCCTCGCACCAGCAAGGGTACAGAGATTACCGCCCTGTCCGCGACGCCTACATCACCGGTAAGCGGCCAGACCCGTCAGCGCCTCCCCAAGCACCAGCGTATGAATCTCTTGAGTGCCCTCGTACGTCAGCACAGACTCCAAGTTGTTCATGTGCCTGATCACAGGGTACTCCAGCGTGATCCCGTTCCCGCCCAGGATGGAGCGGGCCTGGCGGGCGATGTCGAGGGCGGCGCGTACGTTGGCCAGCTTGCCGAAGCTGATCTGCCGGGGCTCCAGCTGCCCCGCGTCCTTCAGGGAGCCCAGGTGGAGCGCGGTGAGCCCGGCCTGGGCGAGGCCGACGTACATCCAGGCGAGCTTCTCCTGGGTCAGCTGGAACGCCCCGATCGGCTTGTCGAACTGGACGCGCGTCTTCGCGTACTCCACCGCCGCCTCCAGGCAGGAGCGGGCGGCGCCCACGACGCCCCAGACGATGCCGAAGCGGGCCTCCGAGAGGCAGGAGAGAGGGCCGCGGAGGCCGGTGACGCCGGGGAGGGCGGCGGAGGCGGGCAGGCGGACGTCGTCGAAGTAGAGGGACGAGGTGACCGAGGCCCTAAGGGACAGCTTCTTGTGGATCTCAGGGGCGGAGAAGCCGGGGGTGGAGGTCGGTACGACGAAGCCGCGGATGCCCTCGTCGGTCTGCGCCCACACCACGGCCACGTCCGCGATGGAACCGTTGGTGATCCACATCTTGGAGCCGTTCAGGATCCAGTCGGATCCGTCTTTCTTGGCATAAGTACGCATGTTCGCCGGGTCAGAGCCGTGGTCCGGCTCCGTCAGCCCGAAGCAGCCGATCGCCGTCCCGGCGGACATCCGGGGGAGCCACTCTTCCTTCTGCTCGTCCGAGCCATATCGCCAGATGGGGAACATGGCCAGCGAACCCTGGACGGATACGAAGGAGCGCAGGCCCGAGTCGCCGGCCTCCAGCTCGCGGCAGGCCACCCCGTACGACACCGCGTCCGTGCCCGCGCAGCCGTACCCCTCCAGGTGCATCCCCAGCAGGCCGAGCGAGCCGAGCTCGGGCGCGAGCTCGCGCGCCGGGAAGACCGCCTTCTCGAACCAGTCGCCCACGTTCGGCAGGATGCGGTCGGAGACGAACGACTTGACCGTGTCGCGGATCAGCCGCTGGTCGGCGTTGAGCCGGTCGTCCAGGCGAAGCAGATCGTTCATCGCGGGTCCCTTCCTCACATAGGGGGCTACCAGGGTTCTACCAGGGGGAATCCTGATGTGCGAACACCGGGCGCACGGGCAGTCTTGAGACATGAGCGAATACGGCGAATACAACGTCAAGAAGCTGCGTCGGACTCACAAAGGCAGGATCGTCGCGGGCGTCTGCTCCGGCATCGGCGAGTACGTCGGGATCGACGCCAACCTGGTGCGCATCGCGCTGGCGATCGTGACGCTCTTCGGCGGTCTGGGCGTCGGCGTGTACGCGATCGGCTGGCTCCTGCTGCCCGACGAGGACAGCGACACCTCCATCGTACAGGACCTGATCAACAAGCAGCAGGACCGCAGCAGAACGGACTGGAGCGGCGAGCAGAAGCCGATGCCGTGATCAGGCCGCGGCGGGCACCCGTTCCCGGGACTCGGTCCAGATCAGGGCGAGCACGGCCGCGCAGATGACCCCGGCCACCCCGGCCACCGCGACCACCGGCTCCGGACCGAGTCTCTCCGCCGCGAACCCACCGACCAAGATCCCGATCCCCTGTACGGCCATCAGCCCCGACTGCGCGAGGCCGAACGCCTGGGCGCGACGTTCGGCCGGAACGTGCTGGACAAAGGCGGCATTGGCCGCGAGCTGGTACGCCCCGCCGATCCCCGACAGAACCCAGGCGGCCAGCACCACGGCGAGCGGCGGCCGGAGCGCCGTCACAGCAAGGGGCGCGCAACTCAGCATGGCCATCCACCCCATGAGCCGCATCCGCCGCTCAGGACCCACGAACCTGCTGAAAAGGAACGCGCCCACCACCGTCCCGGTCGGCATCGCCGCCATCAGCAGCCCGGTGATCACGGGAACCGGTAGCGTGCCCGTGGCGAGCCTGGCCGCGTACGGGACGGCGATGCCCTCAGGCAGGATGTAGAAGCCGCACAACCACGCGAACAGGATGAGCGTCCGCAACTGCGGTGACCCGAACACCAGCCGGGCTCCGGCCATGGTCATGCTCCACATGGACGGTTTCGTACTGTCGCGGTTGGCGGCGGGGCGGCGGCGGACCCCTGAGATCAGGATCAACGCGGAGCCGAGGAACGTCGCGGCGTCCAGAGCGAGCGCCCGGTAGGGGCCCATGGTGGCGATGGCGGCTCCGCCTGCGGCGAAACCGAGCATCTGGACGGCCTGGTTCGTCATGTTCTGGAGGGCCGAGCCGATGACGTACCGGTCGCCTTCGAGCACTTCGGGCAGCAGCGCGGCCCGCGCGGCCGAGAACGGCGCGCTGAGCAGCACCACCAGGAACACCAGCGCGCACAGCGCCCAGAACGGCACGCCGGGCACCGCCATCGCGCCCACCAGCGCGGCCCTGATCAGGTCGCAGGTGAGCATGACGCCCCGGCGCGCGAACCGGTCCGCCAGACCGGCCAGCAGCGGCCCGCCGACGATCGACGGGAGATACGTCAGGGCGTACACGGCAGCCGTGGCGAGCGGCGAGCGCGTGCGATCGTAGACGAGTACGGCGAGTGCCACCTGGGCAAGTTGGTCGCCGATGAGCGAAAGGCCCTGGCCGTACCAGAGCGCCCTGAACTCCCTGATGGCGATGACTTCTCGGTATGTGGCCTGGTCCTCGGCACGGCGATGCCGTCCCTGCGGCCGTCGTGCCCGCATGGCCCCCATTGGACTCCGCTGTGCCTGACTTACGGTGCTCGGTGTGTTACCTAAGGTGCCCGATCATTATGGCAAGCCGCAACCCAAAGCAGCGAACCAAAAGCAAAGGGTTACCAACCCAGCTCGTGAAGTCTGGCGTCGTCGATGCCGAAGTGATGCCCGACCTCGTGCACGACCGTGATGCGCACTTCGCGGACGACGGCCTCCTCGGTATCGCAGATCTGGCATATCGGATTGCGGTAGATCTCGATGCGGTCGGGCAGGACTGCTGAGTACCAGTCGCCGCGTTCGGTGAGGGGGACACCGGTGTACAAGCCGAGCAGGTGGGGCTCCGGCGGGTCATCGACGACCGTCACGACGACATTGCTCATGGCACGGGTGAGGTCAGAGGGAATCGTGTCCAACGCCTCGGACACGAGCTCTTCGAATCTCTCCCGCGAAACCTCGATCACGCTTGCCATTCTGCCTCGCCGCCCGGGTAAGCAAGAAAGCGTATGAAGTTCGTTCACAGATCAAAGGCAGTCATCAACTCCAGAACGGCGAAGGCGGCGGCGGTCCTCCTCGTCGCCGCCGTGGGTGCCTGGCTGGGCATCTTTCTCAGCGGCACCGTACGTGCGCAGGTCGGTCCCGTGGAGACCGGAATGTCGCTCCGCCCGGCCTGGAACGGCGAGACGGTCGTGGACGCCAGCCCGCTCGGCACGCTCACGTTCCACACGCACGACGCGCCGCTGCGGCTGCGCATCACGCTCGAGAACATCGACCAGGAGCGCGCCAAAGCCCTCATAGAGGACCCGCGTCTGGCCGACCGCCTGCCCGGCCTCATCGAGAGCGATCTCCTGGACGGCGTGCGCGCGCTTGTGATCCGCTCGCTGCTGTGCGCGGGGGCGGGGGCCCTCATCGCGGTGCTGATGGTCTTCAGACGCCCCCGTGTGGCCTTCCTGGGCCTCCTGGCGGCCGCCGTGGGGCTGGCGGGCACCGGAGCCCTCGCCGCGCTCACGTTCCGTCCCAACTCGCTCGTGGAGCCCCGCTACTCGGGGCTCATCGCCGCCGCGCCCTCACTGGTGGGCAGCGCCGAGTCGATCGTCTCCCGCTTCGAGTCGTACAGGTCGCAACTCACCAAGCTGGTCACGAACGTCTCGAAGCTCTACGACACGGTGTCCACCCTGCCGCTGTACGACACCAACCCCAAGACCATCCGAGTCCTCCATATCTCAGATATCCACATCAATCCCATCGCCTGGAACGTGGTCCGCTCCCTCAAGGACCAGTTCGGCGTGGACATGATCGTCGACACGGGCGACATTTCCGACCACGGCACCAAGGCCGAGAACAAGTTCGTCGACGAGATCGGCCGCCTGGGGGTCCCGTACGTGTACGTACGCGGCAACCACGACTCGATGACCACCCAGAAAGCGGTCGAGAAGCAGAAGAACTCCATAGTTCTCGACAACAAGACCGAGACGGTGGGGGGCCTGAAGATCTACGGCCTGGGCGATCCCCGCTTCACTCCGGACAAATCCGTAGCGGTTCCCTCAGACCCTGCCGCGCTCGGCCAGTTCGCCCGCTCGCACCTTCCCGATGTGGACCGGCCGGACCTGATCGCCGTACACGACCCGGACGTCGGCGTGGGCTTCTCCGGCGCGACGCCCTTGATCCTCGCCGGACACACCCACGACCGCAGGACGAACCTGCTCCCATCGGGCACCCGCCTGCTCGTCCAGGGCTCGACCGGCGGCGCCGGCCTGCGCGCGCTCGAACACCCCCAGCCCACGCCCGTACAGGCGTCGGTCCTGTACTTCGACAGGGAGACCAAGCGCATGCAGGCATGGGACGACATCACGCTGGGCGGTCTGGGGGAGCAGTCGGTCTACATCCAGCGTCACGTGGAGCCCGACCCACAACGTATGATTTCCCCGGAGCCAACGATCGCCCCGTCGCCAACGGGATCGATCACTGGCACGCAGACGCCGACCAACGGTCCGCCGCTTTGGCATCAAGGGCAATCGTCCCCTATGCTTCAGAGGTCTCCGACGGAAGGCGACAGGGAATCCTGAGCCCCCATCGTCTAGCGGCCTAGGACACCGCCCTTTCAAGGCGGCGGCACGGGTTCGAATCCCGTTGGGGGCACTGCGAGCACTTGGCGCACCGGAAAGCGGCTGGTCGAAGACCACCGAAGACCTGGTAAGCTAAGCGAGCGCAAACAGCAAGAAACAGCAAGACAAGCAAGGTCCTGTAGAGCAGTTTGGAGTGCTCGCCACCCTGTCAAGGTGGAGGTCGCGGGTTCAAGTCCCGTCAGGACCGCTCTGGGTCAGGTAGCTCAGTTGGTACGAGCGTCCGCCTGAAAAGCGGAAGGTCGGCAGTTCGACCCTGCCCCTGACCACCAGCCTTGAACAGCTAAGATGCCCCGAAGCGAAGATCGCTCCGGGGCGTTTTTGTTGTTCTGACGACAGTAGTCATGGAAGTCACCTCTGCGAGGCTGCAGAATCCCTTTCTGTGAGCCGGACGGACAACACGATGCCGCTGCGAATACAGGAGCAGGACGGCCGTCGCTACAGGCATGACGCGGGCGGGTCCTATGAGGGCATCGGCAGAGACGCGAACATCGCCGAACGGAAAGCTCGGCAGCGCGTTCGCCTGATCCTGCTACGGGGCGAGGAACCGGAGCCTACGAGGCACCGCCACAGCGAGAAGTGGCTCTACTAGGGAACATGCAGAAGCGCTCCAGGAGGCCCTGGAGCGCTTCGCTGTGTGGCGTGATCACGTCAGCTCAGTGCTTCGCCTAGCTTGCCGAGGGCTCTGCGCTTCTGCCGACTGCCCATCAAGATCATCAGAATGGCAGGTGGCCGGATGAGACTTTTCTCTACGTCTTCAAGCCGCCGCCCGCTGGGCGGCGGGCGGCGGGGCGGTCCGGGCGGGCGTGCGGCCTCTCCGGGCCGGTCCCGCCCGGCCGCCCCGCCGCACAATCGGCGCAGGCGCTATGACGTAAGCAGGCCGACTACCCACGGCGCTCCGGCTTGCAAAAGGCCGACCAAGCTGGAACGACTGGCGGCACCAGCGTCTCCGGCGTGACGAGCCTAGGATTGCGCGATGAACCTCAACAGCATGCCGGCGGCCGAGGTGCCGGTCTCCCCGAGCCTGGTGCGCCAACTGCTGACTGACCAGCACTCCGACCTCGCCGGACTCGGTATCAAAGTGCTGGCCAACGGCTGGGACAACTTGGTCTGCCGGCTCGGCGACGCCTACCTGGTGCGCCTTCCCCGGCGCGCCCTGGCCGCCCAACTTGTGGTGAACGAACAGCGCTGGCTGCCGAGCCTGGCTGGTCATCTGCCACTGCCCGTTCCGGCGCCGGTGCGCATCGGGCGGCCGAGCCGCGGGTATCCCTGGGACTGGAGCGTGGTGCCGTACCTGCCCGGGGATATCGCGGCCCGCACGCCGCCGGCTGATCCGGGCGAGGCGGCTTTGGCCCTCGGTGGTTTCCTCGCCGCCCTGCACTCGCCAGCGCCGACGGACGCCCCCGTCAATCCTTCGCGTGGGATCCCGCTCTCCGGCCGGACGGCCGGAGTGATGGCCCAACTGTCGCACCTGGATGACCCGGCCGTACGGGCCGCTGCGCTGCTGGTATGGGAGTGCGCCATCGCCGCGCCCGAGTGGGACGGCCCGCCGGTGTGGCTGCACGGTGACCTGCATCCCGCGAACATACTGGTCGACCACGGACGGGTCGGCGCTGTGATCGACTTCGGCGACATCACCGCCGGGGACCCCGCCACCGACCTGGCCGTGGCCTGGATGGTCCTGCCCGCATCACGGCGAGAGGACTTCCGGAGGGCGTACGGTCGCGCGGACGACGGCACATGGGCTCGGGCGCGGGGGTGGGCGCTGGCCCTGGCTCTTGTCTTCCTGACCCACTCCGCCGACAACCCGCTGATGGCCGGGATCGGCCGCCGCACCTTGAACGCAGTGCTGGAGCAGTAGGGCGCGGGAGATCCCTCACGGTGATGAGGGAGGCTCCAGGACCGCGCCGACGCGTCTCCCCGTCACACGGTGGTGAGCTGCCATTCCTGGTTGGTGCCGCCGTTCTCGGGCCATTGAATGATCCGGGTGCCGTCGGCAGTGGAGCCGGCTTCGACATCCGCGCATAATCCATTACCGATGTTGACGAGCCGGTAGTAGCCGCTTGTGGCCGCGGGGACGAGTTTCCACCGCTGATTGGTGCCGTTGTTGTCGGTCATCTGGACGAGGGCGGTGCCCTGGTCGGCGTTCGGGCTGCTGAGGACCTTGCCGCTGCTGACACTGGTCAGCCGGAACGAGCCGTCGGAGTTCTGCGACATCCGCCACTGCTGGTTCGTTCCGCCGGTCCAGGGCCACTGGACGATGGCGGCGCCGTCGGCGGTTGAGCCGCCGTAGACGTCCAGCACCTTGCCGCTGTTGCGGTTGACCAGCCGGACGACGCCGGTGGAGGGGCCGCCGGCGCCCAGCTCGACGGTGATCTGGGTCGTCGTACCCGGGGTCAGTGACACCTGCCGGGCGTGGCTGCCCAAAGGTGAAGGGGCGACCTGTGCGCTGCTGGTCAGGGACGCGATCCCGCGACGGCAGATGAGCGTCACGGTCTGGCTGACGTCGGAGATGACGGTGGCGGTCACGGTGCGGGCGCTGATGTCCCAGGTGAGCGACTCGATCCGGATGCGGTTGCGGCCGCGCACGCCGGTGATCGTGCCCTTGGAGAACTGATCCGGCAGCGCGGGCAGCAACTCCAGGATGCCGGGCCTGGTGTAGATCAACGCCTCGGCGAGGATCGCGGGCAGCGAATTGGCGGCGTCGGCGTTGTAGATCGCCAGGTTCGGGTTGTGCGAGGTCATCAGCGACCGGAAGACCATGTTGTTGCCCAGGATCTTCCGCAGGTTGCTGTACACGCCGGCGCCGTCCTTGAGCCGGGCTCGGGCGAGGCAGCGGTGGATGGCGCCGTGGGCCTCCCCCGCCTCGTCCCCTCGCAGATCCAGAGCGCGGCTCGCGTAGCGGACCAGGTCGGGCTTGTCCTCGGGGTTGATCTCGTGCAGCGGCCAGACCGGGTACATGTGCTGCACGTGACGGTGGTTGTACCGGTCGGTCAGGCTGGGCCACGACCATTCCGCGAGCGCCCCGTCACTGTTGATCCGATAATCGGGCATCTTGGCCAGCAAGGCGGTCCAGCGTTGCACGCCTTGGCCTGGCCCCTGCTCGATGCCGAGGAAGTCAGCGGCCTCGATGGCGGCCCGTAGCGCGTGCTTGCCCGCGGCGATCTCGCCGGTCGCGTTGATCGACAACTGCCTGCCCGTGTTGCCCGGGCTGTTCTCCATGGAGAAGCACGGCACGAAGATGACCTTGCCGTTGGCGTCGGTGCGGGTGAGGAAATCCTCGTAGAACGACGCGAGCTCGATCAGGACCGGAGCGAGCTTGGTGCGATAGAAGGTGGCGTCACCGGTGACCTGGTAGTACTCGAGCAGCGGATAGAGCAGCCAGTCGGCGCCGCCGATCCAGGCGTGTCCGGGGAACCCGCCGTCGAAATGCAGCATCTTGCCGTACTCGCCGTCGGTCCGGGAGGGAGCGAGCAGGCCGCGGGCGCCGTAGAGGTTTCTGGCGTTGGTACGCCAGTCGTTGATCTGGCCGAGGATCAGGTTGAAATAGCCGTCCATGGCTTCGGTGAGGGACAGGATATTGCCGCCGGCGACCTGGAAGTTGACGTTGGCGTCGGTGGTGAAGTCGCCGGCCCAGGCCGCGTCCCAGGCTCCCGTCCACAGGCCGGTCAGCCGCGGCGGCAGGACGCCGCTGGAGGAGAGGAACAGGTAACGGCCGGAGTCGTACATCCGCTCCAGCAACGCCAGGTTGATGACGTTGCGGCTGGAATTCTGCCGCGCGATCAATTCACTGGTCGGCAGTTGACGGTCGGCGGCGCTGACGTTCAGGTCGAGGCGTGAACGGTCGTACAGGGGGCTGTGCAGGGCGGTATGCCGGGGGAGCAAAGTCGCGTAATCGGCGCTCAGCGCGGCTAACGCCGTGTGCAGTGGTTTGGCGTCCCACGCGGAGGACGACTCGTAGCGATCCAGTTTGGTCAGCAGCACGAGTTTGGTCGCCGCGGCCACGACGATGGCCGACCCGCTCACCCGTACGGAACCGCCGGACACGACCACCCGGGTGACGCCCTCATAGCCGAAAGCCCCCTGCCCGGCGGGATATCTGCCCCGCAGGTTCAGGTAGCCGTCGCCGTTGGCGACCGTGGCCAGGGTGGTGAAGCCGACCGACCCCGGCACGCCGCTCAGGCCCGTGTTCACGCTCAGCGTGGCGTCGATCGTCCGGCCCGGCGCGGGAGTGAGCTCGTGAACGATGACCCTGTCGGCTCGGGAAGCGAAAGCCCGGCGCGTCCACGTGCCGTAACCGTCGGTCCACGTCGAGGTGACCTCACCGGTTCGGAAATCGGTGATCCGGGCGTAGTCGTTGACCGTCGTCACCGCTGGGGCGCTGATCTGCAGCTCATAACCCGGATGGAAGGTCTGCGTCCAGCGCAGCGACCAGCCGGAGGTGAAGTCGCCGGTGGCACCGTTGAAGTCGCCTGCAAGCGCTTTGTCCCTGACCCCGGCCAACCGGCCCGACAGCACCGGTGGAGTCAGGTTACGGGTGCCGTTGGGCAGCACGAACCGATGATGCGTGAAGATCACCTTCTCCAGAGCGGGTGCGCCGTGGAGCATGGCCCCGTACTCACCGTTGCCGGTCAGGAAGGCATCGGTCCAACTCGCCGCAGGGGCCGTGTCATAGATGCCGCGCTGCGGCAGTTGCGGCGGCACGGCGGCATCCGCTCGGTCAGAGAGGATCGCCGAAGGAAGCGCGGCAGCGCCGATGCCCGCCGCCGTGGTGGCGATGAAGCGTCGACGGTTCAGCGGCATATTCATTGAAGCTCCTAGTGGCGAGGTCCGGGCGATGGCTGCGGCCGAGTGCCATCTGTGCCGCCAGGGCTGTCCATCGCCGTGGTACGGCCGCCGTTCGACGGGACGCCCTGATGCCAGGACATAGGTTCGAAGGCTGCCTCACAAGATGGTCAGAGTCAGCTGCGCAGGGCCCATCGCTGGTTGGCCTGTCCGTTGCAGGACCACAGGATGAGTTTCGTGCCGTTGGCGGTACCGGCCGCGTTGGCGTCGAGGCACAGCCCGGACTGCACGCCGGTGATGGTGCCGTTGGTGTTGACGTTCCACTGCTGGTTGGCCTGGCCGTTGCAGTCCCAGATGACCGCCTGAGTGCCGTTGGCGGTGCCCTGCCCGTAGGCGTCCAGGCACTTGTTGCCGTACACCTGCAGGCTCTTGCCCGATGTGTAGGTGAACCGCTGGTTGGTGCCGCTCCCGCAATCCCAGATCTGCGCCTGGGTGCCGTTGGTGGTGCTGGAGTTGGGCACGTCGACGCATCGGCCAGATTGGCCGCCCACGATCTGGACGTTCTGCTGGGGGTCGCCGCCGGCCGCCGGTGCGTAGCCGGCGGCGGCGATGTTGGCCTGTACGGCATTCTCGGTGGCCTCCGTGGGATAGCCGGAGGTCAACACGCCCTCGTAGAAGGTGCCGCGGCCGGAGACGCTGTTGTCGCCGCCGATGCCGAGCAGGATGGCGCCTTCCTTCTTCATCGGGTGGTAGCCGTTGGGGCGTCGTCCGTCGAAATAGGTCGTCAGGCCACCCGACTGCGCGTTGCCGCCCCGGATCGCCCAGTGGTTCGGCTCGCCCTTGACGATGGCGGTGACGAAGCGGTGGTTGATGGGCGCGAGGTTGTTGTAGCCCGCGTTCACCCCGGAGAACAGTCCCCACTCCAGATCGGCCATGATCCAGGGGCCGGCTCCAGCCCCGTAGCCCCACTGTTTGTCGGCGCCGAAGTAGACGGTCTCCATGATGGCGGGGGCGTCGGCCTGGCCGTCTGTCTGTGCGTTGCCGTAGTCGAAGCAGCACCATTGGTTGTAGTGCGTGCCGTCGACGACGGCGTAGATGCCCTCGGGCTGGTCGCCGGTGGCGACGCCGTTGGTGCTGTTGTTACGGTAGCCGGTGCCGGGAGCGATGTAGACGCCGTATGCCTTCTGGCCGCCGATGGTGATCGGGGCCGCCTTGGCGTCGGCGAGGTTGTCCCATCCGCCAGGACCGGGGCCGGGCCAGTGGCCGGGAGGCGCCTGGGTGAGGCGGTTGTTGCGGCCGGACTGGTCGTAGAGAACGGTGATGAGGCAGGTCGTGTCGGCGCAGAACGAGTCCTGGGCGGCAGCGTTGACGACCCCGCCCGCGCTCAGGACGCCGATGTCGCGAGTGGTGTTGTCCGAGGCGCGCCTGACCTGGTACAGCGGGCCGTTGTAGGTGCCGTACAGCGCACGGGTCGTGCTGTGCGCCGCCACACACGGCGTACCGCCTGCGGCGTAGATGTCACACGGCTGCGACGCCGCAGCCCGGGCTGTACCACCGCCGGCCAGACAGGCGGTGGCGAGCAGGGCGCTCGCCCCGGCCGCAAGCGCCCGTCTCAGGCTCCCGGAAAGGATCATGTCTTCTTCCCTCGATCAGGAATCACGATCGGACAGCGCCGATACGGCAAGCCCGGCATGGCTGGTTGTTAGCGCTAACATGAATTCGTGTCCGACATCGATTCGCCGTTGACAGTGGTGTGGAGTCAAATCAACGAAGGTCCCGGGGTCAAGGACGTGGATCAAATTTCTCGGCCGCCCAGGTGCCGTCGGCGCGCTGCCTGGCTCTTACCGTGACGCGTTCACGCCGTTGCGATGAGACGTCGTGAAACTTTCACCACCCGCGTCCGCCGGGTGGTGAACCGCCATGCGTCGGCTGTAGGCGGGAGTGTCGGCGGTTCTCGGCCGGACTGAAGGCACCTCTTCAAGGGCGAAGCACTGACACGCCGATGACAATCCTGCCCTCGGCAGTAGTTCAGTTGCGTGGCGTGGACGGAGTCGTCATGATGCGGCCCGTGCTCTCTGACCTGTGGCCCCAATACGGCCTGACCATCTTCACCCCCCGACTCGAACTCCGCCTGCCGCGCGAGGAAGAACTGGCGGCACTCGCACAGCTGGCAGGCAAAGGCGTCCACCGGGCAGACGAGCGCCCGTTCTTGACTCCGTGGACCGACGGCGGCCCCGAGGATCGCGCACGCTCTGTGCTCCAAGGACACTGGAGCCAGCTCGCAGAGTGGAGCGTGGCAGCCTGGCAGCTCGGACTCGGGGTCTTCCTCCATGGCCAACCGCTTGGCGTGGTCACGCTTCGAGCACGCGATTTCCTGGTCGTTCGGGAGGTCACAACCTCGTCGTGGCTGGGCATCGAACACCAAGCCAAGGGTTACGGAACCGAGGCTCGGGTCGGCCTGCTCGCCCTGGCCTTCGATCACCTCGACGCCCGTGCTGCGCGCACGGAGGTGTTCCAGGACAATCACGCCTCTCAGGGCGTGTCCCGCAAGCTCGGTTACGAGCACGACGGCGTCTCGGTGGACGCCCGCGGTGACGAGGCCCTCGTGTCCGATCGTCTACGGCTCACCAGGCAGAAGTGGACCCAGCAGAGCCGGCACCCCGTGAGAGTTGACGGCATGGCAGCGTGTCGCTCGATGTTCGGCCTCTGACACCAGCGGACGGGGCCGACAGATTCTGGCTGGAACGGCAGCCGTCACAGCGCGAGGGCGGCGTCCTCCGATGGTCCTTCGTCGTGGGCATCGAGTCTTGCGTGGCATCTACTCCATATGCCAGGCCGAGTAGTCCCGCTCGGGCAGTCGCAGCCAGATGCCGGGTGGGCCGGTGATCGGCAGGGCGTCGGCCGGGCGCAGGTCTGCACTGGCGCAGCAGAAGGCTACAGGGCGGTCACGGTAGAGGTAGGCGGCAAGAATCTCCTCGGCAAGGGCGTCAGGGGAGATGGTGTAGGCGCTGTGCGGCTCCCAGCCTGAGATCGCTCCGTCTCGGGCGACGTAGCCGCCCCTGCCGCCCTTGGGATTGGCGTACATGCTGTAGCAGACCGTGCCCGGCGAGACGCGCTTGACGATGCCGGGAGTGGACAAGGTGTATCCCCAAGGTTGGGTGATGACGCAGCCGCCGGGCACGTCGGTGATGCCGACGATCATGTCGGCGTCCGGGACGTTGTACGGGGCCTCGTAAAGGGCGTCGATGTCCACGTCGTCGGCAGGTGTGGCTTCCAGGCGTGCTGTCGCCTCGGCTGCGCTGACGTCGGCTACGCAGGCCAGGCTCAGGCCGTCGTAGTAGAAGTCTCCCAGCGCCGGGATCAGACGTCTGGCTTCCGCCGCGGCGGCGGCCTCGGCCTCGGAGAGACCGATCTCCGGTGAGGGGACGGGGAAGGAGTCGGGTGTGGGGCCGGCCAGGCTGAGGCGGCCGGGGGACCAGCCGTTCATCATCGGCCGCCACGGGTCGGCTCCGGCGGCGACGAGGGCTTGGGCGTTGTCCGAGCGGCCGGCGAAGACGGCCGTCCAGAGCGCGGTACGGCCTCGATGCTCGGCGTCGACGTCGTCGACGTGCATGGCCAGCTCCGCGACCACCTCAGGCGATCCCCGCTCGGCCGCGATGTGCAGCGGCTTGTCAAAGATGCGCACGCCGGAGTTGGGATCGGCGCCCGCGGCGAGCCGGTCGCGGATCAGGTCGAGGTCCGTCCACCCGTCATGGCCGACTACCCACCATCCGAGATCGTCTGTAGCAGCCATGACACTCCTTGGACGACACAGGGACACGGTGTTCCTGATCATGACCTACGGGGCTGACAATTTTGGTTGGCACCTGGCGGGGCACCGGCTGACGTCGCCCTACGAGGAGTGCGTGGCGGAGGCTGTGCTGCGCCGGCGGAACCAGTGCCGGTGGCCCCGGATGAAGGTCACCACGAAGAGGACCTGGATGGCGCCCTCGATGAGCAGCAGGAGCGCGGAGTCCAGCGCCAGGAGCACCGGGCCGCCGTTGTAGCCGTCGGCGATGGTGTGGAGGGCACGCACCAGCGCCGCGATCGCGATCGGTACGCCGAACAGGGCGAAGAAGCCGAGGCTGATGGTGGCGCCGAGGGCGAGGAAGACGGAGTAGATGCGGGTCGCCCGCCGCTCATGGGGGGCCAGCTCGGTCGTCGGGTCGTCGACAGGAGCGGGACGGCGGCGCAGGACTGCGACGGTTCTCGCGACAAGATATCTGGCGTAGGCGAGACCGTCGTCGAACAGGTTCCGGGTCCGCAGCAGATCGCGGAGGACGTAGTACAGGTCGGTGCGCATGTAGACCTGGAGCTGGAACGGAAGGGCCATGAGGACGCAGACGACGAGTGCCTGAAGTACGGCCTTCACCGGCTGTGGCATGGCCACGTGGGCGACCAGCAGGGTCAGGGAGGCCATGAGGAACAGATCCCAGGCGATCCCCGCCAGATACACCCGATAGCGGGATCGCCGCGGCAGGCCCCACACCGCCGTGACGTCGGTCTGCACCACCAGGTTGTGGAGGCGGGTGCCGAAACCGATCCGCCCCGGAACGCCGAGTGACCGGGCCGCCGTCAGGTGCATGAGCTCGTGCATGCTGATGCTCATCGACATCATCACCGTGTTGACCAGCACCGTCAGGCCGACGTAGTCGCCCCAGAAGAAGTCCGTGTAGTTCGGCAGCAGATCGGGTCGCATGGCGAGGGTGACCAGTGCCGCGCCCATGACCAGCAGCCAGGCGATTTTCATCGGCCGGCTGAAGAGCCAGGCCACATGCCGCTCGGTCAGCCGGCTGAAATGGCTGCGCGGAGCGTTCGCCATCGGATCCGGCAGCGGCTGTCCGTTGACGGAATGGACGAATCCCAGGTCCGCCAGGGCTTCCACGAGCTCCGCGACGTCGAGCTCCACCTCCTGCTCGGTCGCTATCCGCTCCTCGGTGGCGCTTATGGAGAGCCCTGTGCCCAGGAGACGGATCGCGTCGCCGTAGACCGACGGCAGCTCGATGAACTCCCCGATCTCCGACCGGCCGACGACCACGACTTCCGGGTCGTCGTCGTCCGGGCGGACGATCAGTGGGTGGAAGTCGACGTGGCTGCCGGCGGTGAGCGGTGCGGCACTCACGACGTTACGGTCCCGCAGGCCGGGCAGTCGTCGTCGTGCGGAACGTCGATGTAATAGGAGTGGTCCCACATGGCGTAGTTCCAGTGGAAGACCCGGCCGCGCGCCTGGGTGGGCAGGCCGCCGAGGTGATACAGGACTTCCAGCGCGCAGAGGTGCCCGCTGATGTTGGCGCTGGCCGCGACCACGGCGTTCGGGCGCTCCTCGGTGAGTGAGCGGCCGTGGGCGTGGATCTCGCGACGGTTCTCCTGACGCTGCAGGCACGCCCAGCACCCGGTCTCGCCTGGGATCAGGGATCCGACGACGGCCATCGGCCCCGTGTAGAAGCTGACGAACCATGGCGTGCCGGTGCGCAGCGCCGCCTCGTTGGTCCAGAACATGATGTCCGGGTGCGGCTTGTCCGCGCAGAGGACGAATACGTCGCAGTCCTCCATCAGGGCGGCGATGTCATTGGCCGCGCCTGCCTTGACGGTGCTGCCGGTCACCGTGACGAGACTGTTCATGGCGCGTAGCCGGTCCACCGCGCTGTCGACCTTGGGGCGGTCGATGTCCTGCTCGGTGTACAGGAGCTGGCGCGTGAGGTTCGGCTCCTCGACAGTGTCGAAGTCGGCGATGTGCAGAGCTCCGATGCCGCTGGAGACCAGTCCGGCCGCCACCGCGGAGCCCGTGCCGCCGATGCCGAGCAGGCATGCCTTGGCAGCTTTGATCTTGGACTGGATGTCGTACGGAGAGCTGCGCGGAGTGGAGTCGATCCACGCGAAGAAGTTTCTGGCCGGTTCGTACCTCGCCGCCTCACGAGGGGTGAGGTTGCTGGGAAGCGGCGCGCCGGCGTCTTCGACGAACCCGCTGTCGATCAGCCCTTCGATGACCTCGCGGACACTCTCGTCATCGAAATCCGGGTGTGTCTCGGCGAAAGCGGCACATATTTGATCGATCGTCTTGGTGCCGTCCATAAGGACGATCAGCTGAGCGATCGCGCCGTCCTCATTGTCCTGGATCTCGGAGGAAATGCCCTGCTGCATGAGACCTATGACGATGCGACCGTCCGGCAAGGCCACGGGCTGATGGACACTCTTGATGCGGGGGAAGTGCACGAGAACCTTCCAGGTCACGCCGAGAACACAGACGGCCGGCCAGGTCCTGCCTGACCGGCCGGGTTTGTCAAGATCAGCCGAACTGGCGGAGCATGGTGGTCTCCACCTTCTCCAGCCGCTTGATCTTGAGGTCGATCTTCTTCGTGGGCTTCTTGTCCTCGGTTGCCTGGCTCGACTTCTCCATGGTGCCTCCCCGATGGAACGAAGGGCGGTGCGCGACGAGTTGCGCGCACCATGATCAGGGATCATAGCCACCCGGTTTCGCCGACGTAAGCCCCGATCTCCACCTTTCGCAGCAAACCGTGTGATCAGGCCACAAGGTCGGCGGACCGTGAACCACTGAGCGCCTTCGCCCGTTCCAGGTGCATGAGAGGCATCTGGCTCCTCGCCGCGCTGATGGCGCTCGCCGCCTGCGGGACGGCCCCGGCCGCAACCGCGCCTTCGACTCGGTACGAGGCCGACCTGACCGTGCTGTCGAACCCACAGCACGGCCCCCAGCTCTGCGCTTTCGTCGCTGAGTCCCTGCCGCCCCAGTGCGACGGCCCTGACATCATCGGCTGGGACTGGAACGCGGTGCAGCACTCCGCCCAGAACGGCGTACGCTGGGGCGAATACCACGTGGTGGGTACGTGGGACGGGAAGAGCCTGACGCTCACCGAGCCACCGCGCTCCGCCCAGCGCGGTGACGCACCCGCTGACCCATCCCGCTTGAGCACACCGTGCCCGAAGCCTGTGCGCGGCTGGCGCCCGGTCGACTCCGCGAAGGCCACTGACAGGTCGATGGAGGCGGCGCTCGCCAGGGCCCGGACACTTCCCGGGTATGCGGGCAGCTGGCTGGACCAGAGCTACCTGGAAGAGATCGACGGCTACGATCCCCAAGACCGCCGTGACGTGGAGCGGTACGCCAACGATCCCCAGCGGCTCGTGCTGAACCTGAGGTTCACCGGCGACCCGGCCGCCCGCGAGTCCGCGATCCGCGAGGTGTGGGGTGGCGCGCTCTGTCTGAGCCGCGCTGAGCGCACGGAGGCGGAGCTTCGTGCACTCCAGGAGCGGGCGAGTAAGGAGATCGAGGGCGCTCAATCGGCCTCGGTGGACGAGCGGGCGGGCCGGGTGGAGATCGGGGTCTGGGTCGTCACACCAGAGCTGCAGCAGGAGATCGACGAGAAGTACGGGACGGGCCTGGTGGTCCTCGATGGCTACCTCAAGCCCGTGGGCTCGTGATCGAGCCGGCCTCCCCATGCGGGAGCGCCGCCGGGGCGGCGGGATCGGATGTCCGAGCCCGCAGCGGCACCGAGCCGGTCGGCGATCTCGGCGTGGGTGAGGGACCGCGGTCCGGTGAGCGTGTGGATCGCGCCGTCGGGCCCGTCGGGGGTCAGCACGTCCGCGGCCACGTCGGCGATGTCACGGGCGCTCACGAAGGAGACGGCGGTGCTCCGTTCCTCGTAGGACGACATGGCAGGCCGTCCTGCAGGGGCCGGGGTCACGGCGCGGTTCCTTCGGCGATCCACCGGGCGAAGACCTCGACGTGCTCGGCGGGCCAGGCGCCGTCGCAGGGCATGGTGCCCTGGCGAAGCCGGTGCAGGATGGCGTCGGCGTGCTTGGTGACGTCGTCATGCGACCACAGGTCGAAGGCGAAGGTCATCGACCTGCGGTCCATCTCGCGGAACAGCGGTTTGATGTGCTCCGCGAAGCTGACCGGCTCGTCCGGGGCCGGGAGCCGTACCTGCGCGGGTTGTTCGGGTGGCGCCAGGGCGGAGACGCGGGAGCCGGGCCTGGCCTCGCAGACCCACCACCACCGGGGCACCGGCATGTGCGGTGGCGGTGTCGCGCCGGGCTGGGAGTTCTCCAGCGCGATCCTTGAGCCCCATTCGATGTAGCCGGCGAAGGCGGCCCGGAATTCGGCGTCGGTGGGCCTGACACCCGTGACGCAGATGGACCGGCCGGCTCTCGGTGCGCTTACAGGCCGTCCACCTGCTGCCGATCACTGACGGAACAGGCCGTTGACTTCGCTGAAGTCCAGTGAGCCCTCCAGCGCGGTGAAAGTTCCCGTGCCGAGCAGCTCCGCGGCGGCTCGGCGAGCCGCGGTGTAAGCGGCCTGGGCCAGCCCGGTGCCCACGCTGATCCTGCGTACCCCGGCCTGTGCGAGCTCGGCGACGCTCGGGCCCCCGGCGACGGCCATCGCGTTGACCGGCAGCGGCGACTCGGCGCAGAGAGTCTCCAGCACGTCCAGGTCGAGCAGGCCGGGAACGAAGATGCCGTCGGCCCCCGCCTCGGCGTACGCCGCCGCCCGCGCCAGGACCTCGCCCAGCCGGCCATCGGGAGCGCCGATCCCGAAGAGGAAGACGTCGGTGCGCGCGTTGACGAACAGCTCGGGCAGGCCCACCTCGGCCGCGGCCTCCCGGGCGGCCCGCAGCCGGGCGCTCTGCTCGGCGACGTCGAACAGCGGGCCGCCGGCGGCCGTGGAGTCCTCCAGGTTGACGCCGACCGCACCGGCCTCGACCACTGCCCGCACGGTCGCGGCCACCTCCGCCGGGGCCGGTCCGTACCCGCTCTCCACGTCGACCGTCACCGGCAGGTCGACAGCGTCCACGATGCGCCGCGCCGCCTGCGCCATCTCGTCCCGGCTGAGCTGTTGCCCGTCCCCGCGGCCCAGTGACCACGACACGCCACCGCTGGTGGTGGCGATCGCCGTGGCGCCGGCCGCGGCGATCATCGCGGCACTGGCGGCGTCCCAGGCATTCGGCAGCACCAGCACGGATTCAGCGCTCAAGGTGCGGAACAGCCGGGCCTTCCTCTGGGTCACGGCAGCAATGGAGGGGGAGCTGTCAACAGACATGTGGATGACCGCCTTCGCGCGTTGTTCTGCTTCTGGGCGCCGCGCATCTCGGGCGCCTTGCTCCGGGATGCTGCCGGGCAGGGCAGCGAGGGTCCACTCATTAAGCTGAGACCGAATCCTGGAAGCAGTGGAGGCGGCATGAAGGCGCGGCTGACCTTTTCGGTGGACGATCTGGCGGAGACCCGGTTCGTCGTCTCGCCGATGTGGGAGGTCGTCACCAGCTTCAGAGCGCTGGCCGCCGCCGCGGTGCTGGGCCCGCACCGCGCCTGGGCCGACCAGGTACGCCCCCGGCTCGCCGCCGCGGGACTCGATCGGGGCTGGCTGGCCGACATGATCCCGCCCATCGGCCATTTCCCCGACTTCCTCAACCCCGGACCGGCGACCGCGTCCCCGGGACTTGCCGACGAGCTGGCCGCCATCGAGGCCACCGGCCCCGAGCAGGTGCGGCGGGACCTCGACCGCCTGGCCGCCGAGCGCGAAGGCCGGCTGTCCCCCCGACTGCGGAGCCTGCACCAGGCCCCTCAGACCTGCCTGCCGCGGATCGTCGCGGAGATCGAGGCCTACTGGGGGCTCGCGATAGCGCCCTACTGGGCCAGGATCAGCTCGCTGCTGGAGGCGGATATCTTCCACCGGGGGCGCCAGGTAGCCGAGCAAGGTACGGCCCAGGCACTCGACGAGCTGCACCACACGGTACGTTGGGCCGACGGCAGCCTCCACCTGGTAGAGCGGCACTGCGCCATCACCAGGATCGACACCGGAGCCGGGCTGCTCCTGGTGCCGTCGGCCTTCGCCTGGCCACGAGTGCTGACCCGGTCCGTCGCGGCCGAACCACCGCAGCTGGCCTACCCAGCGCGCGGGATCGGCACGTTGTGGGAGCGCCGGACACATGCCCAGGTGGACGCCCTCGCCGCCGTGATCGGCCGGTCCCGGGCGCTGATCCTGGTCGAGCTGGACTCACCCGCCTCGACCACCGAGCTCGCCCAGCGGTCGGGCCTCAGCGCGGCTGGCGTGTCGCAACATCTCACCGCGCTGAGGGCCGCCGGTCTGACCAGCACCCACCGGGCGGGCCGCTCGGTGCTCTACGCCCGCACCGGGCTCGCCGACGCCCTGCTCACCGCGCAGACGTGACGGCGACGCTGACAGCGACGTCGCGCCCGAAACCCGGTGGATCATGGAGTTTCACCCGGGCAGCCTCACGGCAGTGGCGTGCGGGTCAGCGGTGCAGCAGGAGCGGCAGGCGGCTCCAGCCGTGCGCGATGAAGGACGGGACGTGCGGCAGCTCGCTCTCCTCCACGGCCAGCCGCAGGTCCGGGAAGCGGGCGAAGAGCGCGGGCAGCGCGGCGAGCGCCTCCTGGCGGGCGAGCGGAGCACCGATGCAGCGGTGCACGCCGATGCCGAAGGCCAGGTGCTCGTCGCGCTCCTTGGTCGGGTCGAACCGGTCGGCGTCCGGCCCGTGCTGGTCGGGGTCGTGCCCGGCCGCCAGGTAGCTGGTGATGATCGCGTCGCCCGCCTCGATCCGTACGCCGCCGATCTCGATCGGCTCGATGGCGAACCGCAGCGGCAGGTTGGCGATCGACGGCGCCCAGCGGAGCGTCTCCTCGATCACCGCCTCCCAGGAGATCTCTCCCGCCAGCACGCCCCGGAGGTGGTCCGGATGGGTGAGCAGGGCGTGCACGGCGTTGCCGATCAGGTTGACGGTGGTCTCGTGCCCGGCCGCGATGAGGAGCAGCAGGGTGTCGCGCAGCTCGTCGTCGCTGAGCGAGTCGCCGCTGTCGCGGACGTTGATCAGCTCAGTGGTCAGGTCGTCGCCCGGGTGCTCGCGCTTGTAGGCGACCAGGGCGGGCAGCACGGTGCCGATCTGGGCCGCGGTGGCCGCCGCCTCCTCCGGCGTGGCGGTGGTGTCCATGATGGCCTCCATCATCTGGGCCATCTCCACCCGCATGTGGTCGGGAACGCCGAACAGCTCGCAGATCACCCGCATCGGCAGCGGGTGGGCGTAGGCGCCGCGCAGGTCGACGACCTGGCCGGGCGGCTGCGCGGCCATGGCGTCCAGCAGCTCCGCGACGATGCCCTCGACGATCGGCTGCATCGCCCTGGTACGGCGCGCGGTGAAGCTCGGGGCGATCAGCTTGCGCAGCCGCCGGTGCTCCTCGCCGTAGGCGCTGAGCATGTTCGACACGCCGATCCAGGTCAGGATCCAGGTCCAGCCGGGCTCGGTGAGCGCCTGGGGCAGCAGCCGCCAGTGCCGCTTGTCCTTGCTCACCATCGGATCGAGGATGAGCTGCTTGAGCAGGTCGTGCCGGGTGACCGCCCAGGCCGGGATGCCCCCCGCGAGCTCTACGAGGACCAGGGGGCCGAGGTCACGTAACCGGCGGACCTCCCCGGGGAGGTCGGCTCCGAAGGGATCAAGGACGACGGGGGCTGCACTGCCCAAGGGGACTCTCCTGGCTGATCAGGACGGATGGGGGTGAAGCGCACAGGCAGGTGCGCCAGCGCGCGGTGGAACGGGCCGGGCCGCCACAGCAGTTCGTCGCGCGGCACGGTCAGTTCGAGGTCGCACAGGTGCGAGGTCAGGCGCTCGATCGCGGTCATCGCGATGAGCACGGCCGGGTCGCTCGCCGGGCAGCGGTGCGGCCCGGCGCCGAAGCCCAGGTACGCGCCGCCGTCGGAACGCAGCTCCTCGGGCACGCCGGTCGGCTCGGTGTTGGCCGCGGCGTAGGAGACGAGGACCAGCTCGGCCGGCTGGATCCAGGTGCCGTGGAAGTGCACGGGCTGGCGCACGAAGTACGGGCCGTAGTTCGACATGGCGGGCTCGGCGCGCAGGGCCTCCATCAAGGCGTCGTACGTGCTGAGCGCGCCGTTGGTGAGCGAGCTGTAGTAGCGGTCGTCGCTGACCATCCGGGAGATCGTGTTGGAGATCAGGTTGGCCGTGGGCTCGTAGCTGGCGGCCATCACGAGCACGATGGTCTCCGCCAGCTCGTCGGTCCGCAGCCCGGCCGGGTGGTCGATGAACCAGGAGGTCAGGTCGTCGCCCCGCTCGGCGTACTTGGCCTGGATCAGCTCGCCGATGTAGCGGCTGAAGGCGTCGCTGCCCCGCGCGCCCGTCTCGCCGTCCGCCTCCATCATGTCCGAGAGGGCCTGGGTCAGGCCGGCGCTGTCGGAGTCGGGCCGCCCGAAGAGCAGGTTGAAGACGCGCGACGGGATGAGCCGGGCGAAGTCGGCGACCAGGTCGGCCTCGCCGCTCGCGGCGAACTGGCTTATGAGCGAGTCGGACACCTCGCTCACCATCTGGCGCAGCCTGTGCGGCTGGACCAGCTGGAAGCAGTCGGAGATCACCTTCCGGTAGCGGGCGTGCTCGGCCCCGTCGGAGAAGAGCGCGTTGGGCCGGTGGCCGAGCATGGCGATCATCCCCGCGGCCTCCGGAGTGTCGGGGAGCCGCGTCTGCCAGGTGCTGGGGTTCTTGCTCCAGACGCCGCCGGCGTTGGTGAGCACGTCCAGGGCGGCCTGGTAGCCGATCACCAGGTGGGCCTCGATGCCCGGGGCGATCTCCACGGGCGCGACCGCGCCGTGCCGCCGGCGCAGCTCCGCGTAGACCGCCTGCGGGTCCCTGGCGTACTCGGGTCCGTACAGGCGTCCGGCGTCGGGCAGGTAGCGCAGGGTCATGACAGCACCAGCTCTCGGATGTGCTCCACCAGCGCGATCAGCGAGGCGCGGGCGGAGGCGGGGTCGCGGGCGTCGCACACCACCAGCGGCGTGCGCGGGTCGAGGTCGAGCGCCTTGCGTACGGTCTCCAGCGGGTACTCCGGCGAGTCGGGGAAGTGGTTGACGGCGACCGCGTAGCGGATGCCGGCGTTCTCCACCAGGTCGAGGACGGCGAAGCTGTCGTCGATGCGGCGCGTGTCCGCCAGCACCAGCACCCCCAGCGCACCCCGGACCAGCTCGTTCCACAGGACCTGGAACCGGGTCTGCCCCGGCGCCCCGAACAGGTAGAGCACCACGCCCGGCAGGGTCAGGCGGCCGAAGTCGATCGCGGTGGTCGTGGTCGTCTTCTCGTTCACGCCGCTGAGGTCGTCGACCAGCGTGCCCGCCTGGGTGAGCACCTCCTCGGTGTTGAGGGGCTTGATCTCCGAGAGCGCGCCCACGATGGTCGTCTTGCCCACGCCGAACGGCCCGGCGATGACCAGCTTGACCGGGATGTGTTCGGTACTGATACGGCTGTCAGAGAGCCCGGAGACCACTGAGTACCAACTCCAAGATTTCGATGTCGGGCAGGTCGGCGGCCGGCGGATCGCGGGTCAGCAGCGTTCCGCCGCCGACCAGCCCGGCGACCAGCAACCGCACCACGCAGTACGGCAGGCCGAGGTGCGCGGCGCACTCGTACACCGACAGCGGCCCGTCCTGCAGCAGGGCCAGCAGGTGCGACCCCGGAGGATCCAGCCCGTTGGTGGCGGCGTCGGGCGCGATGTAGACCAACGTCGTGCGCTCGACGCTGATGTGCTCGGGCACGGTCAACCGCGCGGCGGCCATGTAGTCCGGGACGACGCGCCGCCGCTGCCGTCCGGAGGTCATGTCCGTGCGCCCGGCACCCTGGGCGCGCTGGCCTCGTCGAAGGCCTTGATCAGTTTCTGCACCTGGAGCTGCACCTCGTAGGCCAGCGAACCGATGTTGACCGCCCCGGTGGCGGCGACGACGATGGCGGCGCGGTCGCCGGCCGGGGCGATGTAGTAGTAGCCGCTGCCGGCCGAGATGACGATGTCCACCACCTCGCCGTCGGCGCCGTTGCTCAGCCCGTCGCACAGGGCGCGGGCGGCCCCCAGCACGGAGCTCGTCATGGCGGCGGCGCGCTCGCCGCTCTCCGTGGTCACGTCGGCCGAGCCGCCGAGGATGAGCCCGTCACGGCTCAGCACCACGCCGCGGGCGACACCGGGCAGTGCCAGCAGGGGTGACAGGACCCAGGACACGTCGAGGGACAACGGGCGACCCTTGGTCTGCACGCGGCCTGAAGCGCTGTGAGTGTCCATGGAGCGGTCAATTCCCTTCGGTGATGTCGTGCTGCTCGGTCGGGAGCGCTTCCCGGCGGCCCGCCTCGGCTCCGACCTGGAAGTCTCCCCACCGCTTCTGGGCCTCTTCCGGGGTGGTGAGCACCCTGGCGCCGGAGGCGTCCGCTCCGCGGCTGGGCCTCGGGCCGGAGGCGGGACGCGACGACTGGCGGCGGCGCTGCGGCAGCGGGGCCAGGTCCTCCGCCGGCGGTTGCTCGGTCGCCGGCGCGGGCCGGGGCCGTGCGGAAGAGGCGACGGTCTCCGTACGGGAGGCTGTCACGGACTCCGCCTGGACGGCTGCGGAGAGGGTCGGGAGGGCGGCGGCGGGCTCCGGCCGGACGGCCGCGACGGCGGTCGGTACGGGGGCGCGGACCGGCTCCGGAGCCAGCACCGACGGACGGCTGTCCTCCGGCATCTCCACCAGCAGGGCGGTGGGGATGTTCAGCACGGCCTGGACGCCGCCGAAGGCGCTCTTCTTGACCGTGACCTGCATGCCGTAGTGCGCCACCTGGCGGCCGATCGCGGCCCAGCCGGTGTGGGGCGGGTTGCCCAGGTCGACCAGGCGGACCGGGTGGGTGCCGCTCAGCAGGCGGGTCGCGCGGGCGTACTGGTCCTCGTTGAGCCCGACACCGGCGTCGTCGATGACGATGGCCGCGCCGTTGTTGGTCTCGTGCACGGCGATGGTCACCTTGAGCGTGCCGTGGGAGTGGTGGACCGCGTTGGCCAGCAGCTCGGCGGTGATGAACAGGATCGACTCCGCGGCGCGGGCGGCCACCCCGATCCGGCGGCGCAGGTGGTTGGCCGGGCCCTCGATGCGCTGCTCGAAGTTCTCCACCCGGGAGACGGCGCCCACCACCAGGTCCACCAGGTAGGTGTCGTCACGCGACAGGCCCGGCGTGGCGCCGCAGGCGATGCCGGTGACCTGCACGCGACGGATGATCAGTTCGTTGTACATGTCGAGCCCCAGCACCTCGCGCAGCAGCGCCGTGTGCTCGTCGCCGCTGTAGCGCTGCTGCACGCCCGCGAGCAGGTCCTGGGCCCGCAGCGCCTGCGTCTGCACGCGGGACATCGCGCCCCTGACGACCGCCTGGGCCGCCTCGTCGATGCGCTCGCCCTCCTCGCGGACGCCGCGGATGAGCGCGTCCAGGATGGCGCGGTGCTGCCTGTCGATGTCCGTGCCGGCGAGCGCCGGGTTCTGCACGCCGGGCACGATCACGTGCGGGGCGCGCAGGTGGGAGAGCAGGGCGGGGATCCGCTTCGAGATCAGGTGCTCGTTCTCGGCGCGCACCAGGTCGTGCTGGGCGCGCGCCTCCCGCAGCAGCTCCGCGCTCTCCTGGGCCTGGCGCTCCGCCTGCACCAGCCGCTGGTTCCTGGCACTGGTCTCGCGCGTCAGGTGCTCCTGCGCCTGACGGGCCTGAGCCAGGCGGCCACGGGCCTGGGCGAGATCGCGGCGTACGCGCATGTGGAGGATGAGGACGCCCACGAGGGCAAGGGCGAGAACTGCGACGACGATCACTGTGGGGAGGCTGAGGGAGTCTGGCGGCATGACAGTCCTGGGTTCGGGGGGAGCCGGCGGGGAGATGTCGACCGCCGAAGCGACATGGGCATCCTCGGTCTCAATGGAACGACGGCCAAACGGGAAACCCAGTATTCCCGTTTAGTCACGATAGTCAACCGTGCGTAAGCTCATCGTCGCGCTCAGCCGCGAATTTTGTCTGATTTGCCGGTATTTCCAGGCCGCCCGGAGGTGCGGGCCCCCGGGCGGCGCGGTGGTCACTGCGTCGTGCAGACGGTGCCGTTGAGGGTGAAGACGGCGGGCAGGACGTTCGGTCCGCTGTAGTTGCCGACGAAACCGATCGTGGTCGACGCCCCCGTGGCGAGGGAGCCGTTGCCGGAGTCGTTGACGACCTTGACGTCCGACCCGTTCTGCGTCCAGACGGCGCTCCAGCCGCTGCCCAGGCTCTGCCACGTCCTCGGCCAGCTGAAGTTCAGGGTCCAGCCGCTGACCGGGGCGCCGTTGTTGGTGATGTCGATGGCGCCGACGTAGCCGCTGGCCCAGTCGGTCTGGACGGTGAGCCGTACCGAGCAGGAGCTGGAGGCCGGCGTGCCGGTGGTGAACGTCAGCGGCGGTGAGGCCCAGGAGAGGCCGCCGCCGCTGTCGCGTGCGATCACGTTGACCGTGTACCGCGTGCCCGGGTTGAGGTTGTGCACCGTGAACGAGGTCCCGGTGGTCTCGCCGAGCTGCTCGCTGATGGCTCCGTTCTGCCGGTAGAGCTCGTACTTGACGATCGGGCGCGAGCCCGGGGAGGCGGCGGGCCAGGAGATGGTGGCGGCCTTCTCCGTCACCTGGGAGGCCGTGGGCTGCCCCGGCGCGCCCGGGCGGCCGGTCTGCGGGGTGGCGGGGTGCAGGATGAGCGTGGTCAGGGAGAGCGGCGGCAGCGTCTGGCTCGCCGCGCTGCCGGTGCTGGAGGTGGTGATGGCGGTGGCGCCGTTGGTGTGGGTCAGTACGGTGGGCGCACCCGAGGCGGGGCTGTAGCCCGAGTAGTCGATCGCGACGGGGTACGACGTGTCCGACGAGGAGTTGATCAGCATGACCGCCAGGTCGCCGTTGGGCCGGCGGGCGGCATGCGCGCTGACCTTCGCCTGGTCGGTCGCGGCCCGGACGAACTGGTCACCCGGGCGGGCGAACTTGCTCACCATCTGGAGCGCGTAGTACGGCGCGAAGGGCGTGTTGAGCGCCGGCTCGCAGACGCTGCCGTCGGACGTGCACACCCCGCTGGACAGCAGGCCGAAGTCGCCGTAGTCGGTGTGCCCCTCGACCTGGGTGACGGCGCCGATCCCGTTGTGGACGTTCCACCAGTCGACCGTGAAAACCCCATTGGCCAGCAGCGTCGCGTACGAGTCGGCGGCGGCCAGCGCGCCGGGCTGGGTGGTCGAGCCGTTGCTGCTGGACCCGGTGTTGAACTCGGTCATGGCGATGCCGATCCGCTCCGAGCCCGGCCCGGCGTACTTCGCGATCTGCTGGCGGGTGAGCTGGACTATGTCGGGCACGTGCCCGGCCTTGTCCAGGGCGCCCGGATACCAGTGCACGATCACGAAGTCGATCTTCGGGCCGGCGGTCGACAGGACGACCTTGTTCCAGGTGCCGCTGTCGCCGTCGGCGACGATGCCGTCCGGCCAGTTGGCGGCCGTCGTCAGCACCGCGCCGATCTTGATGGTCGGGTCGACCGCCTTCATGGCGTCCGCGTAGGCCACGACGTTGCGGGCGTACTCGGCCGGGCTCTTGTCGGCGTGGTTGTCGGCCTCCCAGGCTGAGCCGTAGTGGCCGTTGCCGTAGTTCTCGTTGCCGATCTCCCAGAACTTGATCCCGTAGCCCTTGGTGACGTTCGCCTGGCGAACCCAGGCCGCGGCCTCGTCGGCGGTGCCGGTGCCGTAGTTGGCGGTCACCATCGCCTGCGCTCCGGTACGTCGTACGCCGCGCATGAAGGTGTCGAAGTCGGTGTTGGGGGCCACGTAGCCGCCTGGGGCGGTGTGGTCGGCCCAGTGGTAGATGTCGGAGTAGGAGCCGCCCGGGTAACGCAGCATTTTCACGCCCGCGTCCTTGAGCAGGTCGGCGGTCTCGTCAGTGCCGAGATTGGTGTCCCAGATCGCGTGGTTGGAGCCGATTCCGGTCTCCGGGACGGTGGCGAGCGCGGCGCGCGCGTTGACGGTCACCGCTACGGGGGTGACGTCATCGGCGTACGCCGCTGGGGCGTTCAAAGCGGTCAGCGTCAGCAGGAAGGCGGACGCGGCTCGTAACAACGTTCGGGGCATCGGCGTACCTCGCCATGTCAGCGTTGATCACTCGACGCCTCCTCCTGACCAGGAGGCACGCTGATCATGAGGCGGGCTCGCCGAGCCCGTCAACCAACGATGAAACTTTCAGGGACTAGTTGTACTTGTAGAGCCTGGTGGCGACCCGCCGGTTGTGGTTGTACACCGAGGCGCGGTACATGCTGACGGCCAGGTCACCGTGGTCGGCCTTGCCGCAGGTGTTCACCCCGGCCAGCTGGTGGATCTCGAAGCGCGCGGTCGGGTCCCCGGCGAGGAAGTACTGGGCGCGGGCCTGGTACTTGTCGGCGCCCGTGTCGCAGACGAAGACGAACGTCTTCTGCTCGCCGAAGCACATGGTCGCGGCGCCCTTGGTCGAGGTGCAGGTCTTGGATCGGGACCGGGCCTCGGCGGGCGTGACCCGCGTTTCCCGCTTTACCGGATATTTCGTCATATCGCGTACGGTTTTCCACCGGCCGACCTTGACCCGATGATTCCCCTCATAAAGCGCCGCCCGGAACGTCACGATTTTTCCGATTTCTCGATTTCCTCGGACCTCGCCCCCTCGTCCCAGGTTGTGGATGACGTACTTGGTGCCGAGGTAGCCGTTGAGGTAGTACTCCACGGCTGGATGGAAGTTGTCGTTGGCCGTGTCCTCGATCGTGATGCCCGGCCGATCGCTCCCTTCCGGCCCCACGCAGGCCTCCGCGCCCTTCAGCCGAAGGCACACCGGCTCCTTCTCGACGGCGGCCGGCCTGGTGACGGCGGGCGTCGTCGTGGCCACCGCCGGAGCGGCCGGCCGGGGCGCCGCTTCGGCCGCCGCCCCGCTGAACATGGTGCCAATCATCGCGGCCGCCGCCACGAATATCCGGCCTGATGTCACTAGAACCTCACCAGCCTTACACGTCATCGCTTGTGAGGGTGTGACGTGGAAAATGCGGGAAAGGTTCCGAAATTCCACAAAGGGCGTTCAGTCGTCGTTCACCTGGTGCCGGGACGTCAGGGTGGCGACCGTGAGGAGCAGCGCGCTCTGGGCGAGCATGCCGGGCGCGAGTGGCGGCGCCTGGCCGACGGACTTGGTGAGCGCGTACCACCATTGGGTGAGCGGCGAGAGGGTGTCCCACGTGGGGTCGGCCGCGCCCGCGCCGTGGTTGACGGACACGTGCATGAAGACGCCGTACGCGGAGGCGAGCAGGACGACCAGCGCGATCGCGCGTACCACGGTGGTCGTGCGAGGCGAGTCGCGCAGGGCGAGCAGCGCGAGCGCGAACCCGAGCAGCGCCAGGGCCGCCCACGGGATCAGCTGCACCGGGCTCTGCCAGTGGCGTTCGAAGGCGAGCTCGAGAGCGGCGCCCATGATGCCGATCGCGGCCAGCCCCAGCAGGCCGAGGCGCACCAGGGCGGGGCGGACGGTCGTCTTCGGCGAGGTCGTCGTAGAGGTCGAGGCCATGCGGGGATCACCATCCGGTACGAGCGGATCTCCGGTCGTCTCAAAGATCTCCAGGCTCCTTCAGAGGTTTCTGTGCGAAACCTGAAGATCTGGTGAGAAAGCGCTAAACCCCCTCGGCCGGCGGCGAACCGCCTCGAACGCCTACACCGGCTCCACCGCGTTCTCCCTGGCAGGATACGTGGGAGGCGTTCGTCCGAGCCCCGGCGGGGTGCTTGATCCCCGGCGGCCACCGCCGGCAAACCGCGTGGAAGAGATGTCGCCCGCGGAGGATCATAGGCGCATGGACCTACTCGCGGGCATCGCGGCGATCCTCGCCCTCGTGCTCAACGGCCTGATGGCCGGGCTCTACTTCGCGTTCTCCACGGCGGTGTCGCCCGCGCTCGACGCCATCGACAAGGACCAGGCGGCCGCCGCCATGCGCAGCGTCAACACGAAGATCCTCAACCCGAGGTTCCTGCCCACGTTCACGCTGTCGCCGGTCGTCGCGCTGGCCGCCGGGATCCTGCTGCTGGTGGACGGGGCCGGCGTGCCGGGCACGCTGGCCGTCGCGGCCGCGGTGGCCGGCTTCGTGGGCTCCATCATGGTGACGGCCGTGGTCAACGTGCCGCTGAACAACGCGCTGGACGCGGGCAGCGTGGACTGGCCCGGCTACTCGCCCCGCTGGACCCGCTGGAACAGCGTGCGCGCCTGGTCCTGCGCCCTCGCCGTGGCCCTCCTCGGCACGGCCCTCTACCTCTGGAAGTGACCGGTACGGTCGCGCCGTACCGATCACCGAGGGTCACATGTTGATCATGTGGCCGGCGAGGCCGTGGATCGCCTCCTTGACCGCCTCCCCGAGCGTGGGGTGCGCGTGGACGTTGCGCGCGACCTCGTGCACCGTCAGGTCCCACTGCTGGGCCAGCGTCAGCTCCGGCAGCAGCTCGGTGACCTCGGGCCCGATCAGGTGGGCGCCGAGCAGCTCGCCGTGCGTGTCGTCGCTGATGATCTTGACGAAGCCGGCCGTGTCGCCCAGGCCGTGCGCCTTGCCGTTCGCCATGAACGGGAACTTCGCCACCTTCACGTCGTAGCCCAGGTCGCGCGCCTGCGCCTCGGTGTAGCCGAAGCTCGCCACCTGCGGCTGGCAGTACGTCGCCCGCGGGATCATCACGTAGTCGAGCTCCATGGTCTCCGCGCCGGCGATGGTCTCGGCCGCGATGACACCCATGGACTCCGCGGCGTGCGCCAGCATCAGCTTGGCAGTCACGTCGCCGATGGCGAAGATGTGCGGCACGCTCGTACGGCAGCGCCCGTCCACCGCGATGGCGCCCCGGTCGGTCAGCGCCACGCCGGTCTTCTCCAGGCCGTAGCCGTCGACGCGCGGCTGGAACCCGATGGCCTGCAGCACCTTGTCGGCCTCGAGCACCTGCGTCTGGTCGCCCCTGGTGACGGTGACCTTGACGGAGGCGCCGGTGTCCTCGATGGCGTCCACGCGGGTCGAGGTCAGCACCTCGATGCCGAGCCGCTTGTAGCGCTTGGCCAGCTCGGCTGAGACCTCCTCGTCCTCCAGCGGCACCATCCGGTCGAGGAACTCCACGATCGTCACCTTGACGCCGTAGTTGTGCAGCACGTACGCGAACTCCACGCCGATCGCGCCGGCGCCCGCGATGATGATGCTGCCGGGCAACTCCTCGGAGAGGATCTGCTCCTCGTACGTCACCACGCGCTCCGACAGCTGCGTGCCGGGGATCAGGCGAGTGGTCGCCCCCGCCGCGATGATGCAGTTGGAGAACGTGATCGTCTCGCCGTTCACCTGGATCGTGTTGGCGTCCAGGAACGTGCCGCGGCCGTCGTACTCCGTGATGGCGTTCTTCTTCATCAGGAAATGAACGCCCTTGACCCGCCCGTCGGCCACCTTGCGGCTGCGCTGGAAGGCCGCCCCGTAGTCGAAGCTGACCTGGCCGCTGATGCCGAACGTCTTGGCCTCGTTGTTGAAGATGTGGGCCAGCTCGGCGTTGCGCAGCAGCGCCTTGGACGGGATGCAGCCCACGTTCAGGCAGACGCCACCCCAGTACTTCTCCTCGACGACCGCGGTGCGCAGTCCGAGCTGGGCGGCGCGGACCGCGGCCGTGTACCCTCCCGGACCCGCGCCGAGGACGACGACGTCATAGTGAGTGCTCATGAGTCGGACCATACCGTCAGCTAGACATCGACCTTGTACGAGAGGGTCAGCTCGTCGGCGGGCACCCCGCGGATGCCCCAGTTCGTCTTGGGCATCTCGATGATGGTGATCTCCACGTCCTCGGGGTCGTAGCCGGACCTGGCGTAGATCTCCTTGATCAGCGCCCGCTTGGCGTCGTCGCTGCGCCCGGTGAAGCAGATCACCTCGATGATGAGGTAATTCTCACTGCGCCCCGGGCAGACGAAGTCCTCCTCGTCCAGCAGCAGGAAGCGGTGGAACCGCTTCTCCGGCGGCAGGCCCCACGCGCTCACCAGGCACGACTGCACCAGATCGGAGATCTCCCGCTGCCGCCCGGCCCACACGTCCCTGCGCCCGTACACCTTCACTTGTGCCATGTCGGCAATATAGAGGTCGTGATCCGCATACTCCTGGCCGACGACGAGGCCATGATCCGCGCCGGCGTCGGGGCGATACTCGCGTCCGACCCTTCGCTGGAGGTGGTGGCCGAGGCGGGCGACGGCAGGCAGGCCGTCGATCTGGCCATCAGCCACCGCCCCGACGTGGCGCTGCTCGACATCCGCATGCCCAGGCTCGACGGGCTGGCGGCGGCGGCGGAGCTGCGCAGGGTCGCGCCGCGGACGGCCGTGGTGATGCTGACCACGTTCGGGGAGGACGACTACATCGCCAAGGCGCTCGACGTGGGGGCGAGCGGGTTCCTGCTCAAGTCGGGCGACCCGCGCGAGCTGATCGCCGGGATCCACGCGGTGGCCGAGGGCGCGGCGTACCTGTCGCCGAAGGTCGCCCAGCGGGTGATCGCGCAGCTCTCCGGCGGCAGGATGGCCAAAGGCGCCAGGGCCCGCGACCGCATCGAGACACTCACCGAGCGCGAGCGCGAGGTGCTCGCCCTGCTCGGCGCGGGCATGTCCAACGCCGAGATCGCCCGTCAGCTGCACATCGTCGAAGGCACGGTGAAGGCGTACGTGAGCGCCATCCTCACCGGACTCGACGTGCGCAACCGGGTGCAGGCCGCGATCATCGCCCACGAGGCCGGGTTGGTAGCCTGACCCGTGATGTATCGCCTCGTGTTCACGCAGGTCTTGCGGCGTTTCGACGCCGAGGCCGTGCACCATCTCACCGTGAGCGCCTTCGCGCTCCTCGCCCGGCTGCCCGTGCTCAAGCGGCTGCTCCACCGGGCGCTCGCGCCGCACGACCCGGCCCTGCGGGTCTCCGCGTTCGGCGTGCACTTCCCCGGCCCGCTCGGGCTGGCCGCCGGGTTCGACAAGGACGCCGCGTGCGCCGAGGCCGTCGCCGCGCTCGGGTTCGGCCATGTCGAGGTCGGCACGATCACCGCGCACGCCCAGCCGGGAAATCCGCGCCCGCGCCTGTTCAGGCTGGTCAGGGAGCGCGCGCTGATCAACCGGATGGGCTTCAACAACGCCGGGGCCGTGGCCGCCGCCCGCAGGCTGCGCCGCGCCCGAGGCGTCCCCGTCGTGATCGGGGTGAACATCGGCAAGACCAAGGTGGTGCCCGAGTCCGGGGCCGTGGCCGACTACGTGGCCAGCGCCAAGGAGCTCGCCCCGCTGGCCGACTACCTCGTGGTCAACGTCAGCTCGCCCAACACGCCGGGGCTGCGCGACCTCCAGGCGGTCTCGCTGCTGCGCCCGCTGCTCACCGCGGTCAAGCAGGTCGCGGACGCCACGCCCCGCCGCACGCCGCTGCTGGTGAAGATCGCGCCCGACCTCGCCGACGAGGACGTCGACGCGGTCGCCGACCTGGCGGTGGAGCTGGGCCTCGACGGGATCATCGCCACCAACACCACGATCAGGCACGGCGGCGAGACGGGCGGGCTGTCGGGCCGCCCGCTCAAGGGCCGCTCGCTGGAGGTGCTCAGGCGCCTGCGCGCCAAGGTCGGCGACCGCCTCACGCTGGTGTCGGTGGGCGGCGTGGAGGACGTGGACGACGTCTGGGAGCGGCTGCTGGCCGGGGCCACCCTGGTCCAGGGCTACACGGGCTGGATCTACGGCGGCCCGCTCTGGGCCTCGCGCATCCACCGCCAGCTCTCCAGGCGCGTACGCCGCCACGGCCTGAAGTCCATTGCCGAGGCCATAGGCCGAACGGCCTAATCTAGTACGGGTGATCGAAGACGTACCCCTTTCGGACGGCGTCATCCTGCGTCCGGCCGTCGAGCAGGACGCCGAGGCCCTCCTGCACGCCTACACCCGCAACCGCGACCACCTGAAGCCATGGGAGCCCCGCAGGCCGGCGGACTTCTTCACCCTGCCGGGCCAGGCCCTGCGGCTCAAGGACCTGCTGGAGCAGCAGGCGCAGGGCCGCTCGGTGGCCTGGGTGCTGGCGGACGGCGACAGGATCGTGGGCCGCATGACGCTCAGCGGCATCGTCCGCGGCCCCTGGCTGAGCGCCGACCTCGGCTACTGGGTGGACGGCGACTACACGGGCCGCGGCCTGGCCACCGGGGCCGTGCGAGAGGTGTGCCGCATCGCCGACCAGGAGCTGGGGCTGCACAGGATCGCGGCGGGCACCCTGCTCGACAACGTGGCCTCGCAGAACGTGCTGCTCAAGGCCGGGTTCGAGCCGTACGGCACCGCGGAGCGCTACCTCGCGATCGACGGCAGGTGGCAGGACCACCGCCTCTTCCAGCGCATACTCAACGACCGCCCGGCCCCCTGAGTCACAGGCTCGGCCGGGTCGACTCCGCGTCGTGGGTCATGGCGTCGATGCGGGCCATCACGGCGGAGACGTTCACCACGCCCGGCCGGTGCGGGCGCCGCCGCTGCCACGGGTGCGGCCCCGCGAGCGGCCGGTACTCCACCCCGATCGCGTCCAGCCGGCCCAGGTGCTCCTCCAGCCGCCCCATGAAGCCGTCAGAGGACGACCCCGCCCAGGCCACCTCCGCCAGCGCGCAGGCCCTCGGCCACAGCCGGTAGTCGACCGTACGGGCGTCCGGCACGCGCTCGGTCCAGAGCTGCGCCTGCACGCCCACGACCCGCGCGCGCTCCTCGTCCGTCCACGAGTCCGGCGCGGCGTCGAAAGCGGCCACGTCCGCGACGGTGATCGCCTCCCCGATGGCCATCGGCTCGTCGGCGGAGGCGGACTCCGCGTAGTCGAAGTACAGCGGGAACACCGGGGTCGCCACCACGTCGTGCCCCGCCGCGGCGGCCCGGCGGCCCACGCCCATGCCGCGCCACGGCATCACCAGCGTGTCCTGGCGCAGCCCGCCGCTGACGAACGCCTCGTCCCACACCACGGCCCGCGCGCCCCGCTCGGCCAGTGCGTCCGCGAGCCGCCGCAGGAACCAGGCCTGCAGCTCGTTGACGGAGCCCAGCCCGAGCGAGTCGCGGTACGCGGAGATCTCCGCCGACCCGGTCCAGTGGTCCAGCACGACCTCGTCGCCGCCGATGTGCACGTAGGGCGTCTCGCCCAGCGCCCCGATCAGCTCGTCGAAGACCGTGGTGAGGAACTCGACGGTCGGCGGCAGCGGCGACAGGATCGCGGGGGAGATGCCCCACCGGTCGAGCACGTCGTACGGCTCCCCGGTGGCCCCGAGCGCCGGGTACGCCGCCAGGATCGCCGACGCGTGCCCCGGCACGTCGATCTCGGGCACGATCGTGACGCACCGCGCGCGGGCGTAGGCGCCGATCTCGGCCAGGTCGTCGAGCGTGTAGTAGCCGCCGTGGGGGATGTCGTCGTAGGCCACCGGCTCCCGGTGGAAGGTGGTCATCGTGCGCGGGCGGTGCGAGGAGACCTCGTGCAGCAGCGGGTACGCCCTGCTCTCCACCCGCCACCCCTGGTCGTCCACCAGATGGAGATGGAGGCGGTTGAGCTTGTGCATCGCCATCAGGTCGATCAGGCGGAGTATTTCCCGCTTGGGGAAGAAATGCCGGGCCACGTCCAGGTGCAGCCCGCGCCAGGCGAACCGCGGCGCGTCCTCGATCCGCACCCCGGGCACCGGCCACGAGGCTCCGGTGGAGAAGCGGTAGGAGGCGTCAGGGAGCAGCTGGTGCAGCGACTGCGCCGCGTAGAAGGCCCCGGCGCGGCCGCCGGCCACGATCTCCACGCCCCGCGAGCCGGCCGTCAGCCGGTACGCCTCCTCGCCCAGCCCGGGATCCCGCCGTACGTCGATCTCACCGGAGTCGCCGGGGCGCAGGTCCAGCCCGGGGAGCGCGAGACGTACGGCGTCGAGCAGGTCGCCGGACACGGTCGCGCCCGAGGTCAGCTCGAAGGAGCCGGAGAGATCAGTCAGCAGCTCTGGGCGAGGGATCATGCCTTGAGATACTGCTGCAATCCGTTCGCCAGCGCCACCGCGACCTTCTGCCGGAACTTCGGATCCGTCATCTTGGCCGCGTCCCCGGCGTTGCGCATGTTGCCGCACTCGATGAAGATCTTCGGCACCGTCGACAGGTTGAGCCCGCCGAGGTCGTTGCGGTAGTCGAGCGCGTTGCGGCCGATGTAGTTGGAGTACGGGATGCCGGTGCCCTTGGCGTAGGCGTTCCGTACGTCGATCCCGAGCCTGCTCGAGGCGCCCACGACCTTGTCCACCGGACCGTCGATCTTCTTGGGCATGATGACGTGGAAGCCGTGGTTGCCCGGGGCGGCCCCGTCACCGTGGATGGAGATCGCCGCGTCGGCCCCGGCCTTGTTGCCGATCGCGGCCCGCTGGGTGATGCAGGGGCCGACGCCGTCGTTGCCGGTCCTGGTCAGCTTGACCTTCGCCCCGCGGTCCTCGAGGACCTTGACCAGCCGCTGCGAGACGTCCCACGTGAAGGCGGCCTCGGTGTAGCCGCTGTTGGTCTCGGTGCCGGTCGTGTCGCAGGGCTTCCACTTGGTCAGCACGTTGACCTTGCGGTTGACGGCCTTCGGGTCGCGGTAGTTGCCGCCGTTGTGGCCGGGGTCGATCACGACGACCTTGCCCTCGAGCGGCTTGGCGCCGGGCGGGGCCTGCTTGGCGGCGGTCTGAGTGGCGGGAGCCTGGGTGGCGGGAGCCTGCTCCGCGACGGTCGCGGGAGCGGCCTGACCTGCCGCGGCGCCACCGGAGCCGGTGCCGCCACACGCGGAGGCGATCAGGCCGCAAACGGCGAGTGCTGAAGCTTGCAGAGCACGCATGACATCCAAGTTACGGCAAGGCCGGAGCTGCATCCCGCTTTATGCCGACTCCGGCGGGTGGTGTGCCGTACGTCCTCCGCGAGCGCCCGCGCTCACCAGACGTGCTCGCCGACCTCCTGCCGCTCCAGCAGGGCGGCCAGCTCCCGCGCGTCCTCGGCGTCGAGCCCGAGGACGACGCGGGGCCGGCCCCATGGGTGGTCGAGGGAGTGGGCGACGTAGCTGGCGACCGACTCCGCGGCGCCCTCGCCGGCCCGGCCCCTTCCCTCCCGCCAGTGCCCCCAGGCGCGCTCGAGCTCGGCCGCCGCGCGCTGGGCGCAAGACACCAGTTCCGGATCACGCATGACTGTTCCCCCGGATCAGATCGTGACCGGAGTGAATCCGGCCACAATTAGCATGACCCTGACGAGTAAACAGCCGCGCGGCCACGGCTCCGCGCGGCTTGACCCAGCTTTGATCCTCTTTTAGACAGGCCCCGTGCTCCGTCGCACGATGAGTTCAGGGTGGATCTCCCGCAGGCGGGACACCTTGGCGGGGTCCCCGATCCGGTCGCTCAGCAGCGCCGCCGCCGACCTGCCCATGGACCTGCGGGCCTGGTCGATGGAGGTGAGCGAGACATGATGGGAGGCCGCCAGGTGCGTGTTGTCGTAGCCGACCACCGAGAGGTCTTGCGGGACGCGCAGGCCCAGTTCGCTCGCGGCTGAGAGCACGCCGAGCGCCACCACGTCATTGGCGGCGAAGATCGCCGTGGGCCTGGGGTCGCGGGTCAGCAGCGCCAGCGCCGCCTCCTTGCCGCTCTCCTCGGTCGAGTCCGCGGCCTCGACCATGATGTACGGCGCCAGCGAGTGCCTGCGCATCGCCACGAGGTAACCCTCGCAGCGCGACGATCGGCGGCCCTCGATGTGCGCGATGCGCTTGTGTCCCAGCCCGACCAGGTGATCGATGGCCAGGCGGGCGCCGAGCTGATCGTCGTCGACCACGATGTCGACGCCGTCGAGCTCGATGTCACGTTCCCCTACGACGACGGTCGGGGTGTAGGCGGTGGCCTCGATCAGCGTCTCGCTGGTCGGCGCGATGCCCAGGAGGACCAGCCCGTCCACCCGGAGCTCGAGGAAGGCCTCGACGGCCTCGTCCTCGAAAGCCGGGTCCCACTGGCTGTTCCCGATGAGCATGCGCAGCCCGTCGCCGTGCAGGCTCTCCTGCAGGCCGTCGAGGAACTCGGCGTAGAACGGATTGTGCAGGTCGGCGACGAGCGCGCCCACCAGATGAGTGCGGCCTTCCACCAGGCTCCGCGCGACCGCGTTCGGCCGGTAGCCGAGCTCGCGGGCGGCCTGCAGCACGGCCTGGCGCCGGTGCTCGCTCACGTGCGGGGATCCGCGCAGCACGAGAGAGACCAGCGATTTCGAGACGCCGGCTCGTTCGGCGACGTTGCGGATGGTAGGTCTGGGCCGAGGCAGTGCGTCTACCTCTCTGAGCTCAGTAATGGTTGACGTGTTGACGGGCGGTCCTGACATGTGTCTCCCCCGCGATGCGGATATGGGCACCTGTCTGACCAAACGATCGAGTTAGCCGCAGGGTACGGCCTCCGTCACTGATTGACTCAGGGATCCCGACATTGACCGGATATCCACACGTCAGCTGACGGCACGGCGTCGGCTACTGTGCAGGTGTGACACCCGGGAAGTCAGCCGAGACGGCACGACCCGCGCGGCGCAGGCTCAGCGTCGACCGGCGTCGCGAGGAGCTCATGGCGGCCGCGCTCGAGCTGTTCAGCACCCGCGACGCGGAAGACGTCTCGATCGACGACGTCGCCTCCGCGGCGGGCGCTTCGCGGGCCCTGGTCTACCACTACTTCGGTGGCAAACAGGAGCTCTATGTGGCCGCGCTGAAGAGCGCGGCGGAGCAGCTGGAGTCCCGGCTGCGCCCCCAAGGGGGCGGCAGGCCGCTCGACGAGCTGGCCTCCGGGCTCAGGCGCTACTTCGATTTCGTCGAGGAGCACGCGACCGGGTTCGCCGCGTTGCTGCGTGGGGGTCCCGCCGACAGGGCGGGCGAGGTCGGTGAGATCGTCGACGGTGTCCGCCGGCGCCTCTTCCGCCTCATCCAGAAGCAGATGCAGGTGGATGAGCCGAGCCCGGTGCTCCGCATGACCCTGCGGTCGTGGATCGCCTCCGTGGAGACGGCCGGCCTCGACTGGCTCGAGCGCCGTGACATCGAGCGGCCGATGCTGGAGAAGCTGCTCGTCGATCACATGGTCGCGCTGCTCCGCGTGGCCGCGGCGCACGACGGCGAGGTGGCGGGGTTGCTCGAGCGCTTGAGCTGAGGAAGAAGAATGGCGCCGGGCGGGCGGCGCCACCTCTCCCATGCGACGTTGTCGTCACACTGGTGGACCAGGCCGTCGGCCTGGCTCACCATACCCCCCTGAGGTTCGTGACGACCTCTCATTCACTCCGAGCGCTGCTGCGGAATGCCCGCGAGCAGGGCCCGGACCTCGGTCTCCCGGTAGCGCCGATGACCGCCGAGGGTGCGAATCGACGTCAACTTGCCTGCCTTGGCCCACCGCGTAACGGTCTTGGGGTCGACCCTGAACATGGTCGCGACCTCGGCGGGCGTGAGCAGCGGCTCGGCCTCGGGTGTACGAGCTGACATTTGTGCGGCCTCTCCTCCGTGTGGACCGGCTTAGCGATCCTGTGACTGCCTTTGCGCGTGTCACGGATGTCCCCCTATGGCACAGAGCGTGCGGCTTTTCCGCGCCATATGCGGCATCACCCGATGTGACCATACCGCCACGCAGAGCGATTGGCGAGCCCTTCTTTGACCCAACTGCCCGCCCCCATGGGGATGTCACGCTCGGTGATTCTAGCGACACGGTTCGTGGTATCGCAGTGAAAACGGCAAACTACTCAGTTCGCAGAAGAGAGCAGCCGCGAGACGTGACCTACTCATGCAGGTCAGACGGTCGCATTGGGCCTCAGTTGGCAGATTCCAGCTGTTGCATTGACTTCCACCGGAGGATCACCCTCTGGTACATGGCGTAGGCAAGTTCTTCTTGACCCGTGTCCAGGCCCGTCAGGGCGGCCGACAGCTCGGCCACCGACTGGTCCGCCTGCAGCGCGTCGTCGTCCATGAGGTGCACGAGCCCGCCGTAGTCGAGCTCGACCAGGGAATGGGGATGGAACTCCTCCAGCCACCTGGCGACGTCCTCCACGTCGAAGTTGACCGCGGCGTCGCCCAGGTGCCTGCGCAGCACGCCGAGCGCGCGCGCCGTGCGCCTCCTGGCCTGTGCCATGGAGGTGACGTAGATCAGGTTACGTCCGGTAGTCGTCGTCACGTCCTGCCCAGGAGTGGAGGAGCCGAGCACCAGCCAGCGCTCGTTCCCATCAAACGGCACGAACCACGATGGCGGCACATGCCACGCCGTGGTGCGAATGTGGGTGCGCAACGCGGACGAACCGGCCTGCCGCTTGAACCGGTCGAAGTCGTCGGCGGTCTGCTCGGCGATCGCCTTGGGCACGAGACGGTCCATCAGCTTCACGGGAGCGGTGCCACGCAGCCTTGAGAAGGCCAGCCACGAGCGCAGACGGGTTTGCCAAGGGCATACGTAGAGACGGTCCTCAACGCGCCTCAGATAGGCGTTGGGGCTCTCCTGCGCGGGAACGGGTTGAGGGGGCATGCCGAGGAGGCGCATCACCGACTCGCCGTGCTCCACATTGAGCGCGTTCGCGCGTCGAGGGCGGTCACGGGAGTCGGCGTAGTCGGCCCACACCTTGCGCTCGGACTCGGCGAACGCGGTCAGTGGCTCATAGACGCGGAGGTAGGCGGCATAGGGCAGCACGGAGGCATCGTGTCACGAAGCGAACCTGCGTGCACCGTTGTGGCTTTACTACGCTGAGGCGATCTCCGCCGCGAAGGCGCGGCGGACCGGACAGGGAGTCACCACCGTGACCGACGTCTTCGGCACGTCCCACAAGGACGTCCACGAGCAGGTCGTGTTCTGCGCCGACGAGCAGAGCGGCCTGCGCGCCATCATCGCCATCCACAACACGGCGCTGGGCCCGGCCCTGGGAGGCACGCGGTTCTACCCGTACGAGAGCGAGAGCGCGGCCCTGGCCGACGTGCTCAACCTCGCCAAGGGCATGGCGTACAAGAACGCGCTGGCCGGGCTCGACCTGGGAGGCGGCAAGGCAGTCATCATCGGCGATCCGGCCCGTGACAAGAGCGAGGCGCTGCTGCGCGCGTACGGGCGGTTCGTGCAGTCGCTCGGCGGCCGCTACATCACGGCGTGCGACGTGGGGACCTACAGCGAGGACATGGACGTCGTCGCCCGCGAGTCCCGCTTCGTGACCGGCCGCACCCGTGCGCACGGGGGAGCGGGGGATTCCTCCATCCTCACGGCCTTCGGCGTGTTCCAGGGCATGCGGGCCTCGGCCGAGCGCGTGTACGGCACGCCCTCGCTGCACGGCAGGCGCGTCGGCGTCGAAGGGGTCGGCAAGGTGGGCCACCGCCTGGTCGAGCTCCTGTACGAGGACGGCGCCGAGGTGGTGATCTGCGACGTCGACCCCGAGGCGGTCGAGCGGGTGCGCCGGCGCCGCCCCGAGGTGGACGTGGTGGCCGACGCGGAGGAGCTGACCGCGTCCGACATCGACGTGTTCGCGCCGTGCGCGCTGGGCGGCGTCCTCGACGACGCCACGGTCGCCAGGCTCCGGGCCCGGATCGTCTGCGGGGCCGCCAACAACCAGCTCGCCCATCCGGGCGTCGAGAAGCAGCTCGCCGAGCGCGGCATCCTGTACGCGCCCGACTACGTCGTCAACGCCGGAGGCGTGATCCAGGTCGCGGACGAGATCGAGGGCTTCGACATGGAGAGAGCCAGGTCGAAGGCGACCCAGATCTATGACACGACTCTGAAGATCTTCCGAATAGCGGCCGATGAGGGCGTTCCTCCCGCCGTCGCAGCGGATAGGCTAGCCGAGCGCAGAATGTCGGAAGTCGGGCGTATTCGGGGCATTTGGCTGGGCCGCTGACTCCCCACGCCCATACGACGTACCGAGCTGGGCACAAAACAGGTACGGTAATAGGCGAACGATAGGCTGACGCCCAAAGTGAGCGGCGTCAGTGTGTGGTGCGTTAGCGACGAGGGGTCGGGGACGACCCCACACGAGGGGGTCGAGCCAATGGGGCGCGGCCGAGCAAAGGCCAAGCAGGTCAAGGTTGCTCGCCAGCTGAAGTACAACAGCGGTGGCACGGATCTTGACCGTCTTCGCGACGAACTCGGGGTCGGAGACTCCAGCAGTGACGACGCCGACGACCTCAACGATGAGCTGGCGGATCGCTATGCCGATTACGCCGATGACTATGGCGCCGGAGACGACGACGATGGCCGTCCTTCCGGTCGTCGGTAGCCGTTCTCCTGGTTGATGAGGCGAAAGGCCCGGCGCGAGGCCGCGCCGGATCTTCGCCCATGCTCGTCGGGCCCCACGGGTAACCGTGGGGCTTCGTCACGTGGTCGGTCGTTCTATAACGTGTTGAGCCCCCGCCCGTCCACGGGCCGGGGGCTCAAGCCGTGTTACCGGTAGCGCGCACGTCCGTCGCCGGGAACGATCTCACCCATCACCCAGGCGTCCAGCCCCCGGGCGGCCAGCACCCGGATCGCCTCGTCCGCGGCGTCGGCGGCCACCACGGCCGCCATCCCCACCCCGAGGTTGAACGTGCGGTCCATGTCGGCCTGCGCGATGCCGCCGTGCCCGGCCAGCACGCCGAAGACGGCCGGCGGCGTCCACGAGGAGCGGTCCAGCAGGGCGTCCAGATGCCCCGGCAGCGACCGTGACAGGTTGCCCTCGATGCCCCCGCCCGTGATGTGCGCGTACGCGTGCACGTCAACGGCCCTGGCCAGCTCCAGGCAGTGGAGCGAGTAGATCCGGGTGGGCTCCAGCAGCTCCTCGCCCAGCGGCCGCCCCAGCTCGGGCAGCACGGCGTCGAGGGAGAGCCCGGCCTCGCGCAGCACGTGGCGCACCAGCGAGTAGCCGTTGGAGTGGATCCCCGAGGAGGCCAGGCCCAGCACCGCGTCGCCCGCCTGGACCCGCGAGGCCCCCAGCATGGCGTCGGCCTCGACGACACCCGTGCCGGCCCCTGCCAGGTCGTACTCGTCCGGCCCCATGGCCCCGGGGTGCTCGGCCGTCTCACCGCCCACCAGAGCGGCTCCCGCCAGCCGGCAGCCCTCGGCCACCCCGCCGACGATCTCGGCGACGCGCTCGGGCACCACCTTGCCGCAGGCGATGTAGTCAGTCATGAACAGCGGCTCGGCCCCGCAGACCACCAGGTCGTCGAGGACCATGCCGACCAGGTCGATGCCGATCGTGTCGTGCTTGCCGTACCGCTGGGCGATCATGACCTTGGTGCCGACGCCGTCGGTGGAGGTGGCGAGCAGCGGCCGCCGGTAGCCCAGCAGCGCCGAGGCGTCGAACAGCCCGGCGAACCCGCTGGCGTCGTCGACGACCTCGGGCCGGCGCGAGGCCGCCACCTTCTCCTTCATCAGGTCGACGGCGCGCTCGCCCGCCGCGATGTCCACGCCCGCGGCCTCGTAGGTACTCACGCTTTGCTCTCCAGCACGAACTTGCCCACGTTGTCCTGATCGATGGGAATGGGGTAGGAGCCGTTGAAGCAGGCCATGCAGAGCCGCTCCGCGGGGATGGTGGTGGCCTTGGTCAGGCCCTCCAGGGAGATGTAGCCGAGCGAGTCGGCGCCGAGCGAGGCCCGGATCTCCTCCACCGTCAGGGACCCCGCGATCAGCTCCGCCCTGGTGGCGAAGTCGATGCCGTAGAAGCACGGCCAGGCCACGGGCGGCGAGGAGATGCGTACGTGCACCTCCTTGGCCCCGGCCTCGCGCAGCATGCGGACGATGGCGCGCTGCGTGTTGCCGCGCACGATCGAGTCGTCCACGACCACCAGCCGCTTGCCCTCGACCACCTCGCGCAGCGGGTTGAGCTTCAGCCGGATGCCGAGCTGGCGGATGGTCTGCGACGGCTGGATGAACGTGCGGCCCACATAGGAGTTCTTCACCAGGCCCTGGCCGTACGGGATCCCGCTCTCCTCGGCGTAGCCCACGGCGGCCGGGGTGCCGGACTCCGGCGTGGGGATGACCAGGTCGGCCTCCACCGGGTGCTCGCGGGCCAGCACGCGGCCGACCTCGACCCGGGTGACCTGCACGCCGCGCCCCGCGATGGTGGTGTCGGGGCGGGCGAGGTAGACGTACTCGAAGAGGCAGCCCTTGGGCTCGGCCAGGGCGAACCTGCGCGACCTGACGCCGCGCTCGTCGATGGTGAGCAGCTCGCCCGGCTCGATCTCGCGGACGAACGTGGCGCCCACGATGTCGAGGGCGGCCGTCTCGGAGGCCACCACCCAGCCCCGCTCCAGCCGGCCGAGGACCAGCGGGCGGATGCCCTGCGGGTCGCGGGCCGCGTAGAGCGTCTTCTCGTCCATGAACACGAGCGAGTAGGCGCCCTTGACCTCCGGGAGCAGCTCCGCCGCGGTGTCCTCGATGGAACGCGTGCGGTCCTGCGCGAGCAGCGAGGTGAGGACCTCGGTGTCGGTCGTCGCGCGGATGGAGCCCGGAGCCAGGCGCTCGGCCAGCTCAGGGGTGTTGATCAGGTTGCCGTTGTGGGCGAGCGCGAGCCCGCCGACCTCGGTGGAGCTCAGCGTGGGCTGCGCGTTCTCCCACACGCTCGACCCGGTGGTGGAGTAGCGGCAGTGGCCGATGGCCAGGTGGCCGCGGAGGGTGCTCAGCACCGACTCGTCGAAGACCTGGGCGACCAGGCCCATGTCCTTGTAGATGAGAATGCGGCTGCCCTCGCTGACCGCGATGCCCGCGGACTCCTGGCCGCGGTGCTGCAACGCGTACAGCCCGTAGTAGGTGAGTTTGGAAACTTCCTCGCCCGGAGCCCAGACGCCGAAGACGCCACAGGCGTCCTTGGGAGCGCGGTCATGGGGGTCCAGGTCATGGCCGAGCCGGCCGTCGCCCTTCAGCACATGCCTCAGTCTAGGTCGGAGGCTTCTGTGCTCGCACACCCGGGGGCGCCAACGGAGGCTGCGGCGTCGGCGCGGATACCAGGTCCGCGGGGCCCGGCCGCCGCCTGCCGGTTTGGCGGATGGAGACGGAAGTATGGACGGCCTTTTACCGTGTCGCCGGGTTTAGCCGATGCTCTCCGCGAAAGGGTGAAGTATCCCGCATGCACACCCGTCGGGGAGACGCAGACGTGACCACATCTGGGGACCCGAACGAGCCCCGCTCGGGTCAGGACCCGCGCGAAGGCCGTCCGGAAGAGGAAGAGCCCGGCCGGCCCGCGCCCGATTGGTGGCGCGAGGGGGAGCCTGCCGAGGAGGGCGAAGAGCGCCCCGGCCAGGGGGAGGAGCCGATCGCCCCCGCACCGCCCGTGGTGCCGCCGCCCGACGTGCCGCCGACGCACGAGCCGAGGCCGGGCGGCGAGCCGAGCCATCCCGACCTGCCCACCTCGCCCGAGACCCCGCCGCCCGTCGGGAGCGACGCGGAGGTGACCCAGGCGTACCCGATCCCCGGGGCCACCCCGCCGTACCCCGGCTGGGGCGGCGCTCCCGGAGAGGGGGAACCGCCGGGCAGGCCGACGCCCTCGCGGTACGAGGGCGAGCAGCCGTCCTTCACACCGCCGGGAGAAGGACCCCCGCCGGGAGAAGGACCGCCGCAACGTGAAGGGGCGCCGCAGCCCGAAGGACCGCCGCAGCCCGAAGGACCGCCGCAGCGCGAAGGACCGTCGCAGCGCGAAGGGGCGCCGTCCGACGAGACCCCGCCTTGGGGGATCACCCCTCCGGCAGGAGGCCCGCCGCCCGGGCAGGGAGTGCCCGGCGGTGCGCCGTACCCCGGCGGGTACGGCGCTCCCCAGGGGCAGGAGCCGGCCGTCCCGGGTACCACGCCCTCCAGCCCGTACGGCGGTCCGCCCGGCTACGGCCCGCCACCCGCGGGAGCCCCCTACGGCGTGCCGTACCAGCAGGCCCGGCCCGGCAGCGGCCTGGCCACCGCGTCGCTGGTGCTCGGCGTGGCCAGCCCGTTCCTGGTGTTCGTCTGCTTCACCGGCCTGATCACCGCCATCCTGTCGATCGTCTTCGGCTGCGTGGCGCTCGCCAAGCGCGCGGGCAAGGGCCGTGCCGTCGCCGGCATCGTGATCAGCGCGTTCTCGCTCGTCCTCTTCGCGATCGTGGCCATCTGGTTCTGGAACGTGGTCCAGGAGTGCGCCCACCTGCCGGGCCAGCTCGCCGACAGGTGCTTCGAGCAGAAGTTTCCCTGGATGAGCGGCAGCCGCTAGAGCGGCAGATGCGCCGACAGGTCCGCCCGCGCCCCGCTGGCCGCGACCAGGCCATTGGCCATGGCATCGGCCCAGGTCAGGCGGCCAAGGGCGAGCTCGATCCAGGTGCGCCCGTCCATCTCGACCACGTTCGGCGGCGTGCCCCGGGTGTGGCGGGGGCCTTCGACGGCCTGGACGGCGGCGTACGGCGGGACGCGTACCTCGACGGTCCGGCCCGGCGCGGCCGTCGCCAGCCGGTCGAGCAGGTGGCGGACCGCCTGCCTGGCCGCGTCGCGCTCGGGCTGGACCCCGCGGTCGTAGGCGGCCAGCACGGCGGCCACGAGCGCGTCGGGCAGCGTGGAGGCGGGGCCGTCGTAGGGCGGCTCGTCCAGGGCGACGAGCTGGCCGTCGAGTGCGGATCTCAGCTTCTCAGGGTCCGGTTTGCGTGGTGGCACCCCACCATTGTCTCCCTGGAAGCGTTCATCAAGACGGAGGTCGTCGTTCACCTCAGGTTTCGCCGGCGACCGTAACCTCCCCGGCGGTACAACCGCGCACATTGATGGAGGACCTGTGGCGAACCCCAACGCGGGCGGACGGCCGCTGCTGCCGTTGCTCTCGACCCCGCACAAAGGCGGTCGCTCCGCGCTGACCTGTCAGTTCCGCTGCGGCAACGCGTGCGCGCATGACGTGGCCAACACCACCGCCAACGGCTACTTCGGCGATGTGGTGAAGGAGGCGCTGTCGCGGCGCGGTGTGCTGCGCGCCGGCGCGCTCGGCGCGCTCGTGGCCGGCGCCGGCATCGCGGGGGCGGCGCCGGCCATGGCCGACGAGCCGGAGGCGGCGGCCGAGGTCCAGGGCCGACCGGCCGGCGACCTCCGTTTCACCCCGGTGGCCCCCAACACCGACGACGCCCTTACCATCCCCGACGGCTACCGCTCGTCCGTGGTCGTGCGCTGGGGTGACCCCGTGCTGCCCGACGCGCCCGCCTTCGACTTCGACAACCAGAGCGCCGACGCGCAGAACAAGCAGTTCGGCTACAACAACGACTACGTCACGCTCTTCCCGATGGGCCGCGACCGCGCCCTGCTCTGGGTGAACCACGAGTACACCGACGAGAGCCTGATGTTCCGCGGTTACACCGGCGGCGCCGCCGCGACCGAGGAGCAGATCAAGATCGCATTGGCCGCGCACGGCGGCTCGGTCGTGGAGATCGAGCGGGCGAACGGCACGGGCGAGTGGAAGCTGGTCACCAAGGGCCGCCGCCGCTACAACCGCCGCATCACCGCTCAGACCCCCATGGCCTTCTCCGGCCCCGCGGCCGGCAGCGACCTGCTCAAGACGGCCGCCGACCCCGAGGGCCGCAAGCCCGTCGGCATGCTGAACAACTGCTCGGGCGGCACCACCCCGTGGGGGACCGTGCTGACCGCCGAGGAGAACTTCGACCAGTACTTCGTCAACGGCGACAAGGTGCCCGCGGAGCAGAAGCCGTACATCTCCCGCTACACGATCACCACCGGGACGCCGTCGAGCAGCCGCAGGTTCGACCGGGTGGAGGAGCGCTTCGACCTGGCCAAGCACCCGAACGAGGCCAACCGGTTCGGCTGGATCGTGGAGATCGACCCGTTCGACCCCGACTCCACGCCGATCAAGCGGACCGCGCTCGGCCGGTTCAAGCACGAGGCCGCCAACACGACGCTGGCGCGCGACGGCCGCCTGGTCGTGTACATGGGTGACGACTCGCGCTTCGAGTACATCTACAAGTTCGTCTCGAAGAACCGCTACATCCCGGGATTCGACCGGCACAACCGCGCGCTGCTGGACGAGGGCACCCTGTACGTGGCCAAATTCACCGGCGACAGCCCCGCCTCCGAGATCGACGGGAGCGGCAAGCTGCCCTCCGACGGCCAGTTCGACGGCTCGGGCGAGTGGATCCCGCTGGTCTCCGGCGACAGGTCGTTCGTGGACGGCATGACCGCCGCCGAGGTCCTGGTCCACACCCGCGTGGCCGCCGACAAGGTGGGCGCGACCAAGATGGACCGCCCGGAGGACATGGAGCGCAACCCGGTCACCGGCGGCGTGTACGTGGCGCTGACCAACAACTCCAACCGCACCGCGGCCCAGGTGGACGAGGCCAACCCGCGTCCCTCCAACAAGCACGGCCACATCCTGGAGATCGTCGAGAGGCGCAATGACGCGGGCGAGAAGACGTTCGCCTGGTCGCTCCCGCTGGTCTGCGGCGACCCGAACGACCCCACCACCTACTTCGCCGGCTACGACAAGACCAAGGTCTCGCCGATCTCCTGCCCGGACAACGTGACGTTCGACAGGGACGGCAACCTGTGGATCGCCACGGACGGCAACCAGCTCGGCAGCAACGACGGCATGTTCGTGATGCCCGTGCGGGGCAAGGAGCGCGGCCACCTGCGCCAGTTCCTCACCGTCCCGGTCGGGGCGGAGACCTGCGGCCCGCTGGTCACCCAGGACCAGCGCAGCGTGTTCGTGGCGGTGCAGCACCCGGGCGAGACCGACGGCGCCAGCCCGGACAGGCCCTCCAGCCGCTGGCCCGACGGCGCCCAGCCGCGCCCGGCGGTCGCCGTGGTCTGGCACGGCCAGGGCAGGAAGGTCGGCAGTTGACCTCAAGTTAACTTGAGGCAATACCGTTCCATGCCATGAGCATGGAGATGACCGCCTGGCACCAGCTGTATTCGATGAACAACCAGAAGGAGCGTCGCCCTGTCACCAGGGCGACGCTCCGTCGTATTGGCGGCTTCGCCCGGCCGCACCGCCGCAGGATCACGCTGTTCCTGCTGCTCAGCGTGGTGATGGCGGGCCTGGCGGTGGGGTCACCGTTACTCGCGGGCCGGGTGGTGGACGCCATCTTCCGCGGCGAGGCGCTGGACGTGGTCGTCGTGGTGGCGCTGGCGATCGCCGGCCTGGCGATCGCCGAGGCGGGGCTCGGGCTGCTGAACCGGTGGCTCTCGGCGAGCCTGGGCGAGGACCTGATCCTCGACCTGCGTACGGCCGTCTTCGACCACGTGCAGAAGATGCCGATCGCGTTCTTCATGCGGACGCGCACCGGAGCGCTGGTCAGCCGCCTGAACAACGACGTGATCGGGGCGCAGCGGGCCTTCACCGACACCCTGTCCGGTGTGGCGGGCAACATCGTGACGCTCGTCCTGACGCTGATCGCGATGATCGGCATCTCCTGGCAGATCACGCTGCTCGCGCTCCTGCTGCTCCCGGTGTTCGTGCTGCCGGCCCGGCGGATGGGCACGAGGATCGCGCGGCTCCGTCGCGAGGCGGCCGACCACAACGCGGCCATGGGCACGCAGATGACCGAGCGCTTCTCGGCGCCGGGCGCGACGCTGGTGAAGCTGTTCGGCCGCCCCGCGCACGAGTCGGCCGAGTTCGCGAGCCGGGCCGGGCGGGTGCGCGACATCGGCGTGCGCACCGCCATGAGCCAGTCGGCCTTCGTCACCGCGCTGACGCTGGTCTCCGCGCTGGCCCTGGCGCTGGTGTACGGGCTCGGCGGCTTCTACGCGCTGCGCGACCAGCTCGCGCCCGGCGCGCTCGTGTCGATGGCCATGCTGCTCACCCGCCTGTACGCGCCCCTGACCGCGCTGGCCAGCGCCCGCGTGGACGTGATGAGCGCGGTCGTCAGCTTCGAGCGCGTCTTCGAGGTTCTCGACCTCGAGCCGCTCATCAAGGAGCGGCCCGGCGCCCGCGAGGTGCCGGAAGGCCCGGTGTCGGTCGAGTTCGACGATGTGCGCTTCGCCTACCCCTCGGCCGACAAGGTCTCGCTCGCCTCGCTGGAGGAGGTCGCCACGCTCGACTCGCGCGGCGGTGTCGAGGTGCTGCACGGCGTCTCGTTCAAGGCCGAGCCGGGCCAGATGGTGGCCCTGGTGGGCTCCTCCGGCGCGGGCAAGTCCACGGTCGCGCAGCTCCTGCCCCGGCTGTACGACGTCGACTCGGGCTCGGTGCGGCTCGGCGGCGTGGACGTACGCGACCTGACCGCCGACTCGATCCGCGACACGCTCGGCATGGTCACCCAGGACGGCCACCTCTTCCACGACACGATCAGGGCGAACCTGCTGCTCGCCAGGCCCGAGGCGAGCGAGGACGAGATCTGGGACGCCCTCGGCAGGGCCAGGCTGGCCACCCTGATCGAGTCGCTGCCCGACGGGCTCGACACGGTCGTGGGCGAGCGCGGCTACCGCCTGTCGGGCGGCGAGCGCCAGCGGCTGACGATTGCCCGGCTGCTGCTGGCCAGGCCCAGGGTGGTCATCCTGGACGAGGCCACGGCGGCGCTCGACTCCACCTCCGAGGCGGCCGTGCAGGCGGCGCTCGGGGAGGCGCTCGAAGGCAGGACCGCCGTGGTGATCGCGCACCGGCTCTCCACGATCCGCGCCGCCGACCTCATCCTGGTGATCGAGGACGGGCGCGTGGTCGAGCGCGGCACGCACACCGACCTGCTCGCCGCCGGGGGCCGTTACGAGGAGCTGTACCGCACTCAGTTCGACGAACCCACGGTGGCGGTGGCCTGAGTGACCTGAGGCTCGTCCTGGCGCTCCTCGGAACGGCGGGGGGCGCGCAGGGAGTAGAGCGCGACCGGGATCGCGATCAGCACCACGGCGGCCGCGATGACCAGGGTGAACTGGTACGCGTCCAGGAAGGCGTGCAGCGGCGGCAGGTCGCTGCCGCTCTGCCTGGAGCTCAGGATCGCGCCCAGCACGGTGACGCCGAGCAGCCCGAACACCTCACGCGACACGTTCAGCACGCCCGAGGCCACGCCGGACCTGCCCTTGGGCATGCCGCCCAGGATCGCGGCCGTCAGGGGCACCAGCATGCCGCCGCCCAGCCCGTACAGCAGGAACCAGGGCGCCACGTCCGTGTAGTCGGCGTCGGCGCCCACGCCGGAGAGCAGGTAGATCGCCGTCCCCATGAGCGCCATCCCGAGCGCCACCGTGCGCCCGATGCCGATCCGCGCGCTGATCCGCTGCGACAGCATCGCGATCACGGCCATGACCAGGGCCATCGGCACGAACGCGGCGCCCGCCTGGGTGGGGGAGAAGCCGAGTACGTTCTGCAGCCAGAGGGCGCTGAAGAAGTAGATCCCGAAGACGCCGAACGACCAGACGCCCATCGTGAGCAGGCCGCCGGTGAACACCTTGGCCTTGAACAGCGACACCGCGATCATCGGCTCGGCGGCCCGCGCCTCGACCAGCACGAACGCCACGGCCGCCGCCGCGAACACGCCGAACGCGGCCAGGATCTCGGGGGAGGTCCAGCCGGCGCCCTCGCCTTCGATGAGCGCGTAGGTCAGGGCGAACAGAGCGAGCGCCGAGGTGGCCAGGCCCGGCACGTCGATGCGGTGCCGTACGCGGGTGAAGGCGGGCCTGACCGCCCACATCCCCAGGCCGAAGGTCACCACCCCGATCGGGACGTTGATCAGGTAGATCCAGCCCCAGTGCAGGTGCTGGCTGATGAAGCCGCCCGTGATGGGCCCGAGCGCCATGGAGAGCGCGCCGGCGGCGCTCCAGATGCCCACGGCCCTCCCGCGCTCGCCCGGGTCGGGGAAGATCTGGGTGATCAGGGTCAGCGCGGTGGGCGTGAGCAGCGCCGCCCCGACGCCCTGCGCCGCCCGCGCCGCGATCAGTGCCGTGCCCGAGCCGGCCAGCCCGGCGGCCAGCGAGGAGAGCGTGAAGACCGCCAGCCCGCTGAGGAACACCCTGCGGGCCCCGAACACGTCCGCGAGCCGCCCGCCGACCAGCATGAGCCCGGCGAAGACCAGGATGTACGAGCTCACGATCCACTCAAGCCCCGAGATCGTCAGCCCGAGCTCCCGCTGGATCGTCGGCAACGCGACGTTGCCCACGTTGTTGTCCAAGTAGGTCATGAACGTGCCCAAGGTCACCGCGACCAATGCCCACCATCTCACGACAATCTCCTCCTGTACGCCGTACTTGTACGTCGTATAGTGAACTTGTACGGCGTATAGTTGTCAACCGTGATGGGAAAATTGACCGCACAGGCGATCGCGGAACGGGCTCTGGAGATCGGCGACGCCGAGGGGCTCGACGCCGTGACGATCCGGCGCCTGGCCACGGAGCTGGGCGTGACCCCGATGGCCCTCTACTGGCACTACAAGAACAAGGAGCAGCTGATCTTCGGCATGGCCGACCACCTGATCGGCAGCTTCGCGCCCAAGCGGGCCGACGACCGCCCGTGGCAGGAGCAGTTCCGCGACCTGATCGAGGGGCTGATCAGGACGCTGCGCACGCATCGCTGCGCCAAGAGCGTGCTCGAGCAGATCGACGCCGTCGAGGTGCCGAACTTCCTGGCCGTCTGGGACCAGGCGCTCGGCCTGGCCCGCAGGGCCGGGTTCGGCATCGACGAGAGCTGCCTGATCAGCAAGTACATTCTGCAGAGCGCCATCGCCATCGCCGACGCCCCCGTGCACGTCAAGACCGTCGACCCGGCCGCGGTCCGGGCCAAGATGGCAAGCCTGCAGTCACTGCCCGAGGGGACGTACCCGTACCTGGTGGAGATGGCCTCCCCGCTGATCAAGGGGACGGAGCCGAGGCTGTACGACACGTTCGGCGTCGATCTCGTCCTCAGCGGCATAGAGGCGCTGGCGGCCAGACGTTAGGGTCGTGCTCGTGACCTTCGAGCTGATCTGCGAGATAGAACCCCCCACCAAGCCCGACCTGAAGCACGTCAGGCATCAGATCGGCACGATGAGCAAGATCGCCCACTCGTTCCTCATCCCCGACAACCACATCGGCCGCGCCACGGTGTCGAGCGTGGCGGTGGCCCACGAGGTCCAGGCCATGGGCGGGCGCGGCATCGCCTGCCTCAACTCGCGCGACCGCAACCTGCTCGGCTTCCGGCGCGACCTGCTGACGGCGGCGGCGTACGGGGTGGAGCAGTTCCTCTTCGTCTACGGCGACAAGCCGACGAGCGGCAACCGCACCAGCGACCTCACCGTGCGCTCGATGATCGAGGAGGCCCGCCAGTTCTCCCCGGGCGTCCGCCTGGGCGCGGCGGCCTCGATGCGCTCGCTGCCCGCCTGGAAGCGCGCGGCCGACTTCCTGTTCCTCCAGGTCGGCTTCTCGCTGGAGGCGCAGCTGCGCTGGCGCGACGCCCACCCGGTGGACGTGCCGGTCTACGCGGGCGTCATGGTCCTGGCCAGCGAGCGCCACGCCCGCATGCTGGCCACCGCGATCCCCGACATCGACCTGCCGGAGGAGCTGATCGCGAAGGTGGCCGGGGACCGCATGGCTGGGGTGGAGGCGGCCTGCGAGCAGGTGCTCGCGATCCGCGACTCCGGCGCCTTCGACGGCGTCCACCTCATCCCGGTCTCCCGCTACCGCGACGTGGAGTCCAGGCTCGCCGCCGCGCTCAGATGAGCCCGAGCTTGAGCATCAGGGCGCGATCGAGCTCCGCTGTCTCTTCTGCTTCGAGCGCGCCTATGAAGTCGCCGAGTCTCGATGGTGACACGGTGTAGATCTGGTCGGTCAGCACACGTGACTTCTTGCCGTTGAACTCGACTTCGGGGCGATAGATCGCCGGCCCGGCACCTGTCGAGGTCAGAGCGACGGTGATGCTGCTGGTGGCGAAGCGGTCCGACTGGATGATCACTGCGTAGCGGCGGCCCTGTTGCTTATGGTCGCGAGCTCCAGGGAGCGCCTTGAGCTGGTAGATCGCGCCTCGGAATATCACTCTGCAACGCCCATGAAGCGTTCAATCGCCAGCATCTCGGCCTGATCGACAGGGTCGTTCCGCAGCCGCTCCGCATCCGCCGCGGCCTGTTCGAGCAGCATCTCCTTGTAGGTGTGAAGGATGGCGTAGCGGACGGCTTCGGAGCGGGTTCCCTTCTCTCCCGCCAGCGCGCGAAGGGCCGTCTCCATTGCCTCATCGGTGCGTACGTTGAGAGTTCCCATATCCGAAGCGTATTACAATTTGTAATACGTCAGCGAGGGCGCGACCGGGCCAGGGCGGCCAAAAGCGCGCCCGTGAGGGCCACCGCGAAGAGCACCGCGTACGCGTGCCGGAACCCGTCCATCAGCTGACCGACGGCGACGGGCGAGAGCGTGGAGAGCGTGCCCGCGTACACCTGGGCGCGCAGTTCGGGCCCCACGGACGCGGTCAGGACGCTGAGCGACAGGCCCACGCTGATCACGATGCCGACGTTCATGATCATGACGCGGAAGCCGTTGACCACCCCCAGGCTCCCGCTGGGCAGCGCCCGCATGACCTGGGTGGTGTTGCCGGTCAGGAACGTCCCGCTGCCGCAGCCGGCCACGAACAGGCCGATCCCGATCACCCAGTACGGCGTGGCCGGATCGGCCGTCAGCGTCAGCGTGCCGAGCCCCAGAGCGCTCAGCGACGCCCCGCCGATGGACAGCGCGTACGGCGACACCCTCCGCCCCAGCGCTCCCGTGATCGGCGAGGCCAGCCCGATCCCGACGGGCACGGGCAGCACGCTCAGCCCCGCCGCGAACGCGTCCACCCCGCGCGCCGCCTGGAAGTACAGCGCCACCACCAGGATCAGCGCCGACCGCGCCAGGGCGTTGCAGAACGAGGCCAGGTTCGCGTACGCCAGCAGCCGTCCCCCGAAGAGCCGTAAGTCCAGCACCGGGTTGGACGAGCGCCGCTCGGCCCACACGATCAGCGGCAGCAGCAGCGCGAACACGGCGAACCCCGCCACGACCATGGGGCCGCCCGAGTTCGCCCCCGACAGGGCCAGCAGCACCGCCGACAGCGCCGCGAACACCAGCACGTTGCCCAGCGCGTCCACCGGCTCCTTCGGCCGCCTGGGCATCGGGCGTAAGATCGCCGCGCCCACGCCCAGCGCGAGCAGTCCGGCGGGCACGTTCACCCAGAAGATCCACTGCCAGCCCGCCGTCTCCGCGATCAGGCCGCCCAACGTGGGCCCGGCCAGCTGCGCCACCGAGAGCGTGCCGATGTAGACCCCCATGCCCTGGCTGAGCCGGTCGGGCGGGAACGCGTCGGTGATGATGACCGTGCCGTTCGCCAGGATCATCGCCGCCCCGATCGCCTGCAGCACGCGCATCGCGATGAGGAACCACACACCCGGCGACAGCCCGGCCAGCAGCGAGGCCACCGTGAACAGCGCGAACCCCGTCAGATACACCTCGCGCCTGCCCAGCAGGTCCGCCACCCGGCCGAAGAACACCAGCGAGGCGGTGTTGACCAGCAGGAACGCCAGCAGGATCCAGCCCGACTCCAGCGCGCCGGCGTGGAAGTGCCGCACGACCGCCGGGAGCGCGACGTTGAGCGTGCTGCCGGCGATGCCGATGAGGACGAGCCCCAGGCTGGTGACCGCGCACACGCGCCAGGCGTAGCGCAGGCGGCTGTCGTCGCGGGAGGTGGCGGCTACCATGCCCGCCACTATGACGTACGGCGTACGTAGATCGTCATCGGGCCCGCCTGCGCAGTCCCTCGAGGTCGTGGATCACCACGCGCCGCCGCCCGGTCTCGATGAGGCCCCGGTCGCGCAGCGTGCGCAGCGCCTTGCTGACGGCCTCGCGGGAGGCGCCCGTCCAGCCGGCCAGCTCGTCCTGTGACAGGGGCAGCGCCACGCGCACCCCGCTGTTGGTCTTCTCGCCGTACCGGTCGGCCAGCTCCAGCAGGCGCGTCGCGACCCGGCCCGTGGTGTCGAACGCGCCGTACTCGATGCGCTTCCTGTCCGCGTCCCGCAGCTTGGCGGTGACGAGCTGCATCAGCAGGACGGCGATGCGTCCGTGGGACTCCAGGAACGCCGAGAAGTCCCGCAGCACGATCCCCGAGATCGGCTCCAGCGCGGTCACCGTGGCCGAGCGCGGCGACCCGTCGATGGCCGACATCTCGCCGAGCAGCGCGCCAGGGCCGCGTACGGCCAGCACCACCTCGGTGCCGGCGCTCGTGTGCGACGAGCACTTGACCCGGCCCTCCAGCAGCACGAGGACCCAGTCGGACGTGTCGCCCTCGTTGATCACGGTCGTGCCGCGATCCCACCGCCGCGGGCGGCCGGCCGCGCGCAGGGCCGCGACCTCCTCGTCGGTGAGCAGGGAAAGGAACTCGCCGGGCTCAGGCTGCATGCGCCCGATTATGTCGGTACGAGTGTCGACCTTCTATTGCAAATCAGTCAGAACGTACGCGGCCACGAGCTCTTCCTTGCCCTTGAGGCTGAGCCGGCCCAGGGGGTTCACGGACGCGCCCTGGCCCAGTTGCCTGAGCGTCGTCTCCCCGATGACGACCGTGCCGGGCTCGGCGATGCCCTCGAGCCTGGCCGCCACGTTCACGCAGTCGCCCATCGCGTTGAAGCCGCGCAGCTCGGGGCTGCCGATGTTGCCGACCAGGGCGGGGCCCGTGTTGACGCCCACCCTGAACGTCGGCCACTCGACGTCGTCCACCCGCTTCCACGCCATCTCCTCGGCCACCTCGGCGGCGGCCCGCTGCATCTCCAGCGCCGCCCGGCACGCGGCCCTGGCATGGCCGGCCTGCGTGGCGGGGGCGTTGAACAGGGCCAGCAGCGCGTCGCCGACGAACTGCACGATCGTGCCGCCGTTGTTGAGAATGCAGGGGACCGCGGCCGTGTGGTAGCGGTTGAGCATCTCGACGATCTCGCCGGGCGTGACCTTCTCGGAGAACGTCGTGAAGCCCTTGAGGTCGGCGAAGAGCGCGGTCAGCTCCTTCAACTCGCCGCCGAGTGCCGCCTGCGCCGGGTCGGCCAGCAGGGCGTTGGCCACGTCCGGCGACATGTACTGCCGGAAGAGCGTGTCGAGCTCCTGGTAGAGGCGGGCGTTCTCCAACGAGATGGAGAGCTGCCCGGCCAGGGTGGCGGCCAGCGCCTCGTCCTGCGGGGTACGGCCGACGGGCACCTCCAGCACGCCCGCCAGGTGGCCCTTGACCGTCAGGGGGAAGGCCAGCAGGTTGTCGCGCCTGATGGGCTGGTTGCCGGCGAACTCGTACTCGCGGGAGCCGATCTGGGTCCTGCCCTCCGCGACCAGGCCGATCTTGACGTCGCCGTACGCCTGGCGCACCCGCTCCAGCGCCGTGGCGAGCAGCCGGCCCTCCGGCAGGCCCACCTTGGTCTGGGCGCTCACCGCCACCAGGGCGGCCAGTCGCTCCGACAGCTCGCGCTCGTTGGCCAGCGCCTGGCCGGCCCGGTCGAGCACGGCGGCCTGGCCCTCGTTCAGCCGGAACTTGCCCGACAGCCGGGTCGCGGCCAGTGGCTCGCCCCGGCGTACGTGCTCGACCAGCTCCTCCAGCGCCTGGTCGTAGTCCTGCTGGATGCGCGCCACGGTCGCCGCCAGCGTCACCGAGTCGAACAGCCCCGCGCTCGACCCCTCCCGCCGGAACTGCAGGTGCGCGCTGTAGGCCACGAAGACGAAGGCCAGGGTGAGCAGGAGGTGCCACTCCCACCAGGACAGGTGCCAGTTGAGCTGCGACATGCCCGCGACCATGGCCTCGGCCAGCAGCGCGTACGCCGTGATCAGGCTGATCAGCATGGCCGACGGACGCCGCCGGTGCAGCAGGAACATCATCACGCTCGCCGCGGCGTACAGCAGCACGCCGGGCACGGACGCCCAGGCCAGCCAGGGGACCGGCGACGCGAGCGGCGGCTCGCTGAGCGCCGTCAGCCCCGGGATCAGCGACACCAGCCCCCAGACGACCATGAACCCGAAGAGCACCGCGCGGACGAAGTGCTGCGAGCCCAGCACGGCCGTGGCCGCCCGCTCGCCCAGCGGCAGCGCGGAGGCCAACGCGAACGCCGCCGCGATCGTCAGCCCCACCTGCTGGCCCAGGTCGAACCCCAGGGAGCCGGTCGGCAGGATGATCTTGGGGGTGGCCATCCCGTGCAGGAAGAAGAAGCCGGCGCTGCTCAGGAAGACCATGGAGACCAGGAAGAGCCGGGCGTCCCGCCGCCGCCGCGACGCCTCGCTGATCATGACGCCCAGCACCACGTTGAGCCCGGCCACCGTGATGATCATCCAGAAGTGGCTGGGATTGTGCTGCCAGGGGATGTTGACGTCCGGGTGCGACAGCAGGAGCCAGAGGCCCAGCAGTGGCAGCGCCAGATGGATGCCCCAGACCACGCCCCGGACGGGGTGGGTGGCCGGAGGCAGGTAGGGGGTCGGCACAGACCCGATTATCCACGCGCGATCGTGGCCGCCAATGCGTCCTTTTACCCACAACTGTCACCAAATCCGGTCAATCTGGTCAGTAACCCTCCGCTTCGTGATGAATACGTTACGTAGCCAGAGTCATCCTTTGGAACGTTTGAAGCGTGAATCTCATGCACAACATGAGCACCACCTGTTCTTTGGAAGGAAAGCCGTGGCCATCAAGCTCCGCGGTGGACGTACGTTCACCCTCGCCGCTGCCGGCGCACTCGCCGCCTCGCTCCTGACCGTCGGCGGGGTCGCCACCGCCTCGTCGGCCGCCGGCGAGGTGCACGCCTGCGTGCACAAGAAGACGCGGTACGCCCGCATCGTCAACTTGGAGACGAAGTGCCGGAGGACGGAGGAGCGGATCCTGATCGGCGGCGCGTCGACGACGACCGTCCAGCAGGGTCAGCAGGGCCAGCAGGGCGAACAGGGCAAGACCGGCCCGCAGGGACCGCAGGGTCCTCAGGGCCCGAAGGGCACGACCGGCCCGGCGGGGCCGGCGGGGCCGGCGGGGCCGCAGGGTCCCAAGGGCGCTGACGGCAAGGACGGCAAGGACGGCCTGCCCGGCAAGGACGGCCTCGACGGCAAGAACGGCAAGGACGGCCTGCCGGGCAAGCAGGGGGAGCAGGGGCCGGCGGGCCACGCCGGCCCCGTCGGTCCGCAGGGTCCCCAGGGTCCTCAGGGACCCAAGGGCGACAAGGGTGAGAAGGGCGAGCCCGGCGACGGCGCAAGCTACACCTCCTACACCAGGACCGCGTCCCTGAGCTCGACCGGCTCCGCGACGGCGAGCTGCGGCCAGGGCGGCATGGCCACCGGCGGCGGCTTCACGTTCAGCACGCTCAAGAACGCCGTCGTCATGACCAGTGCCCCCAGCGGGACCTCCGGCTGGACGGTGAGCGTGGCCAAGGACGACAACGGCTACAACACCTACGCCACCACCACCGACACCAAGGACGAGAAGACCACCGCCGCCGCCCAAGGCACCAGTGTCAGCGGCACCGTCTACGTGGTCTGCCTCAAGAAGGCGTGACACGCGACGAGGGCCGGCACGGATCCCCGTACCGGCCCTCGAGCAGAACCGTCAGCCGAAGAGGGCGGGCAGCGCCGCGGAGTGCGTCTCCCGCAACTCCTCGACCGGCACCTCGAACTCGCCCTCGACCACCAGCGACGTGCCGCCGGTCGTGCCCAGCCCGTAGCAGGGCACGTCGTGCCGCCCGCACAGCGACGCGAACTCCTCGTAGGCCTCCGGCCGCACCGCGACCAGCGCCCGGGCGGAGGACTCGCTGAACAGGTCGGTGAACGCGTCACCGCTCAGCACCACCGAGGCGCCGACGCCCCGTGCCAGGCAGGACTCGGCCAGCGCGACGCCCAGCCCGCCGTCCGACAGGTCGTGGGAGCCCTCGAGGAGCCCGCGCCTGGCGGCCTCGACCAGCACGGTGGCCAGCGCCTGCTCGGCCTCCAGGTCCGCCTGCGGCGGCAGCCCGCCCAGGTGATGGTGGGCGACGTGCGCCCACTCGGAGCCGCCGAACTCCTCGCGCGTCTCGCCGAGCAGCACGACCTTGAGCCCCTCGGCGGTGAACCCGGACGGCACCCGCCGGGCCACGTCCTCGATGACGCCGAGCACGCCCACGACCGGCGTGGGGTTGATGGCCGTCGAGCCTGTCTGGTTGTAGAAGGAGACGTTCCCACCGGTCACCGGCACGCCCAGGGTCCTGCACGCGTCCGCGAGGCCGCGTACGGCCTCGGCGAACTGCCACATGACCTCGGGGTCCTCGGGGGAGCCGAAGTTGAGGCAGTTGGTCACGGCGAGGGGCTGGGCGCCGGTCACGGCCACGTTCCGGTACGCCTCGGCCAGCGCCAGCTGGGCCCCCGCGTACGGGTCGAGCTTGGCGTAGCGGCCGTTGCCGTCGGTGGCCAGCGCGATGCCCCTGGTCGTCGGCTCCGCGCCGGCGATGGCCTCCGAGATGCGCAGCATGCCCGCGTCGGCCGGCTGGGCCAGCACGGTGTTGGAGCGGACATAGCGGTCGTACTGGGAGGTCACCCACTCCTTGGAGGCCAGGTTGGGCGAGCCGAGGAGCTGGAGCAGCGCGGCACGCAGCTCGGCGGGCCGCTCCAGCCTGTCGGGGGTGTCGGCGTTGAGCGCCGCCTGCCCGGAGGGCTCGTGGTACGGGCGCTCGTAGACGGGCCCCTCGTCGGCCGCGGTGCCCGGCGGGATGTCCACGATGACCTCGCCGTCCCAGGTCATGACCAGACGGCCGGTGTCGGTGACCTCGCCGATGACGGTGGCGGGGACGTCCCACTTGTTGCAGATCGCCATGAACGCCGGGATGTCGTCGGGCCTGACGACCGCCATCATGCGCTCCTGCGACTCGCTCATCAGGATCTCCTCGGGCCTGAGCGAGGGGTCGCGGAGCGGGACGAGGTTGAGGTCGACGTGCATGCCGCCGGTGCCCTTGGCCGCCAGCTCGGTCGTGGCGCACGACACGCCCGCCGCGCCGAGGTCCTGGATGCCGACGACGACGTCGGCCGCGTACAGCTCCAGGCAGCACTCGATGAGCAGCTTCTCCATGAACGGGTCGCCCACCTGCACGGCGGGCCGCTTGGCCTGCGACTCGTCCTCGAACGTCGCCGAGGCCAGCACCGAGGCGCCGCCGATGCCGTCGGGGCCGGTGGACGCGCCGAACAGCACGACCTTGTTGCCTGGGCCGGGCGCGGTGGCCAGCTTGATCTGGTCTTTCCTCAGCAGGCCGACGCACAGGGCGTTGACCAGGGGGTTGCCGATGTAGCAGGGGTCGAAGACGACCTCGCCGCCGATGTTGGGCAGGCCCAGGCAGTTTCCGTAGTGGCTGATGCCCTCGACCACGCCGGGCAGCACCCTGCGCGTGTCGACCGCGTCGGCGCCGCCGAAGCGGAGCGAGTCCATGACGGCGATCGGGCGCGCGCCCATCGACATGATGTCGCGCACGATCCCGCCGACGCCGGTGGCCGCGCCCTGGTGCGGCTCGACGTAGGACGGGTGGTTGTGCGACTCGATCTTGAACGTGGCCGCCCAGCCGTCGCCGATGTCCACCACGCCCGCGTTCTCGCCCATGCCCACCAGGAGGGCCTCGGACTTGGGCGCCTTGGTGGCGAACTGCTTGAGATGCACCTTGGACGACTTGTACGAGCAGTGCTCGGACCACATGACGCTGTAGATGGCCAGCTCGGAGCCGGTGGGACGGCGCCCGAGGATCTCCTTGACCCGGTCGTACTCGTCCTGCTTCATCCCCAGCTCGGCGAAGGGCATCGGCTCGTCAGGCGTCTCGCCCGCCCGCTTGACGTTGTCCGTGCTCATGCGTTCACCAGCTTCTTGAGAATGGAGGTGAAGAACCCGAGCCCGTCGGTGCTCGGGGCGCCGACCAGCTCCTCGACCGCGTGCTCGGGGTGCGGCATGAGGCCGACCACGTTGCCCGCCTCGTTGCGGATGCCCGCGATGTCGTTGAGCGAGCCGTTGGGGTTGCCGACGTAGCGCACGACCACGTGACCGCCGGCCTCGAGCGCGGCCAGCGTGTCGTCGGAGGCCACGTAGCGGCCCTCGCCGTGCTTGATGGGCAGGACGATCTCCTGGCCCTGGTCGAACGAGTTGGTCCACGCGGTCGCGTTCTGCTCGATCCTGACCTTCTGGTCACGGCAGACGTAGTGGAGCGAGCCGTTGCGGGTCAGCGCGCCCGGCAGCAGATGGGCCTCGCAGAGGATCTGGAACCCGTTGCAGGTGCCGAGCACGGGCAGGCCCGCCCTGGCGGCCGGGATGAGCTCCTCCATGAGCGGCGCGAACCGCGAGATGGCGCCGCAGCGCAGGTAGTCGCCGTAGGAGAAGCCGCCGGGCAGGAAGACGGCGTCGACTCCCTTCAGGTCGTGGTCGGCGTGCCACAGCGGGACCGCCTCGGCGCCCACGAGGCGCACGGCTCTGGCGGCGTCCTGGTCGTCGAGAGTTCCTGGAAACGTGACTACGCCCACACGGGCAGCGCTCATGACAGTCGTCCCCTCCGAGGAATGCGCGCGCACGCGCCACCGTCGGTCGGACGGCGGCGGTCTACTCAGGTTATCGGGTGCTGTCGCGTGGTCCGCATCGGCTCGTGTGTCTGGCGTACGTCCAGCTCAGACAGCTGCCAACTCGCGGGGACGGGCGTTGGCCTCGTCGTCCCAGGCGAGTTGCTTGCGCAGGTGGACCGTGGTGCCACGGCCGGGCGTGATGCCGAAGGAGATCTCGTCGACCACGGAGCGCATGATCAGCAGGCCGCGGCCGTTCTCGGTGTCCGGCGGGGGGAAGTGCAGCGGCATCGTCGGCAGGCCCTCGCCGTTGTCGGCGACGCGTACGTCGCAGCGGCCGTAGCCGATCGCGGCGGTCACCTCGTAGCGGTTGGCGGGACCCCCGTGCCGCACCGCATTGGAGCATGCCTCGGAGACGGCGAGGAGCATGTCGGCGATGCACGTCTCGCTCACGTTCAGTGAGCGCATGGCATCGCCGAGCACCCGCCTGACCATCGGTATGCCGATCGCATCCCGAGGCAGTGCCAACGAGAACTCAATATCCACCGGACTCCTCCGGGCGCCAGAATGTCACCTGGAGTAGGTTTCCCTGTGAAAACGGGGCTAACCGCAAAATCACCCTGTTGTTATTTAGTGTTGGCATGCCCGTGGCATTGTGGCATGCCGGAACCCCGCTTTAACCGACCAAGGGGGAATCAGGGGAGCTTATCTCCCTTACTCCTCAACCCGGACGCTGTAGTCCTCGATCACGGTGTTGGCCAGCAGGGTCTCGGCCATCTTACGGACTTCGCCGAGCGCCGTCTCGTCGGCCGGGCCGTCGAGCTCGATCTCGAAGCGCTTGCCCTGGCGCACGGCCGAGACGCCCGAGAAGCCGAGCCTCGGCAGCGCCCTGGCGATCGCCTGGCCCTGCGGGTCGAGGATCTCGGGCTTCAACATGACGTCCACGATGACGCGGGCCACTGCGTTCCTCCTGGATGCGGTGGGTGACTGGGAAGCACAGCCTACCGGCGCGTGTGGCTGACGACACAACGGGAACGGGGAGAGGATGGGGCTTGCGCGGAGGGTTGTGATGTCTGCCACCATGGCCCCAAACGCGTACGAACCACCACCAGATGGTTCCTCGCATGGACGGCTGGCTAAGGTGGCAACCCCATCGAAGACCTGGCCCTTAATCACGCACAGGAGTGGCAATGACCGAGCTTGTCGAGGTCATCATCAGACACAGCACCTGTGTCACGAGGCCGACAAAGGAGGCCTCGTGACCGTCGAAGCCTCTCGTGGTGCAGCCGCACCTCCGGAGCTCGTCCAGCTGCTCACCCCCGAGGGCGAGCGGGTCGAGCACCCCGATTACGACATCGACCTGACCGACGAGGAGGTCCGGTCGCTCTACCGGGACCTGGTCCTCGTCCGGCGCATCGACCTGGAGGCCGTGGCGCTGCAGCGCCAGGGTGAGCTGGGCATCTGGGCCTCGCTGCTGGGCCAGGAGGCGGCCCAGATCGGCTCGGGCCGCGCGCTGACCGACGCCGACATGGCCTTCCCCACCTACCGCGAGCACGGCGTGGCGTGGTGCCGCGACGTGGACCCGGTGAAGCTGCTCGGCCTGTTCAGGGGCGTGAACCACGGCGGATGGGACCCCGAGGAGCACAACTTTCACCTCTACACGATCGTGATCGGCAGCCAGACCCTGCACGCCGTCGGGTACGCCATGGGCATCCAGCGCGACGACGCCAACGCCGCCACGATCGTCTACTTCGGTGACGGCGCCACCTCGCAGGGCGACGTGAACGAGTCGTTCATCTGGGCCAGCGTGTTCAACGCGCCGATCGTGTTCTTCTGCCAGAACAACCAGTGGGCCATCTCCGAGCCCCTGGAGAAGCAGACCCGCATCCCGCTCTACCGCCGCGCCTCGGGCTTCGGCTTCCCCGGGATCAGGGTGGACGGCAACGACGTGTTCGCCTGCCTGGCGGTGACCAGGAAGGCCCTCGAAGCCGCCCGTACGGGCCAGGGGCCCACGCTCATCGAGGCGTTCACGTACCGGATGGGCGCCCACACCACCACCGACGACCCGACGCGTTACCGCGTGGCCAGCGAGCTGGAGGCGTGGAAGCTCAAGGACCCGATCGAGCGGGTCAGGTCGTACCTCTTCAAGAACGAACACGCCGACCAGGCGTTCTTCGACTCCGTCGATGCCGAGGCCGACCAGCTCGGGGCCGATCTGCGCAGGCGCTGCCTGGCCATGCCCGACCCGGGGCCGCTCGACATCTTCGACCACGTCTACCGCGAGCCCCACGCCCTGATCGACCAGGAGCGAGCCCAGTTCGCCGCGTACCTGGAAGGGTTCGCCCAATGACGATTCTGAGCCTGTCCAAGGCGCTCAACGAGGGCATGCGCAAGGCCATGGAGGACGACCCCAAGGTCCTCATCATGGGGGAGGACGTCGGCAAGCTGGGCGGCGTCTTCCGCGTCACCGACGGTCTCCAGAAGGACTTCGGCGAGGACCGCGTCATCGACACGCCGCTGGCCGAGTCGGGCATCATCGGCACCGCGATCGGGCTGGCGCTGCGCGGCTACCGGCCGGTGTGCGAGATCCAGTTCGACGGGTTCGTCTTCCCGGCCGCCGACCAGATCATCACGCAGCTCGCGAAGATGCCGATGCGCTCGCTGGGCGCGATCAAGCTCCCCGTGGTCGTACGCGTGCCGTGCGGTGGCGGCATCGGCGCGGTCGAGCACCACAGCGAGTCGCCCGAGGCGTACTTCACCCACACCGCCGGGCTGCGCGTGGTGGCCTGCTCCAATCCGGCCGACGCGTACACGATGATCCAGCAGGCCATCCGGAGCGACGACCCGGTGATCTTCTTCGAGCCGAAGCGCCGCTACTGGGAGAAGGCCGACATCGACACCTCCTCCACCGACTGGTGGCCGCCGCTGCACGCCGCCAAGGTGGTCCGGCCGGGCACCGACGCCACGCTGCTGGCCTACGGTCCCATGGTCAAGACCTGCCTGGAGGCGGCCAAGGCCGCCGAGGACGACGGCCGCTCGCTCGAAGTGATCGACCTGCGCTCGCTCAACCCGCTGGACGAGCCGGTCGTGATGGACTCCGTACGCCGTACCGGGCGGGTGGTGGTCGTCCACGAGGCGCCGGTCAACAGCGGATACGGCGCCGAGCTGGCGGCGAGGATCACGGAGCAGTGCTTCTACCACCTGGAGTCGCCGGTGCTCCGGGTCGGCGGCTTCTCCACCCCCTACCCTCCGTCGCGGCTGGAGGAGCACTACCTGCCCGACCTGGACCGGGTGCTCGACGCCGTCGACCGGGCACTCGGCTACTGAGGAGGGCTGTTGATGCGACGCGAGTTCAAGCTTCCCGACGTCGGCGAGGGGCTGATCGAGGCCGAGATCGTCCGGTGGCACGTCAAGGCCGGTGACGCCGTCAAGGTCAAGCAGATCGTCGTGGAGATCGAGACGGCCAAGTCGATCGTCGAGCTGCCGATCCCGTGGGACGGGACGGTGGCGGAGCTGCTGGCCGACGAGGGCCAGACGGTCGACGTCGGCGTCCCCATCATCGCCGTGGACACCTCCGAGCCCTCGGACATGGCCCAGGCCGCGGCCGAGGACATGGTGCCCAACCCGCCGGCGGAAGGCGCCGTCGAGCCGGGCGCCCACGGCAGCCCGGCCCCCAAGGAGGAGCGCCAGGCGGTCCTGGTCGGCTACGGAGTCAAGACCGACGCCACGAAGCGCCGGCCCCGCAAGCGTGAGACGGCCCGGATCCCGGCCACTCCGGTGGCCAACCCGTCCCGCGTGGAGGTGGACGGCCACCAGGCCCCCGCCCCGACGCCGGCGACCCCCGCCCCGACGCCGGCGGCCCTCGCCCCGACGCCGCCCCCAGCCGGGCCTTCCGTCCTCGCCAAGCCTCCGGTACGGAAGCTGGCCAAGGACCTAGGGGTCGACCTCAGGGGCATCACCGGCACCGGCCCCCAGGGCTCCATCACCCGGGAGGACGTCCACGCGGCGGCGGAGGCGGCGGAGGCGGCGGAGACCAAGGAGCCCGAGCGGCCCGAGATCGGACGTGAGGAGCGCATCCCCGTCAAGGGCGTGCGCAAGATGACCGCCCAGGCCATGGTCGCCAGCGCCTTCACCGCACCCCACGTCACCGAGTTCCTCCAGCTCGACATGACGAACACCATGGAGACGGTCCAGCGCCTGCGCGCCTTCCCCGACTTCGCGGAGGTCAAGGTCTCCCCGCTGCTCCTGGTGGCCAAGGCTGTGCTCACGGCGGTGAAACGCCATCCCATGATCAACTCATCGTGGGACGAGGCGGCCGAGGAGATCGTGGTCAAGCACTACGTCAACCTGGGGATAGCCGCCGCCACCCCCAGGGGCCTGGTGGTGCCCAACGTCAAGGACGCCCACGCCCTGTCGCTCCCCGGCCTGGCCAAGCAGCTGGCCCAGCTCACCGAGACCGCCAGGGCGGGCCGCACGCAGCCGGCCGAGATGGCGGGCGGCACCTTCACCATCACCAACGTCGGCGTCTTCGGCGTCGACGCCGGCACCCCGATCCTGAACCCCGGCGAGGCGGCCATCCTCGCCGTCGGCCAGATCAGGGACATGCCGTGGGTGGTGGAGGGCGAGCTGGCGGTGCGCAAGGTGGCGACGCTCGCCCTCTCGTTCGACCACCGCATCGTGGACGGCGAGCTGGGCTCGATGTTCCTGCGTGACGTGGGCGCCATGCTGGAGGACCCGCTGCGCATGCTGGCCTGGAGCTAGCCGGGAAAGACCACGGCGACCGCCGGGAGGACCCCTCCCCCGGCGATCGCCGTAGGCCGGGGACACCCGCACCCACCTCGTACAGAGTCGCCTCGGACGGGTTTGATACACCACCGATAAGGTTGATCGCATGATTCGCCACATCGTGCTGTTCACCTGGACCGACGACGCCACCGACGAGCAGAAGGAGAGGGTGACGGCCGAGCTGCGCAAGCTGCCCGGCGTCATTCCCCAGCTGCGCGCGTACACGGTGGGCGCCGACGCGGGCATCAACCAGGGCAACCACGACTACGGGGTGGTGGCCGACTTCGACAGCGTCGACGACTACCTGGTCTACCGCGACCACCCCGATCACCAGGCGGTGATCGCGCAGCACATCAAGCCGATCCTGGCCTCGCGCGCCGCGGTGCAGCTGAGCCTCTAGATCTCCGGCGGGTTGTTCTCGCGGTGCATCAGCCTGTCGTCGGAGGTGCGCCCCCTCCTGGGGGCCAGCACGATGCTCAGCACCACGCCCACGCCGCCGACGATCATGAAGATGAGGCCGACGACGTCCATGTGGACGCTCTTGCCGAACACGTCCGGCTCGATCGCGAACTTCAGGATGGCGCCAAGCGTGAGGAAGAAGATGCTGACCCCGACACCCATGACGACCTCCACGCAAACGGCAAGTACAGCCACGGTAATACCCGGGTACAGGTGATCACACCCGTGGCTTGTCAGGCGAGGCAGGACAGCGGCTTGCCGCCGTTGTAGGTGATCATGTCGAGCACGGCGGCGGCCAGGTCGATCGGGGCGCCGAGGGGCTGCCCGTCGAGCTCGGCGTAGGCGCGGTGCAGGTTGCCCACGATGCGCTCGGAGTCGAGCAGGCCGCCCCACTCGCCCAGGTCGGCCTCCCTGGCGGCGTCCAGCGGCGACAGCCCCGCCGCCCGGCCCCGCTCGGCGGTCTCCTGCACGAACCGCAGGTAGCCCTCCACCCGGTCGTACACCTCCGGCCCGCACACCGCTCCGTGCCCCGGCACGACCGTCTCCGCCCCCAGCGCCTTGAGCTGACCGAGTGCGTCCAGCGCCCCGGCCACCGAGCCCATCAGCACGAACGGCGTGCCGCCGTTGAACACGAGGTCGCCGGAGAACAGCAGCCGCCGCTCGGGGATCCACACGTACGAGTCGTTCGTCGTATGCGCGGCGTGGCCGACGTGCCTGACCTCGCACCGCAGGTCGTCGGAGTGCACGGTGATCCGGTCGGTGAAGGTGAGGAACGGCGGCGTCACCACCATCTCGCCCCACTCCACCTCGGGCGACCACGCGGGCAGGTAGGCCGGGACGCCCTCGGCCAGGATCTGCTCGCGTACGCCCTCGTGCCCGACGATCGTGGCCTCGGGGAAGAGCCAGTTGCCGAACGTATGGTCGCCGTGGTGGTGGGTGTTGATCAGCGTGGTGATCGGCCGGTCGCTGACCGTGCGGACGGCCTCGCGGAACGCCCGCGTACGGCGCTCGGTCGAGCAGGCGTCGACGCAGATCACGCCACGCCGCCCGGCCAGGAACCCGGTGTTGTTGATCCACCAGCTCCCGTCGGGCTGGATGTAGGCGTAGACGCCGTCGGACACCTCTTCGACCCGGGGAGGCGCCAGGGGGTGGTCATGAGTGCTCGAGCTCATGCCGCGACGGTACCTGAAAGGAACCCTGGGATCAGGCGTGACTCCCAGGGTCGAAATCAGGGTTCATCCCCGATGCTGCCGGATGTCCGGAAATGCAGCATGGATGACATGAACGAGATCAGCCGACGCGACGAGATTTCGCTGTCGGGCGCCGCGCTCCGCGGCGCCCCTTGGAAGGCCGCCGCCATCGGCGGCGGCGCGGTCACCGCGGCCAGCTTCGGCCTGGGCGTCCTCACGGGCGGTGGCGACCTGGTGTGGGCGTTGGGCCTGGGCATCAGCCTGTTCGCCCTGATCGCCGCGGTCGGCGCGGTCGCCAGGCCGCACGAGGGCGACCGGGTGACCCGCCAGGCCAGGATCTGGTCGTTGCGGCACCCGTGGCGCTTCTCGCTGCTGCCCGCGGGCATCGTGGCCGTGCTCGACTACCCGGTGCAGCTCGTGTTCGACGACGACGGGGTCTTCGGCGCGGCGGTGGACGCCCTGTGGCACGGCGCGCTGGTCTACCTCATCGCCGGGGTCCTCACGCTCGCCATGCAGGGCCGCGCCCGATCCTCCGAGTGAGGCCCGGCCCAGTGTGGACCGGCCCAGTGCGGACCGGCCCAGTGCGGTCAGCTCTGCGCCGCCTGCCTCTCCGCCTGGCTCCTGCACACGCAGAACTCGTTGCCCTCGGGGTCGCGCATGGTCACCCAGCCGGTGCCGTCGGGCTGGCGCCGGTCGTCGAAGACGGTCGCGCCCAGCCCGATCAGCCGCTCGACCTCCTGGTCACGGGTCCTGCCCTCGGTGCCGTTGACGTCGAGGTGCACCCGGTTCTTCACGGTCTTGCCCTCGGGCACGCGGATGAACAGCAGGAACGGGTCCCGCTCGGTACGGAGCATGACCTCGTCGTCGCCCGGCTTGTCGCCCTCGCCGAGGGGCAGCCCGGTGGCCTGGCTCCACCAGCTGGCGATCTCGTACGGGTCGGCGGCGTCGATGGTGACGGCATGGATTTCAATCACGCAGTCACCTAAGCGGGGCCGCTCCCCGACGTCAAGCCAGTATCCGCAGGCCCACGACCCCGGCCAGGATCAGCGCGATCGAGACGAGGCGCGGCAACGAGACCTCGTCCCCCATGGCGATCATGCCGAGCACCGCGGTGCCCGCCGCGCCGACGCCGGTCCAGACCGCGTACGCGGTGCCCACCTCGAGGGTCCTGAGCGCGTACGAGAGCAGGCCGAAGCTCAGCGCGGCCGTCACGAAGAACGACAGCGCCCACCACCCGTTGCTGAATCCGTTGCTGAGCTTGAGCGAGAGGGCCATGGCGACCTCGAAGACGCCGGCCAGCACGATGACGATCCACGCCATGATCGGAACTCCCTTGGGACGAGGCTGTCAGGGATGCGTCGTCTTGGCGTTCCGGGAAATACGGCGCGTCTCGTCCGGGAGCGGTCAGCTCATCGAGGGGAACGCGGCGCGCGGCGGGGTCATTCCCACCAGACGGTGACCCACCGGTCGCGGGGCACCGGCCACATGCCCAGGGCGAGCACGGTCTCCGCCACCTCCTGCGCCCTTGACGGGTCGAGGCAGACCCGGCGGCACACGCTCGCCGCCAGCTCCTCCAGCGAGGTGAATCGTTCCAGGGGAGCCTCCCGCTCCTCCACCTGCACCGCGAAGCCGAGCGCCGCCGCCAGCGCCACGCAGTCCTCGGCGACGGGCCGCACCGGCCGGTCCACCCCGTGGAAGTGCTGCCACAGCGGCGTCATCCAGCTCATGGGATGGCGGTGCGGCAACTCCATCACCACCCGCCCCTGCGTGCGGTCGTCGAGCGCGCGCAGGAAGTCCGCCAGGTCGGGGACGTTGTAGACCACGTGCGCGGCCACCGCGACGTCGACCACGGGCACCTGGTCGGCCACGTCGGGCCAGCGGCCCTCGACCGCCGTGACCGGCACACCGAGCTTCTCCGCCCTGGCCGTCAGCCCCTCCAGCATCGCGGGCGAGGTGTCGACCGCGTAGAGGTGGCCGATGCGCTCGTGCAGCGGCAGCGACGAGGCGCCGGGGCCCGAGCCCACGTCGAGCAGCGTGCCCTTGTCGGGCAGCGCCTCGGAGAGCCGGGTCATGGTCGGGCCGTCGTCGGGCTCGGCCAGCGCCCTGTCGGTACGGGCGCCGAACCGCTCGGGGGAGTGGCTCCACGGGTCAACGGGAGCCTTGGCCATGATCTCGGCAGGAATGGCCCAGGAATCCAGTCGCTCTCGCCATCTGGCGGCGAGTTCTTCGGCGTCCATGGAGAGCAGCATGCCATGCATAGCACGGGTTACCCGCGGGTAGCATTTCAGAGTAAGGTTACTCGCCAGTACAGAAACCTCGGTTCAAGGAGATCGACACCCATGGGCCACTACAAGAGCAACGTGCGTGACCTGGAGTTCAACCTCTTCGAGGTGTTCGGCAGGCGCGAGATCCTCGGCACAGGGCCCTTTGCGGATGTGGACGAGGAGGTTGCCCGCGGCATTCTGGACGAGGTCAACAGGCTGGCCACCGGCGTCCTCGCCGACTCCTTCGAGGAGGGCGACAGGCACCCGCCCGTGTTCGACGCGGCGACCGGCTCCGTGACGATGCCCGAGGGGTTCAAGAAGTCCTACAAGGCGCTGGTCGACGGGGGCTGGGCCAACCTCGACCTGCCCGCCGAGCTGGGCGGCCCCGGCATCCCGAGGAGCCTGGCCTGGGCCACGGCCGAGCTGGTGCTCGGCGCGAACCCCGCGCTCTACATGTACGCGGCGGGGCCCAACTTCGCCTACACGCTGTGGAAGGTCGGCACGCCGGAGCAGAAGCGCTTCGCGGAGCTGGCCATCGAGCGCGAGTGGGGCGCCACGATGGTGCTCACCGAGCCGGACGCCGGGTCCGACGTGGGCGCCGGGCGTACCAAGGCGGTGCGGCAGGAGGACGGCACCTGGCACATCGAGGGCGTCAAGCGCTTCATCACCAGCGCCGAGCACGACATGGCCGAGAACATCTTCCACCTCGTCCTGGCCCGCCCCGAGGGCCACGGCCCCGGCACCAAGGGGCTGTCGATGTTCCTGGTGCCGAAGTACCTCGTGGACCTGGAGACCGGCGAGCTCGGCGAGCGCAACGGCGTCTACGTCACGAACGTCGAGAAGAAGATGGGCCTGAAGATCTCCACGACGTGCGAGCTGACCTTCGGCGACAAGCACCCGGCGGTCGGCTACCTCGTGGGCGACGTGCACGAGGGCATCAGGCAGATGTTCATGGTGATCGAGCACGCCCGCATGATGGTCGGCACCAAGGCCATCGCCACGCTCTCCACCGGCTACCTGAACGCCCTGGAGTACGCCAAGTCGCGCGTGCAGGGCGCCGACCTGACCCGGATGGCCGACAAGACCGCCCCGCGCGTGACCGTCAGCCACCACCCGGACGTGCGGCGCGAGCTCATGCTGCAGAAGTCGTACGCCGAGGGCATGCGGGCCCTGGTGCTCTACACGGCCACGTTCCAGGACGCCCTCCTCGTCGACCCGGACGACCGGCACGCCCACGACATGAACGACCTGCTGCTGCCCATCGTCAAGGGCGTCGGCTCCGAACGGTCGTACGAGCTGCTCTCCCGCTCGCTGCAGACCCTCGGCGGCTCGGGCTACCTGCAGGACTACCCGATCGAGCAGTACATCAGGGACTCCAAGATCGACTCCCTGTACGAGGGCACGACCGCGATCCAGGGCCTCGACCTGTTCTTCAGGAAGATCCTGCGCAACCAGGGCGCCGCGGTCGGGTCGCTGCTGACCGAGATCGGCCAGTTCGCCTCCTCCGAGGCGGGCAACGGCCGGCTGAAGGAGGAGCGCAAGCTGCTCGCCGAGGCCGCCGCCGAGGTCAAGGCCATGGGCGACACCATGGCGGGCTGGGCGCTGGCCTCGCTGGAGACGCCCACCGAGGTCTACAAGGTCGGCCTGAACAGCACCAGGCTCCTGCTCGCGCTGGGCGACCTGGTGATCGGCTGGCTGCTGCTGCGGCAGGCCGAGGTGGCGCTGGAGAAGCTGGCCGAGGGCGAGGACCCGTTCTATCTGGGCAAGATCGCCGCGGCCTCGTTCTTCGCCAAGACCGTGCTGCCCCGTCTGGCCGCCGAGCGGCGCGTGGTCGACTCCACCGGCCAGGAGCTCATGGACCTCCCGGAGGAGGCGTTCTAGGGCCTTCCGTGCCCCCCTGTGAGTGCGCCCGCGGCGTGCGGGCGCACTCGCCCCTGACATCATTCGGACATGCAGCAAACAGACAGAACGCTCTTCCGCGCCGCCCGCAAGGAGGACGTGCCCGCGATCGTGGCCATGCTCGCCGACGACCATCTCGGCGCTACACGCGAGGGGGACCCGGACGACGAGCGTTACCTGGCGGCGTTCGAGCGGGTCGACGCCAACCCGTACGACGAGCTGATCGTGGCCGAGCAGGACGGCGAGGTGGTGGGCACCATGCAGCTCACGTACCTGGCCGGGCTGTCGCGGCTGGGCGCCGAGCGGTGCCAGATCGAGGCCGTCAGGGTCGCCGCCGCCACCCGCGGACAGGGCCTCGGCCGCCGCATGATCCAGTGGGCCGTCGACCGGGCGCGGGAGCGCGGCTGCGCGATCGTGCAGCTCACCTCCGACAAGTCACGTACGGACGCGCACCGCTTCTACGACAACCTCGGCTTCACGGCCTCCCACGTGGGCTACAAGCTCTCGCTGAGCTGAGCCAGCATCCACCGGCACCAGTCGGCCCGGTGCCGCTCGTAACTCAGTCCGCACCGCAACGTCGCGTAGTTGCCGAACCGGGGATCCCCGAACGCGGGCGGCCCGTCGAATGACGCCTCGTGCCGCTCGTACTCGGCCAGCCGCGCCTCGTGCGCGGCGAGCTGGTCGGCGAACATCCGCCTGACCAGCTCCGGCTCGGCCAGCCACGACGCGTACGTCTTCAGCACCAGCTCGTCGCGCTCGGGCCGCTCGCGCGGCGGCTCGGTGACCCATTCACGCAGCGCCCGCATGCCCTCGGCCGTCAGGTGGTAGACCTTCCTGCCCTGCGGCCCCGGCCCGTGCTCGGCCTCGAACCCGACCAGCCCGGCCGCCCGCAGCTTCTGCAGCTCCGCGTGGATCTGGCTGTGTCCGGCCGTCCAGAAGTAGCCGACCGGCCGCCGCATGGCCGCGGCGAGGTCGTATCCCGTGCGGTCGCCGCGCGCCAGCACGGCGAGGATCGCGAATCCGAGCGTTGAGGTCATGGTCGCCCAAGGATAAGGTGCCCCTAGAACTATGTCAGTTCTGACATAGTCTGCGGAGAGGGGAACGGCCGTGCGCGGCTTGATCGGTGTCATGGGGTTCGTGATGGCGCTGGCCGCGTGCGGGAGCGGGGGCGGCACGGGGGCGGTCCCCGCTCCGAGCAGCCCGGCCGTCCCCAGCGCCTCGGTGAGCACCCCGCCGCCCACCGGCCCGGACGTCTCGGGGTGCTACCACCAGAACGACGGCAAGATCTTCACCTACGACGGCGACATGCCCGGGATCATCGGAGGCGCGGGCTCCGTCGGCGTGGTCATCACGTACGAGCGCCGCGGCACCGTGTGCTCCTGGCGCCCGCTCTTCGACCGCCTGACCTCCCGCTACCGCGTGCTCGTCTACACCCGCTCCGCGCAGTCCCTCCCCGAGGACACCGCGGTCGCCATGGCCCGGCGCCTGCTCAAGGAGCGGGGCGTCAAGCGGGTCTTCCTGGTCGGCGGTTCGATCGGCGCCACCACCGCGGTCCCCGCGGCACTCAGGCTCGGCCCCGAGGCGGCCGGCGTCGTGGCCCTCTCAGGCCGGATCAGCGAGGAGAACGCCGGCAGGCTGACCGTGCCGCTCCTCCAGATCGGCTCGGCGAACGACGGCTACGGCGGCGCCGGCGACCTGGCGAAGGCGCACGACGCCGCCGCCAGATCCCCGGACAACGAGCTGCTGGTCATCCCGGGGGAGAGCCTGCACGCCTCGGCCCTGCTGGCGAGCCCTCACGCGCAGCAGGTGCTCGACAGGATCGATGCCTTCATGGCGCGGCACAAGGGCTGATCTCGACCAGGTTGTCGTGGAAGCCGGGGCCCCTGCCCATGTCCCCGTCCCGCTCCGCCACGACCGCGTTCGGGTTGGCGCCGCCCGGGGTGAGCTTCGGCCAGCGGCCCTTCGGCGAGGCCACCACGCCGGGCGCCACCCGGTCGCTGATCTCCACGTCCGCCAGGAACTCCCCGCCGTCGTTGTGCACGCGTACCCGCTGCCCGCCCACCAGGCCGCGCGCCGCCGCGTCGGCCGGGTTGACCAGCACCACGGGGTCCTTGGCGCGCCGCCGCAGCTCCGGGTTGTTGCCGAAGGTGGTGTTGAGGAACGTGTGCGAGGCGGGCGTCACCAGGGCCAGCGGGTACGGCGAGCGCCCCCGCTCCCGGGTCGTGTGGGACGGCGTGTACGCCTTGCCCGCGGGCGGGAAGCGCAGCTTGCCGGACGGCGTCGGGAAGCCCTCGGCGAACGGCGCGAAGGGCTGGGGATAGTTCATCCGCACCCAGCCCTCCTTGCGCAGCCGGTCGAGCGTGACGCCCTCCAGCGACGGGTGCCCGCTGGAGAGCAGCTGCTCGGCCAGCTCCAGGTCCGAGTCGAACAGCGACGGCTCGGTCATCCCCATGTGCGCCGCCAGCCGCCGGAACGTCTCCGTCGTGGACAGGCACTCGCCGGGCGGCGGCACGGCGGGCTCGTTCCACAGCAGGTAGAGGTGCCCGTACCCGGCGTGCAGGTCGTGGTGCTCGGTCTGCATGGTCGCGGGCAGCACGATGTCGGCGTAGTCCACGGTGTCGGTCGGGAACTGCTCCATGACCACCGTGAACAGGTCCTCGCGGGCGAGCTGCCGCCGGATCGCGTTCGCGTCGGGGCTCGAGCCCGCCGGGTTGGCCGCGTACACCCACAGGCACTTCACGTCGTCGAGCTGCGAGGCGATCTTGGTCATGACCAGCGTGCGGACCGGCTTGGCCAGCAGGTCGTCGCGCATGTCGATGTCGAAGTGGACATGGCCGCTGGTCGAGTACGCCACGCCGCCGCCGGGGTGGCGCCAGTCGCCGGTGACGCCCGGGATCGCCCCGATCGTCCGCAGCGCGGTGCCTCCGCCCTCGTGGCGCTGGAGGCCCATGGTGGCGCGGATGGCGGTGGGGCGGGTGTGCGCGAGGCGCATCCCCAGGCTGTGGACGGCCTCGGCGGGGATGCCGGTGATTTCGGCCACAGTCTCGACCGGATATCTGAGGATCTCCTGGCGGAAGTCCTCCCAGCCCTGCGTGTGCTCGGCCAGGAACTCCTCGTCCTGCGCGTTCTCCGCCAGCACGACGTTGAGCAGCCCGAGCGCGAGCGCCGCGTCCGTGCCCGGCCTGATCGCCAGGTACTCGTCGGCCTGGTCGGCCGTCCTGGTGCGGATCGGGTCGATGGCCACGACGTGCGCGCCGTTCGCCCGCGCGTCCTGGATGAACTTCCACAGGTGGTGGCCGCTGGTCAGCGTGTTCGTGCCCCAGAGCAGGATCAGCCTGGCCAGCGCGAAGTTCTCCGGGTCCATGCCGGCCGCGGTGCCGTTCGTACGGGCCAGGCCGCTGCTGCCGGCCGCCGAGCAGATGTTGAGCCAGTGCTTGGAGGCGCCCAGCACGTTCCAGAACCGCCGCCCGGCCACGCCCTCGCAGCCCTGCAGGTAGCCGAGCGTGCCCGTGCCCAGATAGGGCCAGATGGCCTCGCCGCCGTGCTCCTCGACGATGGCGCGCAGCCGTACGGAGATCTCGTCGAGCGCCTCTTCCCAGGTGATGCGCTCGAACTGGCCGGAACCCTTGGGCCCCGTACGGCGCAGCGGGTAGAGGATGCGGTCGTCCGCCTGGGTGTGCTCCAGGTAGCGGTTGACCTTCACGCAGAGCGCGCCTCTGGTGTAGGGCTGGTCGGGGTTGCCGCGTAGTTTGACGGCCTTGCCGTCCTCCACTGTGACGATCCAGGAGCAGGTATCCGGGCAGTCCAACGGACACGCCCCCAAAACTCTCAGTTCACGCGACATGGCTCACAGACTACGTTCTGCAAATGCGTGTAGCCTGCCCGGTGCGACGACTACGGGGACGATTTAGCAGACTGGAATTCTGGAGATCGTACGGTCGGGCCGGGAAGGTGCAGAATCTCTGTCGGTGGCCGAAATCAGGGAACGAGATGACGCGGAGGACCTCGCGGAGGGGGATCCAGCCGTGGCTGAGTCACGCGCGGAAAGCGACGTCTACGTCGTAGAGCCGCTGCTGCCCCAGCGCCTACGCCGTCCCTCCGACCTGCTGCGCTTCTTCGCCACGGTGATCGTGCTCGGCGCGGCCGTCCTGCTCATGCTGGTCGCCAAGCAGACGCTCATCGGCCTGGAGCAGGACGTCAAGGAGGGCGCGCAACTGGTGCCCCTGCTCAGCAGGGTCGCCGCCTTCCTGGGCGGCGCAGCCGTGCTCATCGTGCCCGCGGCGTTCGCGGTCGAGCGGGTCTTCCACCGCGACGGCCTGCGCGTCGCGGAAGGGCTGATCGCCGCGATCGTCGGCATGGCCGGATCGTTCCTGCTCGGGCAGTGGCTCGTCGCGGGCAACGCCGACGACCTGCGCGTGCTGCTGACCGGCGACAGGACGATCGAGCCGCTGAACACGCTGCTCACCTCGGTCGTCGCGTACGCCACCGCCGTCCGCATCTCGCGCCGGCCCACCTGGCGCATGCTGATGTGGACCACGATCGCGCTCTACATCCTCGCGTTCTTCTCCGGCAGGCAGATCACGCTGCCCAGCGCCATCGTCACCGTGCTGGTCGGCATGGCCATCGGCTACGCCACCCTCTACGGCGTCGGCAGCCCCAACACCAGGCCGCCGGGGAGCGCCGTGGTGGCCGCGCTGCGCAAGCTGGAGTTCACGGTGGTCTCGGCCCGCCGCATCGAGGACGACCACCAGGGCAGCCGCCGCTACGCCATCGGGCTCAAGGACGGCGCCAACCTCGACGTCACCGTGCTCGACCGCGACCGGCAGGTGGCCGGGCTGCCGTACCGGCTGTGGCGGCGCATCAGGCTCCACTCCGAGACCAGGCGCAGGGCCATCAGGTCGCTCCGTGCCGAGCTCGAGCGCGAGGCGCTCATGGCGTACGCGGCCCAGGCGGCCGGCGCGAGCACGCCCCGGCTCCTCGGCACCAGCGAGATCGGCACCGAGGCCGCGCTGCTCGCGTACGAGCACCTCGAGACGCGCCCGCTCGACGAGGTGCCCGACGAGCAGATCGACGACGACCTGCTGGCCCAGATCTGGGAGCAGGTCGAGCTCCTGCACGTTCAGCGCCTGGCGCACCGGCGGCTCACCGGCGACAGCATCCACCTCGACCGGGCGGGGCGCGTCGTGCTGACCGACGCCCGCAGCGGCGAGATCGCCGCCGGAGACCTGCTGCTCAGGCTCGACGTCGCCCAGCTCCTCACCTACCTGGCGCTGCGGGTCGGCCCCGAGCGCTCGGTGCGGGCCGCGGCGGCGGTCATGGGGCCGGACACCCTGGCCGCCGCCATGCCGCTGCTCCAGCAGATCGCGCTGACCCGGGAGACGCGCTCGGCCCTGTCGAAGGCCAAGCACGTGCTGCCCGGCATCCGCGAGCAGATCGTCGCGCTCAAGCCGCAGGCCAAGGTCGAGGAGGTACGCCTCGAGCGGTTCAGGCCGCGCACCCTGGTCACGATCATCGCCAGCACGCTGGCCGCCTACTTCCTGCTCTCCCAGCTCAGCCAGGTCAACGTCTACCAGGTGGTCACCACGGCCAACTGGGCCTGGTCGGGGCTCGCGCTGGTCGCCTCGTTCACCAGCTTCGTGGCCGCCGCGCTGATGCTGAGGGGGTTCGTGCCCGAGTACCTGCCGCTGTGGCGCACGGTGCTCGTGCAGTTCGCCTCCTCGTTCGTCAAGCTCGTCACGCCCGCGGCCGTGGGCGGCGTCGCCATCAACACCCGCTACCTGCAGAAGCGCGGCATCCCGCCGGCCAGCGCGGTGGCGAGCGTGGGGGCCTCGCAGCTCATCATGCTGGTCTTCCACATCGCGCTGCTGCTGCTGTTCGCCTACATCACCGGCTCCAACACCAACACCTCGTTCACGCCGTCGCGCGGGCTCGTCGGGGTGCTGCTGGCGGTGGCGGTGCTGGTCGTGATCGTGCTCGGCGTGCCGCCGCTGCGCAGGATGGTCACCTCGCGGATGCGCAGGCTCTTCTCGAACGTGCTGCCGCGGCTCCTCGACGTGCTGCAGTCGCCGCGCAAGATGGTCGAGGCGTGCACGGGCACGCTCATGATCACCATCGCGTTCGTGGTCTGCCTGGACGCCTGTGTGGCGGCCTTCGGCGGTGACCTCAGCTTCACCGCCGTGGCCGTCGTCTACCTCACGGCCAACGCGATCGGCTCGGCCGCACCCACACCCGGCGGGCTGGGCGCGGTCGAGGGCGCGCTCGTGCTGGGGCTGACCGTGGCGGGCCTGCCGGCCGAGCTGGCCACCTCGGCCGTGCTGCTGCACCGGCTCTTCACGTTCTGGCTCCCGGTGCTGCCCGGCTGGGCCTCCTTCACCTACCTCCAGCGGCACGAAGCGCTGTGATTTTCTCGATGGCCTGAAGTTCGTCCTCCGTGAAGGCGGGGCCGTCCACGCAGGCGACGTTGTCCTCGAGCTGCTTCACGCTGCTCGCCCCGATCAGCGTGCTCGTCACCCGCGGGTCCTTCAGCGTCCACGACAGCGCCATCTGGGCCAGCGTCTGCCCCCGGCCCTTCGCGATCTCGTTGAGGTCGCGCGCCAGCTCGCGGTTGATCCGGTCCTCGCTCAGGAACCGGCTCGTGGCCGCCCGCGAGTCGGCCGGCACGCCGTCGAGGTAGCGGTCGGTCAGCAGGCCCTGTGCCAGCGGCGAGAACACGATGCAGCCCATGCCCGCCTCCTCCACCGCGTCCAGCAGGCCGTCCTCGATCCACCGGTTGATCATCGAGTAGGACGGCTGGTGGATGAGCAGCGGCGTGCCCAGCTCGCGCATGATCCGCGCGGCCTGGGCGGTCTGCTCGGCCGAGTAGCTGGAGATGCCCGCGTAGAGCGCCTTGCCCGAGCGTACGGCCCGGTCGAGCGCCCCCATGGTCTCCTCGAGCGGCGTCTCCGGGTCGGGGCGGTGGCTGTAGAAGATGTCGACGTACTCCAGGCCCATGCGCTGAAGTGACTGGTCGAGGCTGGCCAGGAGGTATTTGCGCGAGCCCCACTCGCCGTACGGGCCCGGCCACATGTCGTACCCGGCCTTGGTGGAGATGATCAGCTCATCCCGATAGTGCGCGAAATCCTCGCGCAGGATGCGCCCGAAGTTCTGCTCCGCCGAGCCGTACGGGACGCCGTAGTTGTTGGCCAGGTCGAAGTGGGTCACCCCGAGATCGAACGCGCGCCGCAGGATCGCCCGGGAGTTCTCGATCGGCCGGTTGTCGCCGAAGTTGTGCCACAGGCCCAGGGACACCGCGGGCAACTTCAGCCCGCTGCGGCCGCTGCGGTTGTACGGCTGCCGCTCGTAACGCCGCTCGTCTGCCTGGTAGGTCATGAGGTGCCCCTTTCGATGATCCACGACAGCGCGAAGGCCTCCTCGCGCCAGGCGTCGTAGCGCCCGCTGCGTCCGCCGTGCCCGGCGCCCATCTCCGTCTTGAGCAGGAACGGCCCGCCGCTCGCCGTCGCGCGGAGCCTGGCGATCCACTTCGCCGGCTCGTGGTACATCACGCGGGTGTCGTTCAGGCTGGTGATCGCCAGGATCGGCGGGTACGCCCGGCCGTCCACGTTCTCGTACGGCGTGTAGCTCTTCATGTAGGCGTAGACGTCGGGGTCGTGGAGCGGGTCGCCCCACTCGTCCCATTCGATCACGGTGAGCGGGAGCGAGGGATCGAGGATGGTGTTCAACGCGTCGACGAACGGCACCTCTGCCACCACGCCCGCGAACTCCTCCGGCGCGAGGTTCGTCACGGCGCCCATCAGCAGGCCGCCCGCGGAGCCGCCCCTGGCGATGATCCGCTCGCTCCATCCGGTCGCCTTCAGGTGCCTCGCCACGGCCACGAAGTCGGTGAACGTGTTGCGCTTCCTGGTGAGCTTGCCCTCCTCGTACCAGCGGCGGCCCATCTCGCCGCCGCCCCTGACGTGCGCGACGGCGAAGACGAACCCGCGGTCGAGCAGCGAGAGCCTCGGGACCGAGAAGGCGGGGTCGATGGAGGTCTCGTAGCTTCCGTACCCGTACAGCACGGTCGGGGCGGGCTTGGCGGCGTCCTTGCGCTTCACGATGGACACGGGGATCCTCGTGCCGTCCTCGGCCGTGGCCCACTCCCTGAACTGCTCGTAGTCAGCGGGGTCGAAGCCGCCCAGCACCGGGCGCCGCTTGAGCAGGATCAGCTCGTGCGTGTCGAGCTCGTAGTCGTACACGCTGGGCGGGGTGACCATGCTCGTGTACGCCAGCCTGAGCCTGGTGGTGGTGAACTCCGGGTTGCCCGCGGGGCCGACGTCGTAGAGCGGCTCGGGGAAGTCGATCTCGTACGCGTTCCGCTCGGCGGCCTCGATCCGCCCACGCCAGTCCTGCGCGTCGGGATGGTTCGGATAGGGGAGGATCCGCAGACCGGTCAGCCCGTCGCGGCGGAAGTGCACGACGGCGTGGTCGGAGAACGCGTCGATCTCCAGGAGCCGGGTGTCGTCGCGGTGGGCGATCAGCGGGGTCCAGGTGGCGGGGTCGTCGAGCGGCGCGGTGGCCAGCTCGAAGTTCTCGGCGTTCTCGTTGTGGAGCACGTAGAAGAAGTCGCCCGCGTGCTCGACGCCGTACTCGACGCCCGTCTTCCTGGGGCGCACCACCGTGAACTCACCCGTGGGGTCGGTGGCGTCGAGAAGGCGCACCTCGCTGGTGATCTTGCTGCCCGCGCCGAGCACCAGGTACTTCTCGCTCCGCGTGAGCCCGATGCCGACCCAGTAACGCTCGTCGGTCTCCTCGTAGACCAGCACGTCCTCCTCGGTGCCGAGGGTGTGCCGGTAGACCTGGAACGGGCGCCAGGCGTCGTCCACGCGCGTGTAGAAGAACGTCGAGCCGTCGGCCGACCAGCAGCCCCCGTAGAAGATGTCCGTGATCTCGTCGGGGAGCACCTCGCCCGTCTCGAGATTCTTGAACCTGAGCGTGAAGCGCTCGTCGCCCTTGTAGTCGGTCGCGTAGGCCAGCATCGTGCCGTCCGGAGTGACGGCGCTGGTGCCGATCGAGAAGAACGGGCTGTCGCCGGCGAGCTCGTTGCCGTCCAGGATCACCTGCTCGCGGTCGAGCCGCACGCCTGGGGTGATCTCCGGGGGCGCGTCGCCCTCCGCGGGGACACGGCACGAGACGGAGTACTGCTTGCCCTCCTCCGTACGCGAGAAGTACCACCAGGCGCCCTTGCGGCTGGGGACGGAGAGATCCGTTTCCTGCGTGCGGCCCTTGATCTCCTGGAACACCTCCTCCTGGAGATCGGAGAGGTGAGCGGTGTGCTGTTTGAGGAATTCGTTCTCGGCCTCCAGATAGGCGGTGGTATCTGGATCTTCCTTGTTGCTCAGCCAGGCGTACTCGTCTATGACGGTGTCACCGTGATGGGTGCGCTTCGTCGGGATCTTCTTCGCCACTGGCGGCGTGTTGCTGCTCACGTGGGGAGTCTATGTTCGGTCGTGATCGATCTGTGTCCGTGGAACACGGCGAACCGGCTCGAGAGCTCGGGAGCGCTGCTAATCTTGAAGAGCCGACGCGGTACGGCGCAACCCTTCTTCTCCTCCTCACTTCGGTGGATGTACGCATCACTCCGGAGGGGCTGGTAAGTTAGAGGGGTTGTCCCGGAAGCGGGGCGCGGATTAATTCCAGCAGGTCGAGCAAGTCGGGTCAATTTGACAG